>JAGGUE010000011.1 GCA_021158665.1 Candidatus Aenigmatarchaeota archaeon
GCAAACCAACGATGGCGATTCTTTGCTTTAAATTTCGGTTCTATCAACGATGAGTTGATTTCAAATGTAAAATTGAATTTTTGGATTATAAATTAGCTGGTGCTGTGATCGGAGGAGCGCGTTACATGATACGGAAAGACTTATGTCTTAAGCCTTCCGGTCTTTTTTAGAACGTCCCTGTGAGTCAAGAATATAGTTCTGCAACAATATTTTTCCAATCCAAGTTCATCCAAAACCTCTTTGGGATCCCTGCCCTTGCCGATTTCTTCAAGATACTTTTTCCATAAATGGCCGATCGGTTTTCCGCATGTAATACAACGCACCGGAATAAGCATATTGCTCACTACTTAATATTTTGTTTTGTTTAAATTTTTAAATGCATTAAAAGTTGCCTTCACAAGATTTGACCTCGTTCTCGTTTCTCCGTATGTCTTTGACCATATATCGGATATGCCGCAAAGTTCCATTATTTTTTTCATTTCAGTTGAGCAGCATAACCCAATTCCCTTTGGCGCCGGCCTCAATTTCACGACCACCGAACCGGCCTTTCCCTCGGTCTGTCTCGGTATCGAGTGCATTTCGTTGCATGCGCATTCCCATGAGCCGCACCCTCTAAGCACCGGAATGATATTTAGTTTCGCCTTCTGCGTGGCTTTTCTTATGGCAGTTCTATGGTCCTTTGCTTTGCACATTCCCACGCCAAGATATCCGTCTCGATTCCCGACAACAACCATCGCAGAAATTTTATATCTTCTTCCGGATCTGTGCATTCTTGCCGTTCTCTTTGTTGGCGTTCTCTTGCTTCCGCCGCCCTTTCCGGGGGACCCTCCTATGTAAATTATTTCGGATTTCAAATCTGGCAATAATTTGTCAATTATTTCTGGTTCCTTGATTTTCTTTCCGTTTTTAAATATCTGGTCCACCGACTTAATAACTCCGGCGAGCACGTCTTTACCCAATTTCGTTTTTGGAGTCCATTTTATCTCTTCTTCTTTCATCTTAAACACCTCAAGGAGACTCCACGCAAAAGCGTGGAGAGGAATTGAGGTAAACATTTAAATATTTGTTTCTGCAATATATAACTATGCAAGTTGCTAAAGTATCACGCCCATAACGCAGATTTTAATGCATCTGCAACATTGGCATTAGGGCAAAGTTCCCTGATGCCAGAGGGTGCGTAAACCACCCTTTAGGTCTTATGACCTATAAAGCTCCGTGCGTAAGCGGGGAGTAGTTTACACGCCTAACCCTTTGCCTTAAAATTATCGATGATCTTGTTTTTAACCTCTTCAAAATGTTTTGAAATGTTTTCCGGTTTTAATCCATTTTTCAGATACGATGAAAATTGTTTTTCGTATCTTTCAGGGTCGTTCTCTTTCAAAAGCCTCGCATAATTTTCAATAGACTTCCCGTTTATTCTTTCTTCCGACGGGATTATATTTTCGCCAATTGGAATTCTCAAACCAGCATCTTTGCATCCTTTCACGGCGGCATAAATTTTATTTCCCTTCGTAGACATTTGCAATCCAATATCAAGTATCGCTTCATTGATGCCCTTTTTTAATATTTTGTATCCGGCGAGCAGCCCCGTCAGGTAGGCGGCTGGCAAATTGCATCCGCCGAGCCAGCCAAATTTTTTCAAGTCTTTTGTTAATATGCTCGTTAATATTTTATCGCCTCTCGGTTCATATTGAACGATCTGCATCAGAACATTTTTAAGCGAAACCCTGACCACTAATCTCGGCTTCCCGGACTTCAATAACTTTAGCCTTTGAGCATAATCGGTTTTCTTTTCTCTCCTTCTTTTTAATCTTTTGAACATGTTATCATCCGTTATTTTGATTTCTTTTTTTGAACAGATCGTTTCTTTCAATATATATTTTTACATGGGCTTTGTTTTTGAAAAACCCGCCCTTCGCCTTCTTATATAAGTCCCTGTATGCGGCATTCGTGATCTTTTCATTTTTTTTCAGTAAATTAAGATATTTTCTCAATGCCCTTATCTTTTTTATCCACAGCTTTTTTCTCGTTATTTTCGTCCCCTTTTTGCTTCCCGGACCCTTTCTTCTACCCTTCTTTTTCTGTTTCATGACCTCTTTTTTTCTCCCTTTGCTGATACCTTTTTTTTGCAATTTCTTTATCGCGCCGTCTTTTATCAGCGCCTTCACGTCTCTTCTCGTTATCGCGGAGGATATATCGGCTATTCTACTCGGAGCCAACCAGACCCTGTTTTCGCCGCACTTCAAAATCTTTGCCGCAATTTTTCGTTGTGTATTCATGTGATATCCACCTTTCATTAAACGAATTCGCCAAAATAAAATTATGTCAGGCACCATCGCAGGTCTTCAAACTCCTCGATATCTGCAAGAGATAAGATACCGAACTTATTGAACAGAGTCGAGCATCTGGGACATATGAACATGTTTTTTTCTCCCGTTTTTTTACCGAATGCCCAGCATATAGGACACCTGTTTTTTTCTGGCATAAAACGCATCTTCAACACCGATTATTAATTTTTAGTTTCCTTCGCTTTCTCATCATCTTTGGATTTTTCCGTTTCCTTTTCCGGCACCTCCCCGGTTTTCTCTTTTTCTGTCTTTGGCTCCTCCGGTTTGTCCGCTTCTTCATCCGTCTTTTCTTTTAACTTCTCTTCTTCGGGTTCTTTTAACACAATAAAAACTTTAATGCCGATATTTCCCAGCTTTGGATTTGCAACGAAAAATCCTTTTTTGACGGAATCTCTCGTCCCGCTTTTTTCAACAAATCCCGCGGCGAATCTTTCTTTTCTGGCTTTTTCTCCTGATATTTTACCCGCTATCACTATTTCGCATCCCCTCGCACCGGCATTCATAACCTTTGACAGATAATAATTGCCAACTTTTTTATAATTCAGTCCCCTTTCAATACACATGGCGATATTTTTCGCTATTATGTTTGGATCCAAATCCGGATTTTTTATTTTCTTTGTATCTATTTGCGGATTCTTGAGATCGAACCGCTCTTTAAGTTTCCTCGTCACGCCTTTAATCTTTTCACCTTTTGTTCCGATAATCATGCCAGGAGCCGTCGTGTGAACTACAATTCTTATTCCGAGCGGTGTCTCTTGAATTTCAATATTCCCGCACTTTGTGTTCGTGAACTCGTTTTTTAAAAATTCTTTTACTTGGACATATCTCCTCGAATCCGATATAAATAATTTTTCTTTCATAAACACGCGCCTTTAATTTTTGGGTTTCTTTTCACTCTCTTCTTTTTCAGTTTTTTCTTTATTTTCCGACGCTTTTTTAGCGCCTTTCTTTTCAATGAATTTTTTATTAAAAATTTTTATACCGAGTTCTTTAGCTTTTTTTAACATTTCAATGGCTTTTTTCGTGCCGACAGACGATGCGACAATGCCTATCTCTTTTTTTGGATCTATTTTTTCCAAATCTTTCATATTCGTTATTCTAACCGGTTTTTTTAACTCTCCTTTCACAATAATCATATTTCTTTCTTTTTTATTTGAACCGAACCCGATTTTTGGTACCGGTTGTTTCCCCTTTTTTTCTTTTTTCAATTTGCTCTGCCTACCTCTCGGTTTTCTCCATTTTTCTCCGAGCCTTTTCAACCAAAAGCACTGCCTCTTGAATTTTTTCTTTTTCAATTGATTCACCTCTCGTCTGTAAATTATGTATCCACCTCTCGTTTAACGAGAAAAATTCCGTCATTAAACACCCTCCTGTCTCTTTTACAGACTTTGCACGCCGACTCGATCTTATTGCAGGCCTGACCGACCTTTTCCTTGTCAATCCCCCTTATTATTATCAAATCTCCCTGAATCTGCACCTTCACATCGCTAACTTTAACATTTCTTGGTTCGCGCTCGCCCAAAAAATTTTTTATCGATATCTCCGTTTCGTTGTTTACTTCTTTTAATTCCACTTTCATTGGAAAGTGAACGAAATAAATCTTTAGCGTATATTTATACCCTTTTGTAACACCGACTATCATGTTGTTTATGTGCGCATAAATCGTTCCCACCATAGATTTTACGCATTTTCTTTTATCTTCCGAAGAAATTATTATTTCGCCGTCCGCTTTTTTTATGGACAAACTTTTATCAAACATGGGGTTTGAAAAGTCCCTTTTGAGTTCGCCTTTCACGCCCTTTACGCCGACGCTTTTTCCGTCAACCTCGATTTCAACATTCTCCGGTATTTTTATTTTTTTAATCATGCAACACCACTTCAAACTGTTTATAGCACTTAATCTTTAATATGAAAAGAAATAAAAATCTATAAATTAAAGAATTCCGCCGGCTTTTTAACCGGTCGTCGGGAAAGTGGCCGCAAGCCGCGATTGGAAAGCGGTTTACTCGGCGGCAGGCGGTTGTTTGCAACGGAAACGTTTTATATTTTCACATTCCTCGAGAAAAATCTTCTTAACAAAGAGGGTTTTGCCGGGGTTGTCCAATAATTATTAAGCCAGGTCAATTATAATTATGCAACCGACAACAAAAAGACCTGGCTATTGGAGTGTATACCACTCCATAAGAAGATATGATTTTTTGAAGATTTTTAAAGTTATTCAGACCTTTGTAAACAAAGCTGGAGACCCTTGGGAAATATCGGAAAGGGGAAGGCCGCCCGAAATATTGCCAAAGGAATATGCCTGTTTGTCGATATTTATGACATACACGGGTATGTCATACAGAAGTCTGGACAATATATCTTCTTTATTGATTGGAAAAAGAGTTGCTAAAAGCGATATTTGCTGGGCAATGAAAAGGATTCCCGTAAGTTATGTAAAAAGGATCTGTAAACTCATTCATGAATTAATTGACTGTAACTGGAATTATGTTTACATAACGGATTCGACCGGAATTGAAACAGATAGATACGAAATGAAATTTCATAAAATCAAAAGAAAGCCTGTAAAACGGTATTTAAAGTGGCATATTATTGTGAAGTATTTTTATGAACAGGGATTATTATCAATTCCATGTTCAGAAATAACAGATGGATATAAACACGATTCACCCGTATTCAGAAAAAATTTTGATCCAGAATTATGCAGAGATGGAGTAATGCTCGGCGATTCGGCATATTATGGAAGGGAAAATTCTGATTTATGTTATGAACATAACATAAAACCAATATTCAAATCTCTTCACGGATTCGGTAGCGAACTTGCCGAGCATTTATACAAACAATACAGAGGAGTAATAGAAGGTGTATTTGGTGCCAATGAAACAAGGAATGGAAATAGGACGAGATGCAGATTAGAGCATACGAGAAATGTTCATGTACTAATGTTTTCCGTTGTGCATAACTTGAAATCTTATGTTAAATGTATAGAATTGGAAAAGGCGGTTATGAAAAGAGTAAAAATTTCTTTAATAATCGGGATTTATTGGACAACCCCGGTTTTGCCGTCTCTCAGTATATAAATGCCAATAATTTTCCCCCGAGCTTCTTTTCCTTTGCCCGTTTATGACTCATGATTCCCTCCGACGTTGAGACTATCAATATGCCGAAATCTTTTGACGGCAGAAATCTTTTTTCAAATTTTTCGTATTCGTCTTTTTTGACGGAAAATCTCGGCTTAATTGCCTTGCAATTATTTATTTTACCTTTTAATTCGATCTTAATCTCTCCGTATTTATTATCATCAATTGCGAATTTTTTTATATAATCGTTCAATTTCATGATTTTTAAAACATCCTTCACCAGTTTAGATGACGGGACCGCACACCAAGCTTTTCCAACCGATTCGGCATTTCTTATTATCGTCAAAACGTCCGACAACATGTCATGTCTCATTTTTAAGCACCACATTTTTTAAAATATATCCGGTCACTTGCCGTATTTTTTGAATCCCAGTTCTTCGGCGACTTCGCGAAAACATCTGCGGCAATAAAACAGATTATAACGCCTAATCACGCCGTTAAGATTTCCGCATCTCACGCACTTGTGAGCGCCTTTTCCAAATTTTCTCTTTACCTCTTTTCTGCGAACCATATAATTCACGCGTTCGTGATTTCTACATCAAAATTGCTTTTCACCCATTCAATTGCCTCTTTTTTTGTTATCAGATGACTTTTTCCGATCTTGCCGGAAAGCCTTCGTTTTTTTATATGATACCCGGGCCTTTCGAGCGTTATGCACACGTCAAGCCCGAACATCTCTATATTCGGGTCGTAACTAATTCCGTGAATCATTATATATTCCGGGATTCCAAAAGCGAAATTTCCAAATGAATCAAAATTCGATGCCTTCAATTTATTTTCAACGGCATCGAGCAGTTTTTTTAGCAGCTCGTTGCAATGACTCCTGACGGTAACCATCGCGCCTATCGGCTTATTTTTTGAAACACCGAAGGTCGTTCTTTTGTGCGTTTTTGTCACCGCGGCTTTTCTGTTTGTTATTTTTTCCAGAACCTTTGCCGCGTGCTCTGGATTTTTGTCTTTGCCGCAACCGATATTCAAAACGATCTTTTCTATTTTGATTTTTTTCATTGGATTCATACTTCTATCACGGGTTCTTTCTCACCGATGACGAACACGTAATCTTTCGGTACCCTCACATTTTTTTTATCTATTTCCAATGTTACTATGTTTGGTTTTGAACTCTTTGTAGTTTCAATCTTTTTAATGACACCTATTTTGCCAAGATTGCTGCCCCCGGTTATCACGGCAAGCATGTTTTCTTGGAACTTTAATATGTTTTTTATTTTATTTTGTAATATATCAAACACTATGACATCGTTTGTTTTAAACTGGTCATCGCTTTTGCTTATGACAAAATTCTGGCCGTCGTGCAAATTTATCTGGACCCTGTCGCCTTTGATATACGTCTTATTAGCAATTCTGGACAATTTTATTTTCTTGTCTTTTTCTACTATTTTTAACGATAAACCGTTCTTATCCGGCATTATCCTGTAATAGATATCGCCGATGGAAACGATATCCATCAATCCGATGGGAAATTTATAATCTTTTCTTATTTTTTCATTCACTTTTACAATATTTTTATTCAGTATCGCCTTAACCTCTTTCAACGTTTCGGCATATTTCAGATAGTCCCTGATTATTACACCGAGCGGTATTGACGTCTTTTTTGTATGCGGTCCGGGCCTCAACGATATGATGAACCTTTTTTTCTTTCTTTCAATTTTCCAAAATTTTGGAGCCGTCAATCTTTTCATTCTCATTTTTTATCCGCCTCTTTCGATGTCTTTCTTTTTATTGCTTTTTGCCTCATTCTGTCATCCCTTTTAATTTCAATTATTTTTACGTTGCTCGGGTCTATCGGAACCTGAACCTCCTGACCAGACACTTTTTTCCGTTTCGCCGAATCAACATAAATTTTCAATTTTTTCAAATCAACTCTTGTCACCATGCCAGTCGCGCCTTTGAATTTGCCTCTCATAATTTTTACCTTGTCTTCTCTGCGGACCGGCAAACTTCTCCTGCCAAACGCTTTTTGCAATTTCTTGTCCAGATGCGCCGACACCATTTTTTGCCTCAGGTGCAAGGGGGCATTTGCCCTATACTTGCGTTGCTTTCTTATTTGCTTGGATGATTTCCATTTGGTTGAAAATTTTTGTTTCACGACCATCACTTTATTAAATTCAAGCAATTATTCAATGCTTTGCCAACGTGAGCATATCAAGCTCGGCCAAAATGTTTTTTGGCTGCGAGGTTTTTTAAAGTCTGTCTCCGAGGCAAAGCCCTCGGAACTGCGGGTTGCGTAAACCGGCCATTGCCGAAGCTCCGGTCGCGGCGAAGGCATAGAGCTCCTCGCGAAAGACGGAGCGGTTTACTTTTATCACTCAATACTTGTAAAACTTTTTTTCCATATAATTTTTTATAATTTTTTCACTCGGAGAAAACACCGGGCTCGGCAGTTGATTTAACATGAACCACTTCCATTCGACAATTTCATCCGGTTCCGTGGCGGCCGGTTCTCCTTCAAATTCTGTGCACAGCAAACCAACGGTCACGAAATGTGCATCGCTCACGATGTCATTTGTTACGCATATAACTTCTAATTTGTTTGCCTTTAATCCGGTTTCTTCTTCGATTTCTCTCTTAGCGCCCTGCTCAAAACTTTCGCCGAACTCTAATTTTCCTCCGGGCAGTGTCCACGTCCCTTCGCCGTGCAGCAAGCTATCGGCTTTTTCGGGGTCTTCGTTTCTTTTTCCCAAAAGAACTTTGCCATCTTTTAAAATCATGATTCCGATCCCGACACCCATTTTTTTATTTGGTTCGCTCATCTTATTATCACACAACGATGCTCGCTATCTTGCCTATTGACGAGAATCTTTCAACAACCTCCTTTGCTATGGCCGACCGTATTTCCGTTCCCTGGGGTTCAAAGGTTTTTTGATTTACCACGACCGCGGCATTATCCTCAAATTTTATTCTTTCGCCGGATGCCCGGCGATATTCCTTTTTTTGTCTTACAACAACGGCATAAACGACCTGTTTTTTCATTTTTTCATTACCTTTTTTCACGGTGCATATTATAATGTCGCCGACCCCGGCCCTTGGCAGTTTGTTTAACCTGCCCCCATATCCTCTGACGGCTATTAGTTTCATTTTTTTCGCCCCAGTATTGTCTGCGCAATTCAGCATCGTGCCGAGGTTTATTCCTTTTGTGATTTTTGATGATACGGCTTTCATTTCTCGCACCGGCTTTCTATTTTTTTAAGCAGATCGTAAAAATTTATTTCAAATGTTTTTGTATCGATTGCTCTATCTAAAATACAATTTATAACTTCATCGAAAGAATAATCTCCGTTTACAATTTCATAATCCGTTTCGTTGATTTTCAAACTTTCTTCTAAAATTTTATCCACCCCGTCTTTTGGCTCCGCAATAACATACGGGCTGCCGAGGTATATAATCCCTCCATATTCTTCTGCGTAAGCTTCGATAAGCGCTTCCGTAATCTTCGGGTCGATTTCATCTATTTTAAAAACGAAAAATTTTGGCACTCACTTCACCTTTTCAATCACAACAAATTTTTTTGTTTTGCTCAACGGGCGGCACTCGGCTATCCTTACTTTATCTCCTTCGATAACATCGATGCACTGCGGCAAATAAGCATACACTCTTGACCTTCTTCTTTCGAATCTTTCGTATTTGGGAACCTTATGAAAATAATCCCACTCCACGGCCACGGTTTTTTCGCCCTTTGAAACAACCTTGCCTGCAAAAACTCTTCCACGCACTTTCAATGAACCGTGCCACGGGCATTTCTGATCGTCGCACTCTTTTTGCGGCGGTTTTGCATCGATACCGATGTTTCTAACCTTATTTTTTGCCATAACGATCAACATAATTTCTTAAATTAATTAATAACTCTTTGTTTATATTCTTAAATATTTAAATAAAGAACTGCGAAAGGCGGAACGAGACGGTGCATTGGAAAGTTTTTGCAAACTACACTTAGAAGGAGTGGTTGACTTCGGTTGATTGATAATGCCGTCAACGCACGGACGAAGCCTCCCTGCCGTTGTTGGTGCGAATCTTCATCCAATAACCCAAGCAGTTTGCAAAGTATGCAAGAGGGAGTAACCTTTGGTGAAACTAAAGGAATGGCGGCACAATTGAGTGTGAGTTGACTTTGAAGCCGCCTATTTCAATAGGTGGTAGTTCACTGTGATCGTTGGTTTACTGCCAAATAAAATTTAACTTTTGGTTGCGGGAAGTCCCCTTCCTTTAGGTGGGGGATGAGAGCAACCGTAAACTATTTATAGTTATCTAACTATCTATATAATATGAAATTGAAATGTAAAAGATGTGGACATGAATGGGATTATAAGGGAAAGAATCCTTACTATGCTACTTGTCCA
>JAGGUE010000036.1 GCA_021158665.1 Candidatus Aenigmatarchaeota archaeon
GGCAAGACATACAACATGTCCATATGGCTGACCAACGAGACCACGTGGATATGCGGGACCAAGTGCGAGGAGTTCACGACCGTGTTCACGCCGTGATATGCGCGAAATTGATTTTTATATAGTTCTGAGGTAATAATAATCAGGCGGTCGGAATGGGGAAAGAAATAAGCAAAAAGCGCGAAAAAGCGATTAATGAGTTTGTAAAAGAATGTAAAAAGAAATTCGGCAAGAATTTAATTTCTGTGGTTCTGTTTGGTTCTGTTGCAAGGGGAACCGCAACAAAATATTCTGATATCGATTTGCTGGTCGTGGTTAAAGATTTGCCGGCAGATTGGAGAAAAAGAGATAAATTGCTTGATGATGTCGTTATGAATATTTTGTTAAAATATCAATTAAGGATATTCCCAATAATTGCAACACCAAAAGCAATAATCAATTCCCAAGAAATCGGCAATCCGTTATTTTATGGGATTTTGACCGGGTATAAAAAACTGTTTGATAAGAATTCTTTCTTTGAAGGGGTAATGAACAACGTTAGATTAAAGGTAAATGCGGAGAAGCCCGTTTTTTATGATAAGGTGAGAAAATGGGAGTTGGCAAAAATGTGAATAGAAAAGAGTTTGCAAAAGCATTTCTAATAAGGGCGAGGGCTGATTTAAAAAGTGCGAATGCTTTGTTAAAGGATAATGATTTTGCAGATGCCGTATATCATGCGCAACAATGCGCAGAAAAAGCGATTAAAGCGCATTTAATTTTAGAGAACAGGTTTGCAGCCGTGCATGTTATTTCCCCCATATATGTTGAAGTGTCCAGAAAATTGAAAGTAAAAGCTTTGGAAAAGGTTCTATCACTCTATAAAGATTTAGAAATGGGTTGGATAAGGCCGAGATATCCTTTCCCCGAAGAAAAAGAAATATGGAACCCGGTCGAAGAATATAAGAAAAAAGATGCAGAAGAATCAATTAAAAAAGCGGGGCTTGTTTTTAGTATTTTAACCAAATATCTAAAAGAAAAATATGGAATAGAAATTGAAAAACCAAGTAACCGGAGAGCCAAACCTCAACACGGCCGCGCCGGCGATGCCTGATGCCGCGTTCGCGCCGCGAAAACTTTAACCTCCGCACCAAAGAAGCCCATGCCCTGAACTCGCGGAGTTAGGTTATGGATGAAGCGCGTTTGCGGAAACGAAATAGATGGGGATAAAAACAGTGCTATAAATATTATGAATCGTTTCCTATGCGCAAATGCCATGTGGGCGGCTACCGGGAGTTTCTCGGTAACCTGCGAAAAAGTTGCCAATTCGGGCAACGCACTCGCAGGAAGGTATAACCTCAAATCTCCGATTTGTGTTATGGCAGTTCACTATGAAATGCTTTATTGTTGATACAAATATTTTTGGAATATCGCTGGATAAAAACGACTGGAGATATGAAAAGAGCAGAAAATTATTAGAAGATGCCGAAAATGGTGAAATAGAGATAATAATATCTGAGCAAACAATGATAGAATTACAACATGTCCCAAATCCTATAACTAGGCAACAATTATTTGATATTTTGATCAAGTCATGCTCAAAGATAATTGTATTTACACCGGAGATTCTTTTGCTCGCAGAAAAATTAAAAGAAAAAACTAATATCTCATATGGTGACGCAAAGATAATTATAACCGCTGTTTTAAATGATATCGAATTTAAGACATGGGACTATAAAACAATTTTTAAAGGCGAAATTTTAAAGAAAATACAGGATGCGCTCCGAGAGATGAATCTAAGGAAATTGCGCATATCTATGCCGTAATTTTTTGTTGTTTCAAAACATTGGAACGAATTTCAGTCGCAATTGACTTTGAAAGTGTTTGCGCGTAGCTGTTTAGCTGTTTGTTGAGAATTTCTTGCAGGTCTAACTGGATTCTTATATTTCTTGCAAACTTAGCAAAGTCTCTGCCAAATTCTGCATGAATTTCATCGCTTCTTTTGTCAATATCTTTCCACATTTCATTAAGCGATTTTCCATTTTTCATAATTTTACTAATAGGAGAAACGTTTAAATGCTTTTTCAACAGCACAACAGAGACATGCGTATGAAGAATTGGTCAAAAACGGCCGGTTTAATCTTCTCCCGGGCGCCGTGCGCGAGATGACGCTCGTCGGCGGCAAGACATACAACACGTCCGCATACCCGACCAAGAGACCGCGCGGATATGCGGGGCTATTTTGGAGTTAATCTTGAGAGGGTTTGGATCGCTGTAAAACACGATTTGCCATATTTGAAAAAGAAAATCAAAAAGATTCTGGAAGAGATTGAAAATGAAATATGAAAACAATCAACACGCTTTTATATACTTCTGCGACATAAATTAATCAGGCGGTTGGGATGGGGAATTCAAAAATTGAAACTAAGTTGAGAAAAGTCGATTTTATAGAGGCTGTCCATAAAGCAAGATGGTCAAGCACAAGATTATTAGAAGAACAGGGAATATCAACACTTGCCCTAATAATTTCCGGCACACTAATTGATATTCTTGAACATCCGGAAAAAATGGAAAAATTAAGTTCAAAAGAGGCTTGATTATGAAGATATATCTTGACACCACTGTTTTGGCAGTTTTTACTTATTTCAAAAACATAGAAAAACAAAGATATGAATCGGTTTTAAAATTATTTGAAATTTGTAAAAAGAATAACATAAAGTTAATTACATCTTTTTATGCATTGCATGAACTCTTTATTTTACCATTTAATTATTTTGATAAACAAAAGGCGAGAAAAATCGGAAAAGAATTCATAGCGGATGTTTTAAAAATAGAAGAAATGGAGTTAATAGAATTTTTATCCAGAGAGAAAAGATTACTATACCAGAAAAAGTTTGAAAGTATAAAAGACAGGACAGATATACCGCATGCAATATCTGCCTTTGTAGAAAGATGCGACCAAATAATTACTTATGATTCACATTTTGACAAAATAGCAGATTTAATAGAAGTTTCCAGCCCAGAAAAATTTATTAAAAGTAACCGGAGAGCCAAACCTCAACACGGCCGCGCCGGCGATGCCTGATGCCGCGTTCGCGCCGCGATGCGAAATTGATTTTTATATAGTTCTGAGGTAATAATAATCAGGCGGTCGGGATGGGAAAAGAAATAAGCAAAAAATGCGAGACATACAAAGTGAAGTTAAGCCCGAGCGGGGAGATAAAGATTCCAAAACCGGTTTTATTGAGCGCGGGACTAAAGGGCGAAGTGATATTAAAAACGAGAAACCGTGAGATTTTAATTAAATCAATAGATTCAAAAATAAAATCAACAAAAGACCCTGTTGAAAAAATAAGCGGTTCAATAAATTTGAGTGATCCTAAAATTATTGATGAAATAGTTGAATCCGATGATTGGTTATGAAATTATTGGATGATCTGAGCAAATATTCTGTAATATTTGTTGATGCCAATATTTTTATTTATTTGATATTAGATGACCCGAGATATAAGATATCATGTAAAACTTTTTGAATAGAATTAAAGATAATGAAATAAAAGCATTCACTTCTGTTATAGTGCTGAGTGAAATTTTGCACAAATTAATGATTTCTGAAATTGTTAAAAAATATAATGTTGGGTATTTAGAGGCATTGAACTATTTTAAAAACAAGCCAAATATATTCTTAAAATTAGAAAAATGTTGGGAAGATATAAAAGAAATTAAATCTATAAATAACCTTGTTATACTCGATGTAACAGATAAAGCATTTGATATTGGAATAAAATATTCAAAAGAATTTAAACTATTGATTAGCGATGCACTGCATTTGGCAGTCATGAAAGAATATAATATCACGAACCTCGCTTCAAACGACTCCGACTTTGAAAGGGTCGGCTGGATTAATTTGTTCAAGCCAAAAGAAGAGCAATGAATTCCACGCATTGATCGATATTCTTGAACATCCGGAAAAATTAAGTTTAAAGAGGTTGATTATATTGGTTGATATAGAACGATGTCAAACCAGAATCCGTCCAATTCGATGTTAAATTTATTTCCGGCCCGGGTGTTTGGCTCAAATGAAAGCTTTTCCCACCAGTCGGCATTGAACCGAATCTTCTGCTCCGACGCGCCGGTCACGACCTTTATGAAATGGGTTCCGGGCAAAATTATCTGCGGCTTACAATTTTCCGGGACGGCGCACTCCGCGTCGGAACCTGCCATTCTTCTGTGAAAAAATTCTTTAACCTCATTTTCGCGTATCGTTGTGTTTGGCGAAAGAGTCCACGTGTCGTCAACCTTTATATACATGGGTTCTGAGTCCAAATAAAATCTTAGTTTGTCGATCACGCCGGACCCCTTGTTTCTTATATAAATGTTGTCTTTGTTGATATTTTCTATGTCAAATAAGATCCTAATCTGTCCCGCGAGTTTTTCCGTTTCATTTTCGACACGTGTTTGTATGCGCCCCTGCGTTGACGATAAAAACAGGAAAACGCTGGATGAAACGGAGATAACGATCATGACCAACAAGACGATGGCGATTATCGGCGATACACCTCTCATAAAATATTATATATCAGATGAGAATATAAATATAATTTATGCGGCGTTTGTAAAACTCCAAAAGTTGCCAATGGCCCGACGGGACTTTTGGTTTTCAAAACTTGTAATTGGCGGCGTGTTTTGAATTTTTAAAATGACGCGTTGCTATATTTATGATTTGAGGCGAATAAAGATGAGTAAACGATCTCGAGGGATTGCAACTATTTTTATTCCCATCTCGATTTTTTTAATTTCATGCATCGGCTTGTTTATCACTATAATATGCACAAATACAAGTTTGACAACGGATTATGTTTTATTCAACGGCGTTATTATAATTCTTTTTGCATGGTCTCTTTACTCATATTATTATGAAAAGGCGGACTACAAACACTATTACTATATTACATACTGGATTTTGGCATTAATTTTCTTGGCGAATTTCATCAGAGAATTAATATTGCTATCATTGCTCGGAGCATAGTTTTCTTCAAATATTTCAATTGCCTTACATGAAAGCCGAGCATTATTTTGGCGCCTAGCCAACGGGAAATTGGACTCAAAGACGTGCGATATGACAGTTGTCCGATTATGAACCGTGAAAAAAATTTCTTTCTCTATTTTTACCGCTTCTCTTCTTTTATTTTCATCGCTCGTTTTCAAAAATCAAGTAACTATTGAGTATAGCAGTCGGTCATTGTTTTATAAAGAAAACGGGGTTTAATAAATTTATGAAGATAGTGGGTTTAGACCTTGCCGGCAAGGAAAAGAACCCGACAGGCTTTTGCCTGTTGAAAATCAATGAAAGAGAAGAAACCGAAATAAAGTTATTACATACAGATGCGGAAATAATGGAAGAAATCCGGAAGATAAAGCCGGACATAATCTGCGTGGACGCGCCGTTATCGTTTCCGCCCGACGGTTATTTCAGAGACAGCGACATCGAGATGAAGAGGCGGGGATTCAAGCCATTGCCGCCGATGTTCCCGGCCATGCGGCTGCTGGTAAAAAGAGGGATAAAA
>JAGGUE010000034.1 GCA_021158665.1 Candidatus Aenigmatarchaeota archaeon
TCTGATCGTGTCGTTGTCGCCGATGTGAAACGCGAGGTTTGTCGTAATCGTTTTTGCCGTCAAAGAGTCCCTGACCTCCTGAACAAGAAAGTCCGCGCCAGCAAACAACGTGTAGTATATATCGTATTCAACGCTCGAGTTTATGTGAAAATGGGCTATGCAAAACGGCCTGTTGTCGCCGGTTCTCAGAATCTCGCTGTATCCGGTCCCGTTTGATGTCGTTGAATCGTCGTTTATCATTATTGATGTGTTTGTAAAATTAACGGTAATCCCCAAATCCCTTTGCGTTATGTTTAAAATATTCTGGCCCGTGTTTATGGCAACCCAACCGGACGAACTCCCCTTTTTCTGGAACGTTATGTTCAGACGAGAATTTGACATTATCAGATTATTTGCTGTCGCGCTGCAATCGACGTCGTTCCCGCTTATTGTGTAAAGGTCTCCGCGTTTTTTTCTTGACAGATATTCCATCGTTCTCGGTCCATTGATTTTAAACTGTATCGAATCTTCGCGGGCATCTGCCACAAAAGACCCGCCGGATGCCGTAAAGGAAAAAATTCTTGAACTGCCGTTGCCTTCGCTGGCGATTTCTTTTATGTAATTGTCCAAATGCTTCATAATCTCCTCTGCTTCCTGAATCTGCGCGGATGTTTGGGACTTTGAAATTATGGGATTGCCTATGTTCAGGACTATGCCGATCGCGACTATTACAAGCGCGGTTATGATTATTGTAGATACCGTGGGATTCATAATATTTATTATAATCCCTTGTTTATAATTATTTTAAAAAGCGCGGTACTCAAACTCACCGGACTTTGAAAACCGCGGAAAGAACGTTCGTTCTTCCTGTTTTCAAAACGGTAATCGGTGAGGTGTTTTGAAAATTGCGGAAATCGCCAATGAAGTTTGTCAGATTTCCTATTTTCAAAACGGAAATTGGTGATGTGTTTTGAAAATAAATCTTTTAAATCTAAAATGAAATAAGTTTTTATCAAGCCCTTGTAGCTCAGTAGGTAGAGCGTCTGATTGGATTATCTCAAGGCGATGCTGTTAACCAGAAGGTCGAAGGTTCGAGTCCTTCCAGGGGCGTTTACTGTCGTGAGATGATTTCATGGACAAAAAAATGGAGATAATTTTAAGTATGTTTGATATAAGGAAATTGAAATTTAAATGCAATTATCCAAAATGTGAAAATAAACCAAAAAGAGAAATATTGATATACGAACAAACCGTAAGAAGGGGCAAAAAGAATTTGGCGAGCCTATATTTGTGCGAGAAGCATTTTGACAAAATAAATAAACTTATAACAAAATTGAAAAGGGATTATCCCGCCATTATTATTGATACCAAAGTAATTAAATTAAAGTGATTATGTAACTCACTCAACTAACATATAATTATCGGTCGTGTTCGGTGACATGCAAAATATATTTGTTGTTCACCGATAAAGATATAAAAAATATTCCATTTAACTTATTTTTATGATGGCGGATAAAAAGCTCGCAAATTTTTTCAGAAGGCAAAAACATGTAAAAGTTGCATATTTGTTTGGTTCGCATGCAAAGGGAAAAATATGTTTGCACTGCAATTAAAACTAATAAGTGAACTGACATCATTGCTAAAAACGAATAAAATTGATTCGGTTGTGATGAACGAAGCTCCGGTTTCGCTTAATTATGAAATAATTAAAGCAAATAATCATATTTTCACAAGAGATAAAACAGAATTTGAGCACATAACTATGTCGAGATATTTGGACAGAAGATATTACGATAAAAGAGAATCTGACATTTTTTGGATAAAGTATCTAAACGCGGGCTAACATTTTAGATGACTTTGACAATTTTGCCGTGTTTGTGGCACGTTATTTGAAGAGGTAATCCCATGAAAAATCTAAACGAAATCATTGACAAGATCGCGGAGCGGACTGGAAAAGACAGGAACGAAATTCTTGAGATGGTGAAGCAGAAGCATCGCGACATGTCAAACCTTATAAGCGAAGAGGGGGCGGCGTACATAGTTGCAAAGGACATGGGAATCGAATTGATAAAGAAAAGGGAATATGACCTGAAGGTGTGCAACGTCATATCGGGCATGCAAAACATAAACATCGTTGGCAGGATTACGAGAATAGATGACGTAAAGAACTTCAAGACAAAAAGAAAGGATGACACCGGAGCTGAATACGATTTTGAAGGAAGGGTCTGCTCATTGCACATCGGAGACGATACAGGCGTGATAAGGCTTGTTCTGTGGAACGACGAGATCGACAGCATAAAGGGATTGAACAGGGGAGACGTGATAAGAATAAGCAACGGATACGTCAAGGACAATTTCGGAATACCGGAGATAAGACTCGGCGGCGGGAAAATAGAGAAAATTGAAAAGGAAATGCCGACGATAGAGGAGATCGAAAGGAGCGCAAAAAAACCCGAAGTGCAGAAAAGGTTCTACAGCAAGATGAACATCGCCGACATAAAGCAGGGCGACTCGGCAAGCATACGCGCGTGCCTTGTTCAGATATTCCAGACGAGCATGTTCTTTTTCACGTGCCCGGAATGCGGGATAAGAGTTAAAGACAAATGCGAGGTTCATGGAAAGGGAGAGCCGAATCTCGTGATATCTGGCGTGGCCGACGACGGGACTGGAAACATAAGAATAGTCCTGTTCAGGAACAGCGCCGAAAAGGTTCTTGGGTTATCGACTGGCGAGGCATGGAAACTATTTAAAGAAAGCGATGCCGACGCATTGCGCGGCAGAATTCAGCTTGGAAAGGATTTCATATTCAACGGGTTCGTGAAAAGGAACCAGATGTTCGACAGGCTGGAGTTCGTGGCAAACGAGGTTGAGGACGTCGATATCAAGGAAGAGGTAGAAAGATTGTTGAAATGATATCATGTTAGATGAAATGGTAAATCGGGAGGTAAAATAGAATGCTAAAA
>JAGGUE010000030.1 GCA_021158665.1 Candidatus Aenigmatarchaeota archaeon
GCAAGAATGGCAAAAGAAGCCGTGCAGGAAGTTCTTGACATAGATTTAGATAAATATAACCTGTTTTTTATCGTTCGTTCCGACGCTCCGATAGTCGGAGGCCCTTCTGCAAGCGGGGCAATGGCAGCTGGAATAGCCGCATGTTTGTTAAATCTAACAATCGATAACGGCGTCGTTATGACCGGCACTATAGATATAGATGGTTCTATCGGTCCGGTGGGCGGATTGCTTGAAAAAGCCCAAGCGGTCGCCGATCATAATGGAACGAAGTTTCTGATACCCGAAGGACAATCTATTATTTATATACAGCAAACGAACGAAACGGAAACGCCGTTTGGCATTTCCATATCTGAGCCAAAGAAAATAAACCTAAAAACATATGCTCGCGATAAATGGAATTTGAGTGTGATAGAAGTTTCTGACATAAACGATGTATTAAGGTATATGACCGGATATGTAATAGAAGAAAAGCATATCAAATTAAACGAGACGACCAAAATGAAGGAAATAATGAAAGATATGTCAACCGATTTTTTTGGCGAGATAGAAAAGAGATTAAATAATATAAAATCCATGCTAAAGGCGTCGAAAATATCATATCGGCAAGAAGAAAACCTCAACAAAATAATCTTGGAACAAGAAAATAGATTAAAAGAAGCTAATGAATTATATAAAAATAAAAACTATTATTCGGCATCGAGCTATTGTTTTATGATTTCCGTTCAGTTGAATTACGTTGAAAATGTAATAAATTTTCTTGAGGCAGAAAACGGAGAAAAGTTTTTGAGCGGTAAAATGAGCGATACGGATAATAAAATAAAAGAAATCGAAAATAAAATCAGTTTAAAAAAATATGAGATGGATAATGTCAGCGATATAGAAGTGATAACCATTGCGGAAGATCGAATTAATGATGCAAAAAATAACATGAAGGACGCGTGGAAAAATTATTACATTGAAAAATATTTTGATTCCGTCTATTATTTAAGTTACGCGGATGCGAGGGCGGACACATCATTAAAATGGCTCGGATTAACAAATGATTTTTGCGGCTCAGAAATTAATTTTAGTTTTAACCAACTAAAAAACCTTTCACAGATAAGAATCGCCGAAGCCATGTCTTTCATCACGTATGCCAAGATTCTCGGCATAGATGCGAGTGAAGCGGACGACATGATAGCATTGGCTAGAGACCGATATAACGAAGGGTCGTATCCATCGGCGCTGTTTAATGCCATCGCGGCGAGAGCATACGTTGATGCAGTAATGGGAATGAGCGGATTGGACAATAACGAAATAAAAAACAAGATTACAAAAATTGAAGAAAAAGCGATAAGAAATATAAACGAGGCGCAAACGGTTGGAATATTACCCATAATGGCAATAAATTATTACGAGTATGGTAAAAATCTGAAAGATAATGACCCAGAATCGGCGTTTTTGTACATGACAAATGCAAAACATTTTGCAAAGGTTTCAAAAAACTTGCTTGAAGCATTTGAAGGTAAAAAATTCGACGCCGATTCAGAAAGCATAATTATAAAACGCTCTCCGATAAATCACGGGACCGAGAATGAACGCATCGTATACATTGCAATTTTTGTTGTCGGCATGATTTGCGGCATTGCTATAAATTCAATACCGAAGAAAAAAAGGCAATTAAGAGGTCGGCGAGTTAACAGAAAGGTAAGCCACAGGCGGACATTTGTTCACGAGTAATTGTAAAATAACAATACTTTCATTCGCGGCTATGCGAACGCGTGGTTTATTATTTTAAAACTTTTTGTGGTAAATAATTTCTTTTATGTACGAGCCGCAAAAAATAGAAAAAGAAATACTGGAATTTTGGGAGAGAGAAAAGATTCCTCAAAAAGTTGTTGAATTTGATAGGAAAAAGCCTAAGTTTTATGTTCTCGACGGACCGCCATATCTTACAAATGTCCCGCACGTGGGCAATGTCAGGGCAACGATAAACAAAGATGTTATATCAAGATTCAAGCAGATGCGGGGCTTTTCTGTCTGGTACCAGCCGGGATTTGATACGCATGGTCTTCCGATTGAAGTAAAGGTGGAAGAAAAATTAAATATAAAATCAAAACATGAAATTGAAAAAAACACCGATAAATTTATTCGGGAATGCCAAAAATTTACCGATTCTGGTCTGCACACCTGGTTAGAACTTTATAAAAAAATAGGAACGTTCAGAGGCTGGGTTGAACCGTATATTACCAAAAAACCAGAATATATAGAAAGTTCCTGGTGGACATTGAAAAAGTTATATGAAAATAATCTACTTGTGAAGGGCTCGAGACCGGTTGCTTGGTGCCCGAGATGCGGGACCGCTTTGGCCGGCTACGAAGTTACTGACAGTTATAAAGATTTGACAGACCCTTCTATATATGTAAAATTCAAAATAAAGGATAAAAATGAATACCTTTTGGTGTGGACAACAACTCCGTGGACACTCGCGGCAAATGTTGCGATCGTAGCGCATCCAGACGAATATTATGTTAAAATTGAAGTTAATGGAGAAAAATTAATATTGGCAGAAAAACTTCTTGAAAATGTCGTTAAAGAGGTCGGTATCAAAAAATATAAAATTCTTGAAAAGTTCAAAGGCAGCGAACTGGATCAAATAGAATATTGCCCAATAATAGAATGCGAGCAACAAGAAGAATTAAAGAAAAATAGAAAAGCTCATAAAGTCTATTTGTCAATACCGATTTTAAAGCAAAAGGCGTCTGGTAAGCATGTTAAAGGAACCGAATCAGAGGTAATTGATTTTAGCCATATGGTCACAATGGACATGGGGACGGGTTTGGTGCATTGCGCTCCGGGACACGGGGATGTTGACGCAAAAATAGGAAAATATTATGGATTGCCAGAGGTTTCTCCGATCGATGACAAGTGCAGATACACGAAAAAGGTAAGCAGATGGGAAGGTATCGATGTCAAACGAGCAAACGAAATGATAATAGATTATCTGAAAAATAAAAACAGTCTGTTCTATGCTTCAAAAATAATACACTCATGCGCGGTTTGCTGGAGATGCAAGACGCCGTTAATAACGAGATTAAGCGAGCAGTGGTTTATTGCGGTTACAAAAATAAAAGACAGGATGATCAATAAAATAGAAAAAATTTTCTGGAAGCCCGAGTCCGCAAAAATTCAGTTCAAAAACTGGGTTGAAGAATCAGAAGATTGGGCATTATCAAGAGACAGGTTCTGGGGCATCCCCATTCCAATCTGGATTTGCGAAAAATGTAAAAAGGAAAAAATAATAGGTTCTGTAAAAGAATTGAGAGAAAACTCGGCAAAAAAACTGCCCGAAAAACTCGATTTGCATATCAACACGATAAGAAAAATTGAATTTAAATGCGAGTGCGGTGGAAAAATGAAAAATATTTCAAAGGTAGTGGATGTGTGGTTTGATTCTGGAGCAGCCGCGTGGGCTTCGTTGCACTATCCGATAAAAAAGGAAAAGTATGAAGTTCTTGGTGTTCCAGATTACATAAGTGAAAATGAAGACCAAATCAGGGGATGGTTCTATTCCCAGATGATACTGTCAACGGCAGTTTTTGATAAACTTCCTTATAAATCCGTTCTGATGGCGAGATTTGTGTTGGATGAAAAGGGCGAAAAAATGTCAAAAAGTATTGGAAATGTTATTGACCCGTTTGATATTATAAGAGACTATGGCGCCGATCCTTACAGGATTTATATGTTTAAAATAGACGTGAGAGACAGAGTTAACTTCAATAAAAAAATACTTTCCGAAAGCACACGCGATTTAATAATAATAGACAATTCTTTAAACTTTTACAATACATATTGCAAGAAAATGGGAGAATTGAAGAATCTTGGCCCAGAGGATGAGTATATTCTCTCAAAATTAAACAGCTTAATATTGAATGTAACAAATTATCTTGAAAAATACGAGATACATTTGGCCGTTCGTAATTTGATAGATTTTGGTGTAAACGAACTTAGCAGAACTTATATACGCTTGATACGAAATGACATAAAAAATGAAAGCGGCAAGGTCGCTGCAGTTTTAAATACGATATTTGAGAATTATATAAAGCTTATTGCGCCGTTCGCACCGTTTTTTGCTGAATATCTCTGGAGAAAATTTAATAAAGAAGACGAGGGAAGCATTCATCTGCAAAAATGGCCAAAACACGGAAAAATAAACGGGAAAATCGAAAAGCAGATGGATATAATTAAAAAAATAATAGAAGCCTCCAATGCGATGAGGCAGGAAAAAAAGATAAAATTAAGATACCCTCTTTTATCATTGACGGTTTCCGGAAACAAGGATGTTTTGGAGAGCGTGAAAAATTTAAGTGAAATTGTTAAAAAAATGGCAAATGTTAAAGAAGTTAAAATCAGTAAAATCGAACCAAAATACGTAGTAAAGCCAAATTATGCAACATTGGGTAAGAAATTTGGAAAAGATATTAAAAAAATAGTAAAAGAATTGGAGGAAAGGGATGCCGACAAACTAAAACGGGAAATTGAAAAAAAAGGCGAAACTAAAATAATGGGATTTGTTTTGAAGAAAGATGACCTGATATTCAGCGAAAAAAGCGTTGGCGGTAAGGAATTTGACGGCGGCGTGATTAATCTGGATTTTAAAGTTACGGAAAAACTAAAAAATGAATGGCTGGTCAGGGAATTGATCAGGGCCGTTCAGGAAAAAAGAAAAAACCTTAAATTGAAAATTGAAGATAAAATAAGATTATATCTGCCAACTGACTTTAAAAAATTTGAGAATATAATAGAGAGGGATACCGGAAGCAAAATAATTTTCGGAAAATTAGGGGGAAGAAAATCCAGTTTTGTGTTCGAAAAAAAAGAATATGAGTTTGGCGTTGAGATATGAATAACTCCTCTGTAAAAAAACTCATGAAAATTGCAGAATTGATTGAGGACAAAGAATTGAGAGACAAGACAATAGCCCTGCTCAAGAATATTAAAATTTCAAACAAGCACTTCAAAAAATACAAAAAAATCGATATAGGCAAGGCGTTCGCCGCTCCAAGCAATTTTCATCACTCTTATGAAGGCGGTCTCGTGGATCACACCGTCAGCGTTGCATCGCTGTGTATAGAGATGGCAAAAAAAATAGAAGAAAACTATAAAATCAATATCAATAAAGACACCCTTATATCGGCAGCAGTTTTGCATGATATAATGAAGATGTTTTGCTTCAAAAAAACAAAGGGTCTGGTCGTTTCTGTAAACAAACTTGACCACGGAATATGGGCATGCTGCGAGTTATATCTGAGAGATTTTCCGGAAGACGTTATCGATATAATTGCATCTCATTTTGGGCCAAACGGACCGAATCCGCCAAAAACAATAGAGGCATTGATTTTGTTTTATGCGGACAATCTGGATACAATGGTTGACAGCATAGTCAGACCGAAAAAAGAGAACGCTCAGATTATTTTTATGGGTTCTGAATGATTGAATATGCAGAGCAAAAAATCCGAAGTGAGCGGCGGTTGAGTGCGCAACGAGAATTTCGAGCAAACAATTTTGCATATTTATGAAATATGAAGCTATAAAAAATTGATTTATTAAATAAAATCAATGATGCATGAGGCTTTTAAATGACAAAAAAGGTTATTTCATTTCTGAACAAAATAAAACCGAAAGATGTTATTATAACTATTTTTCATAATGACGCCGATGGCATCTGTTCATGTGTTCTTATGAACAAATTTTTAAAGCAAAAAATAGGTAGAGGGGCCGATTTTTTAATAAGCCAGCCGATGCCGCCGGACAAAAACTTGTTGCAAAAAATTAGGCTTTCTCTGCCAACAAAAGTTATATTTCTTGATCTGGCTATTGACCAGAACAAATCATTGATAAAAAAGATTGAAACGGATTGTGAAATACTTGTAATCGACCATCACCAAATTTCAAACAACTTAAATTCGAAAAAAACAGTTCACTATAACCCTTTGTTTAAGAATTCCGTATACCAGTCCGCATCTTACCTGACATATAAAATCTGCTCAGAGATTTGCAATATGGAAAAATATTTATGGGTATCGTTGGTTGGGATAATCGGCGATTATAACATAGCGGATTCAATGGACCTGATAAACGAGGCAAAGAAAAAATATCCCAGACTAATAAAAAAATGCGACCAAGAAACTGTACATAATTCGTTATTTGGCCAGATTGCAGATATGATATCTGCCGCAAAAGCATGCAGAATCTCCTGCGAAGAGATCGTGAAGATTATAAGTAATATAAAATTTCCGGATGATGTATGGACAAACCAAACGCTCACGGAATCTTACAGAAAAATACAGAAAGAAATGGAAAGACTAATGATAGATGCAAAAAGTAATATCGATACAAATAAAAATATTATATTCTATGAGATAAAATCACCGTACAATCTTAGGTCGCCCCTCGCAACGAGATTAAGCAAAGAATATCAAAAAAAATTGATTATTATATGGAGCAAAATTAAAAACAGAATAAAGCTCAGCGCGAGAAATCAAAATAAGAATATAGATGTCGGCAAAGTGCTTAGAAATGCCATAAAAGGTATAAAATATGCATCAGCCGGCGGTCACGCCACCGCCGCTGGTCTGGACATTAGAAAAGGCGATTGGGAAGTGGTTAAGGAGAGGTTGGAGCGAGAAGTAAATAAATGATGGCATCATATAGTCATATGAGTTTCGCAAGAACAAAACAATGGTCTTTTTCAAACGGCTCAAGCTCTTTCTTGTCAATGATTTTAAACCCGTTTTTCTTCAGTTTGGCGACCTCAGTTCTATATACTTCTCTCGGCTTTTTTGTAACATCTATGCTCTGCGACTTAATGGCGACCATCAGATAACCATTTCTTTTTAGAAATTCTTTCGCATTTTTTATCGCTATTTCTATTTCATCCGGCTGTGCCAAATCACAATAAACGACGTCAACCTCCTCAACCCAGTAATATTCATTCACTCTGTGAGCATCGGCAAAAATCGGAACTATGTTTTTCCTTTTTTCGGAAAGACGCACCAATTCTCTGAAAACCCTCTCGGCAAATTCAACCGCATATATAATGCCGTTATGGCCGATAACGTCTGACAGATGAGAGCTTGTGGTTCCGGTAGAAGCCCCGAGATATAATATTTTTGAGCCCTGCTTTACCGGAAATTTTTTTATCCCTTTTAAGATTGCCGCACACGCCTTGGACCTTGTCGGGTCCCAGATTCTATATTCTTTTTCACCTTTTTTTATTATTTTTTCGCCATAGACGACGATTCCAGGAACCAAATTTATTGTGGCGATATTATTTCCCGTCTGGTATATTCCTTTAAACTTATGGCATTTTATTTCCATATAAATTCACTTCAAAACATTTTTTATCTCGTTTTCCATCTCTTCTTTCAGTTTCTTTCTTTCGTCCCTCTTGGAATAAAAATCAATTTTTGCGGCAACAGATAATTTTGACGCGATAATTCTTGCTATTTTACCCCTTTTATTTTGCGGCGCGTTCTTTACATATTCGCACTCGTATAATACCCCAAATTTGGGTGCTTTCATCTTCCTGTTTCTTAAATGTCTGAACAGCGCCCTTTCACTTCCAAGCAGTTGAATGGCGGACGACGGCATCTTTGCCAGTTTTTCAACGGAGCCGGCCAATGACAGAAGTTTTGCAGATATCAATGGATCGATGAGATAAGAAAAATTCGGAGCGATATCCGACATCGTCTCTTTTATATAATTTTCGATGCTACTCTTCAGCACCGAGAATTCTTTTAATGTGTTTGCAAGACTCTTTACGATTTCTTCGTCTTTTTTTCCGAATTCTATGCCACGGCTCTGAATGAAACAAGGGAAGTTTTCTCTCTTCCCGTATTTGGCAACGAGCTCTACAAAATCTTTATTACCGACTTTTAGTTCCGGGTAATGTAACTTATACCATTCCTTGAAATGCTCTAAAAGTATGTGCCGCATCTTATTTAACTTTTCCAACGTGTTAGACGCTTGTATAACAACCTTATCTTTTGTTATCGCCGTCTTTATCTTTTTCATGCTCAGCAAAAAACCGACTTCTGATACGATTTTATTTAATGCTTTGTCACTATCGGCGAAGCCAAATGATTTTGAAAATTCTCGAATCTTTTTCCTCATAATCTTTTTTGCAAAATCATCTTCTTTTGTGTCATACCCGCTTAGATTTGCTATGAAATCATCATCTATTTCTTTGTTCAGTTTTTCTGCTATTATGGACGGCGATGGTTTAAAAAGTTTATAGAATAATAATTTCTTGTTATCATCAAATGCAAAATAACCTATTATTGATTTTGTGATATGCGCATTCGAACTCATAAAATTTAGATTATTTTAAAATTTAAAAGGTGTATCGGTACGGGAAGAGTAAAAACAAAAGACATAAAAAAGATTGCAGAAAAGCTTGTGAAAGAGAATAAAAATAAATTTAAGAAAGACTTCGAAGCAAATAAAAAAATTTTAGATGATATCTATGCGGCCGATGGCAAGAGAGTTAGAAATAAAATTGCTGGATATATTACGAGAATTATGAATAGATAATTATTTTCTCGCTGAAAACTTTTTGATGTCCACCCCGCGCGATTCTAACCATTCCTTTGTTTTCCCCGTTATAACAACCGGTTTTTTTCTCAATTCATCGATATTTTTGGCTCCGACGAGAAACATGGTTGTCTTTAATTCTATCGTTAATTTTTTCAAAAGTTTTTTCACTTCTTTGCCGCTCTTTGTAGCCGGTTTTAAAAACGGCAGCGCCATTCCAACTATGTCAGCACCCAAACACAATGCCTTGGCAATGTCTATCCCATTTCTTATACCGCCAGATGCTATTACGGGTATTTTTACCGAGTTTACAACCTCAATCAAGCTAACCGCCGTCGGAATCCCCCAGTTATTAAACGTTTCCATACCGTTATCGTTTCTGTAATTTTCTACCAAAGACCACGAAGTTCCGCCAGAACCAGAAATATCTAACGCCGAAATTCCAGTATTTTTTAGTTCAACGGCGACTTCTCTGCTAATTCCCGCGCCGGTTTCTTTTACTATAATCGGCTTATCCAATTTCGTGCAAAGTTCTTTTATCTTTTTCAGACAATTTCCCCAGTTCGTATCGCCTTCTGGCTGGCAAACCTCCTGTAATGGGTTCAAATGCAGCGCCAGCGCATCCGCGTCTATCATTTCTATTGCTTTTTTCGCCTCATTTATTGAGTATCCTTCGTTGAACTGGATGATACCCAAATTTGCAACAAGAAATATGTCTGGAGCAACGCTCCTGACCTTATATGTTTTTTCTAAATCCGGATTCTCTATCGCGGCTCTTTGCGAACCAACACCCATTGCTATGCCAAACGACTGCGCGGCTTCCGCTATGTTCTTGTTTATTTTCTCTGCTTCATCGGTCCCGCCTGTCATCGCAGAAATAATTATTGGCGCATTTAATTTTTTTCCAAGAAAGACGCATCCCGTGCCGATATCTTTCAGGTTTACCTCCGGCAATGCCCGATGTACGAGGTCAATATCCTTAAAATTTATGTTATCGAAACCCGTTTTGTTCGTCTCAACTTTTTTTTCCAAACAGATTCTGATGTGGTCTGATTTTCTTTTTGAAATCGACATATTAATAAATTAAAGCGTTAAAAGAATTAAAAAGAATTCTCATTTCGAACCCCGTCGCCGTCGATATCCGCATTAACGATATGTAATCCGTTTTTCTTCCACAGATATTTTACCTTCTCCGCAACTTTTTTGTCAAAACAGACCGCTATGCCGCAATCTCCTCCCCCGGCTCCGGATAACTTTCCAGATGCTCCGCATTTATTTGCAAGTTCCGACATTTTTTTCAGTTCCGCGGTTTCAATATCAATATTGCTTTTCTCTCCCAAATCTCTTATATAATCTTCGTTCCGTCTTAACATCTTCAGAATTTCTCCACCGTTTTCATTTTTCCATGCCATTATTAATGAATGAACGAGATTTGATATTTTTTTATGCACTTTTTTATATTCTCCGGGGTTGGTTTTTTTAAATTTTTTCATCCGTTTTATCATAGACGGCGTGTGGGCGCTCTTGCCGGTCCATCCTATTAATAAAATAAAATTATCGGGTATTTTCAATTTCTCAATATAAAATCCTTTCCATTTCCTATTAACTATTTCTTTCAGCGTCCTTCGTTTCAATTCGTCAGTCAGCCAATTGGGGTCAAATCTTTTGTAAACAATAATGCCGCCATATGTTGAAGCGGCGATATCAAATGCGGAGCCCATTCTCTTCTGGGCAAAATAATGGGCTATGCTCGATAATTTGTAAATTATGTTTTTTGATTTTTTCGTATCGATATCAAATCCGTTAAACTTCAGTAGCCCGGCAACCGTTGAAACAACGGACGCGGAAGAGGAACCGAACCCAATTTTTTTTGTTATGTCATCGATTTGTTCATTCCACGTCCTTATTTTAAATCGATTTCGTTCTTCCAGATACCGCAAAGACGTTTCTATCGCGCATTTTATAAACATTAGCTTCTCTTTCTCCCAATTTGATATTTCGCTTTTCCATATCAAATTTTTTCCATCGAACTCCGCTTTAACGTTTTTTATATTAAAATTATCTATATTGACAGAAATTTCATTACTATCTTCTATTTGGGCATGCACCCGTTTATTAATGGCGGAAACTATGCACGGAGAAAATTCTAAGACCGCCCATTCCCCCGAAATCATCAGCTTTCTTGGCGCAGAAATATGTATCATAACAATCACTCTCTAGGGGGTCAATTTATTCGTTTTCAATTCTCACGCCGTCTACACCCAATTCGGTTTCCCAGTACTTATATCCAAGAGATTTTATCGTATCTATTAATTTGCTTTTATCCTCATGATAACACAGCATCGCTCCTCCCCCGCCAGCACCGCAAAGTTTTGCCGCCCCGGCTATATTTTTGACATGTTCGTATACATCATCTATCTCTTTTACCGACAGCCCAAGTTCCGATAGATTTTTTTGTGCCATATTTATTATTTCTTTCATTCTTTTGAAGTTCTTGTTTTTCAATGCTTCTCTCATTTCATATGTCAATTCGCGGAGTGCGTTTATTCTTTCGTTTCTAAAATCTTCATTTAAATTTCTCACCATCTGCACCAGCTCTCCCGTTGTTTTTTCTGGCTTTTTTGTATATACTAAAATAAAATTCCTTAATTTATACGGTATTTCTTTTTTCAACGATTTTATGATGTTTTTCGGTGCCGATTTTTGGAACCATATCAAACCGCCAAAACAGCATGCAGAATTATCACCTCCGGATGGCGTTCCGTGACTAAATTGTTCTATGCCAAATGCGATGTTGTTTACTTCTTCGACAGAAAGTTTCTTCTCATAAAGTTCTGATATCGCCTTTGTTATCGCAACGGCTAAAGCCGATGATGACCCGAGTCCGGAGCCAATCAAAATATCCGATTTTATATCCAAAAAAATCCCGTGATTTATATTTAGTCTGAGCAAAATATCGCCGATAGCAGCTTTTATCAGAGTAAATTGATCATTTTTTAACAATTTGAATAATTCAGAGAAATCATTTTTTTCACTACACCGCTTGTGCAAGTCCCTTATTTTTCTCGTTATAGATAAGACATCTTTTATTTCAAACTTTTGTTCTGAGGATAGTTCCCTGCTTTTTATTATTATTGAATCATTCTTTTCCGCCCTGACATAACAACGCTTGTCAATGGCAGCTATTATCGCCGGTTTACCGTAGACGGCGGCATGCTCTCCGATCATGTGAATTTTGCCCGGCGCGGAAACTTTTACCGTTTTTCTCATAATTTTCAATAATGAAGCATTTTTAAACTTTAAAAGGTTTTCGTCTCTACAATAAAGATATATTTTTGGTGATAATCATCAAAATAGAAATTTGTAAGAAATGCGGTTCGATAATGGTCCCCAAAAAAAGCCGTAAAAATATATATATGAAATGCACGAGATGTGGGCATGAAGAGAAAAGAAACGATATAAAAGACGTAAAAATTGTAGAAAAAGAGAAAAAGGATAAAGGAGTATTTGTTTTTGAGAAAGATAAATTAGAATTACCTATAACAAAAAAAATGTGCCCCAAATGCGAAAACACGAGAGCTTACTATTTCTTAAGGCAGACGAGAGCCGCGGACGAACCGCCAACACAATTCTTTAAGTGCACAAAATGCGGATATGTTTGGAGAGAATATTGATTAAGGATTATCTAAATCATTTTTTCGAATTCTTCAAATTTTTTACCTTGAATATAAAACAATGCTTCTTTTTTATATTTTTCATCTTCTTTGAATTTTGGCTCAAAATTTTTTATCAATTTCTCAATCGGCAATTTTTTACTACCATATTCATATCCAATCCTTTCTAAATATAGAGCCCATTCTTCTTTTCTTTTAAATGCGTTCAGAAAATGTAAAGGCCAATAATATTGATAAGTAATAAGCTTTGAGAATTTTTTATGAAAAACTGATGGATTAAATTTTTTCATTCTCCATGTATAATGGTAAATTGTCGCTTCTTCTAAACTCATGCCAGAAAAGTCAGATGATTCTGCATGATAAATCGCTCTTCTAAAAACTACATAAGCCCCCATTGCCTCTAAGATTTTATCAGCAAGAAAAACAGATTGTTGCAAAACATCTTTTTGTATACCGGGTTCTCCATGCATTTTTATAGCTTCAATAATTTTATTAGTAACTGTTTTTTCCAACTTAAATTGTTCTAAAATTTTTCTCGTCTTTTCTACCCCATTTTTTATATGAGATATTTTATCAGTAGGTGCTCTTACAATATCATGCAATAAACCTGCTATATAAGCCAAATCTTGCTCTTTTTTATCACCATTTAAAATTTTAACAAACCACCGTGCTCCGATAGCGGTTCTTTTAAGATGACCGAAATCATGTGCAATAGAATCGACATTTTTAGTTTCGGATTTAACAAATTCTTCTATTTCTTTGATCGGTAGCATAATATCTATCCAGAATTTTAAAACAAGTGTTTATCAATTATCTTTGCGCCGTCTCCGGGCCCGCATATTATAGTTTTCATTACACCGCCAAGTTCTGAGAGTTTTTTGTTTATCTTTTTTTCATTTTTTTTCAGGCACATTACAATGACATTTGGTCCGGCATCTATTGTGAAGTAGCATTCTATTCCCTCCTCTCGCTGTTCCCGAACGAAATCAATGATTTCCATCGTGGCGGGGGTCCAATAAATAATGGGCGGTTTTGTAGTAATCATCAATGCATGCATTTTCAGACAATTGTATTCCGCCGTTTGTCCGACTGATGAAAAATCCCTGTTTTTTATGCCATTTCTAATCAATTCCAAATCCCTGTCTATAGTCTCTAACCAACATTTATAATACGGACATGTATTAACTGTTTGTGCCATCCCAGACCTTGAGCTGACTTTTTTCTCGGTTTTTGTAACAATTGCCGTGATCATTCTGAACTCATTCCAATGATTTTTATTAACTATGGATTCTGCGTAGCTGTCGCTTCCATCATCTTTATCGCCTTTATACCACTCAACAAAACCTTCGCAGACAGAGCGTGAAGCAGAACCAGAACCCTGACGGGTTAAAATTGTAAGGTCTTTTTCATTTAATTCTAATTTTGCCGCTTTTGTAGCGGCTAGTGTTAGTGCCGCAAAGCCGCTCGCAGAGCTTGCCAACCCGGCAGCAATTGGAAAGTTTGATTTTGAGACAATTTTCGATTTTTCTTTAATATTTGCAAGATTTCTTATTCGTTCTATATGATTTAATATGCCTTTTTCATCTTTTACGAGTTCTTTGCCATTTATGATAATACTATCTTTTTCATACTTTTTAGAAAATTCTACGGTCGTTACTGTGCTAAGTCCATCCAACGTCATCGATATCGAGCTGTTGTACGGCAAAACAAGTTTTTTATCTCTTTTTCCCCAGTATTTTACCAATGCTATGTTTGCATTTGCTATGGCCGTTGCTTTCATTTTATTACCTCATAATTTGTCAATACAATAAAAATATTAATATGGGTTTGGGGAGAATCGAACTCCCGATCTCCGCGATGTGAACGCGGCGTCATTGCCACTAGACCACAAACCCAGCTCACAATAAATATTTAAATTAAATATTTCTCATGAGCGATTTAATATCTATTAGAAATCTTTCAAACAATGATGATTTGTCCCTTTGGGCAGAACACTTGATAAATTCAAGCAATCTGCTAATAATATCCATATTTATTACTTTTTCAACATCTTTAACCGGAGGCGATAAATCGATGTTTAAAATTTTTTCACCTATCATATCTACTCTGGCAAACTCCGTGCCAATTATTTTCGCCGTTTTTATTGCCGCATTTTTTATTTTATCCGGTATTTTGCATCCCATCATTTTACCTTCTCCGAAGAAAATATCAGATTTCTTCGCGGGCTTTCTTTTTAGTCCAAACACATTGTCGCCTATCACATATATTTGCAGATAACTTGTGTTTAGATATTCTTCAATATAAATCGTGTCTTTGAATGTCTCCAACGTATCGAGCATGGCTCTGAGCTCTGTGTTATTGTTCGCAAACATTATTCCTTTTTCTTTGCTAGACAATCTTATAGAAATCGGGAACTTGATAGAATTTGCAATTGCTTGGGCCGATTTCTGGGAATTTAATAAATAAATTTCGGGTGTCTGTAATCCGTTTTTCATTATTTCACTAAACATTATAAATCTGTCGGATGTTATAAAATATGCTTTTGGTGATATCGGTGAATATACTTTAAGATTATTTAAAACGCTATAAGCAAACAAACTTCTGCTTTTAGGTATTATCGGTAAAACGGAATCGAATTTTGACAAATCTACATTTTTGTAAATTATTTCATCATTCCCCAAACTCATTAAAGAAAACGGAACATACAATACTGTATCAAAAAATTTTTTCGCTTTCTCTAAAAGTTCCAGATTGCTATGTGTTCTTTTCTCTGGGCCAATAATACACAGTTTCATAAAATCACTGAACACATTTTTTATTATTCCTCAACTTTTGACGCCATATATTCCACAATAAGTTTTGCGACATTAACAAACGGTTGGATGCCTTTTAACCCGGGGTTTATATTTACTTCAATAACTTTTGGACCGTCTTTACTTTCAAGCATATCAACGGCAACGATATCGGAGTCTATGGCCGATGCCGCCTTTATCGCAATGTCTTGCAACTCTTCGGATAGGGTAATGTATTCCGCGGTTCCGCCAGCCAAAATATTTGACCTGAATTCATCTTTTTTGCATTTTCTTCTATAACCGGCGACGACTCTGCCCCCGATTACATAAGCCCTTTTATCCTCATTTTTATTTTTTACATACTCTTCTATAATAAGTTGCTGTCTCATGAGTTTCAGTGTTTCCACGACGGATATTGCCGCCTCTAGATTCTCCAATAGCATTACACCGCGTCCGCCAAAACCGGATACAATCTTTATGATAACGGGGTATTTCATTTTTTTCAATAATAGTTTTGCGGACTCTATTGATGAAACTAGGTACGTCTCCGGTACCGGGACACCCGCTCTTTTTAAGACATCCAATGACATAAATTTATTATGGGCTATTAATACCGTCTCGGCAGAGTATGGTTTTTTCATTCCTTTAATATCCATGAATTTAATTACATGATACCCATGCTGCGCCCGAGCGGCATCTATTCTTGGCAGGCAATAATCATAATTGCTTAAGTTCTCTTTTTTATAAAACATTTCCGATGACTTTTCATTAATTTTGAGGACTATATCATTGAGTGGCACATACTTAACTTTATAAAATACCTTTTCAGCTTCTTTAATTATGGTCTTGGTAGTTATTCCGGCATTCTTCGCGCCAATTATTAATAAAGATTTTTTAATCATTTTCAATCACTAATCTTTTACCGTCTCTCAGATCCTTTTCATTGGGACTGAAATTAGATTTTTCAACATCTACAACAAAATTTCCATATATTAGATTCCTGCCTATCAAAACCGGATATTCTAATTTACTTCTGTCGGCAATATTGGCTTTTGTTACGAATTTCTTACCTTTTATCTCAAAAATAACATCAACCACTCTTCGTCTTTCCATACCCAAGACGTTTTTTACTTTGGATGTTGATATGGTTTTAAGTCCGATTTTTTCTGCAATTTTTTTGTCGATCGAATTACATTTTGCTCCTGTATCAAATTTTGCTAATAGAGTAAGATTCTTCTTCCCGATTATTTTAATTTTTTCCACCAGCCCAACAACTTTTTTCATTTTATTCACAACATTTTTATAAAAATTTCAATATTTGAGTTTGTGTAAAACCTAGTTTTTTATACTCTTCAACTTCTTTTATTTTATTAATGATGTCAATAATTATGCTTACGGTTTCTTTAGGGTACCATGTGCTCATAAATGAGTTTATTTCTATTTCGATCGCAACTTTGTTGCCATTTTTTATTATCTCTTTTTTCGGTCCTATTGCACTCTCTGCTGAAAAAATTTTTTCCAATGTAATGGACGGTTTTGGCATATTTCTGAGCGCTGATTTGCACGCAACCAAAAAATTATTCTTCGTTGCCTCGTTTTTTAACTTATTATAAATTTTTGAGTCCGCATATTGCTTAATGATTTTTACGGCATCCCTTTTTTCTGTTTCGAAAAAATCTTTCAATTCAAATGTTCTTAATTCTTCCATATATGTCACGTTCTTAAAATTATTTTCTATCTTAGAAAAAAAATCTTTATTCGAATCGTTTACATCATCAACTATTTTTTTAAGCACATCTCTTCTTATTCCGCAATCATTAAATGTGATTAAGTCCATCACGCTTGGATAATTTTTTATTAATGCATATTCTCTGTGAAGAAATATAATTAAATCTCCAGAAGCTCTTATATACGACCACAACGCTTTATAAATTCTCAGCCTTTCATAATAGTCTTTTTTATTGCTCGTTACAAATGCGTATTTATTTTTATATTGTCTTACATCAGAACCGTTCGTTCGATTTATAAATTTTGGATACATATCAATCGCCATATCTATTGGCGGAACATCTCTATTAAAATCGATACCCGTTATTTTATTTCTCGGTATAGTAGAAAGAATCAACGTGCCACCCATGCTTTCATAACACATACCCCCCATTATATCTGTATAATCATCTCTCGATGAAATGGTTTTCATCATCGGCCCGGTGTGAAGACAAACCCAAACCGGGCCGTAACCATTTTTATAAACTATAAAACCGTCATGAATTTCGGGTTGCATGTTGGTCACGAATTTATGTCTTGCCGTTTACTTACATTTAAATTTGTATATCTAATAATAAAAATTGTGTTTGGGGGTTGTAGTGTAGTCAAATGTGTCTATAAAGGTCTAGCACATCGATGAGCTAAAAGCTGGCTCCAGCTCAAGATGGAGCGGTGAGATGAAACCAGCCGACTCCGGTTCGAATCCGGACAACCCCACTTTATAATTATAAAAGAGTGTGTCTAAACAATTTTAAGGTTAAAGAGTAAAATTAATTCATGTACGTTATAGAAAAATTTTATAAGGAGTGTGAAGATATTGTAAAAAAAGTTGTGAAAAAAACCGAAAAAAAAATTAAATTTGAAATACCGCCAAGAGAAATAGATGCCGATTTATCGTTGCCATGCTTTACTTTAAGCAATAATCCAAACGAGTTGGCAAAGAAAATCGAAAAACAAAAATTATCAAAAAATTCTTTGATAGGGTCTATTGATGCTGACGGTCCTTATATAAATTTTAGCATCAATCGGGATGTATTTCCTTCTTTGGCTTTAAAGGAGATTTTAAATAAAAAAGAAAAATACGGATCAAGACCAAAAAACAACAAAAAGATTTTGATAGACTTTTCCTCACCAAACATCGCAAAGCCCATGAGCGTTGGCCATTTGCGCAGCACTATAATCGGAAAGTCTTTGTATAATATTTTTGAATTTCTCGGTTACGAATGCATAGGAGATAATCACCTGGGTGATTGGGGCACTCAGTTTGGAAAATTAATATGCGCCTATAAGAGATGGGGAAATATGACCGAACTGAAAAATAACCCCATTAGATATCTAAATAACTTATATGTCAAATTTCATGAGAAAGCAAAAACAAACCCAAAACTAAATGATGAAGCAAAATTGTATTTTAAAAAACTGGAAAACGGGGAAAAAAATATCGTGGAATTGTGGAAATTATTTAGCAAATTAAGCATGGAAGATTTTCAGAAAATATATGACATGTTTGACATAAAATTCGATTTAAAGCTCGGTGAAAGTTTCTATTATAAAAAAGCTAAAGATATGGTCAAAACATTATTAGATTCTAAAATTGCCTTATTGAGTGACGATGCAATAATAATTCCTCTCGCAAATTTACCGCCGTTATTAATACAGAAATCGGATGAAACTACATTGTATGCTACGAGAGACTTGGCGGCAATTGATTATAGAAATAAAAAATTCAAACCAGAAAAAATATTGTATGTTGTCGGTTCTGACCAAAGTTTATATTTTAAACAATTGTTCAGTGCCGCAAAATTATTGGGCTATCCGGAAAATTTTGTTCATGTCAATTTTGGTATGGTGTTGCTTGAGAAAAAAATGTCAACGAGGTCTGGACGGGTTGTCTTTTTAGAAGATTTAATAAATAAGTCAATAAAAATTGCCAGACGTATCGTGGAGGAGAAGAATCCAAAACTAATGAAAAAAGATGAGATTTCTCAACAAATTGGTTTGGGTGCAATAATATTCAATGACCTTAAGCAGGATAGAATAAAAGACATCAGATTTGATTGGAAAAAAATGTTAAGTTTTGAGGGGGATTCGTGCCCTTATATTCAATATGCTTATGTGAGGGCGCTGTCCATACTAAAAAAGGCAAAAACAATTAAATACAAAAAACCGAAATTCAAAACCAAAAAAGAAATAGAATTGATGAAAAAACTTTCGGAATTCCCAACGGTTATTGAAAAGAGCGCTGAACAATATAAACCTCATTTTATTGCGCAATACTTATTGGAAGTGGCCACAGAATTTAACGAGTTTTATTCTTCTGAAAGAGTTTTGGGCTCTGAAAGAGAAAAAGAAAGATTATTGCTTGTCTATGCGGTCAGCATAATTTTAAAAAACGGCTTGAATTTATTAAATATAAAAACTCCGAACGAAATGTAAAAATACCGTTCTTAATCTTCATACTTGACCGGCGGGTCTCGCATATTGCATCCAATCTACAATTTAATGCACCGACGCATAATCAACGGCGGTAAAATTCATGTAAACTTATCGAGATTTATCTTTTAGGTATTTCAACGACAGATAATGCATTTATATATTTTTCAAGCCTTTTTATCTCACTTTCCAATATTTTAATCGTTCCCATGATTTTGCTGTCTTTAAGTTTTTTGTATTTTTCAAATTCCAGAAGTGCGCTTGCAATGCTTTTCTGTATTTTTAAGAATATCACATTTTTCAGGGCATTCACCATGTCTCCGTCAAGTTTTATATAAAGTTTTCTGTCCCTGCTTTTTTTCACCCTTTTTATTACGCCAAAAAATTCAAGCAAATCCAGACTCAATGATATGGACGCCAGAGAGTAGCGCGTTTTTTTACTTATCTCTTCCAGAGACAGAGGTTTGTTTTCAACAAGCAGGGTGCTTATTATCCTTCCGTGTATGTCCGAATAACCTATTGATGAGGTTATATTTGCAAATAATGAATGAATTTTTTCTTCAACTTCAGATTTTTTCTGAGCGCTTGCCATTAAAAATTATTTCTCGCTTAAACTTTTTAAACTTTTAAAAAATAATAAAAGTTATGGATAACATAATTCGCAAGACAAAATCCATTTGCCCTGAGTGCAACAAGATTCTCGACGCCACCGTATTTGAGAGAGACGGAAAGGTTATGATAAGCAAGGAGTGTCCGGAACACGGAAGATTCGAAGAGGTTTATTGGGGCTCTTATGAGATGTATAAAAAAGCAGAAAAATTTTGGCACGACGGAAAGGGGACGAAGAACCCGAACGCGCCGGGCGGTCTTTGCCCGTTCTCATGCGGTCTTTGCCCTGCCCACAAAAGCCATACGGCGCTGCTTAACATAGTCGTTACGAACCGATGCGACCTGCAGTGCTGGTATTGCTTCTTTTATTCAAAAAAAGCCGGTTATGTTTATGAGCCGACATTGGAACAGATAAGAGAGATGCTCAGAACGGCAAAGCGGGAAAAGCCAGTCCCGGCGAATGCGGTGCAAATAACCGGAGGCGAGCCGACACTAAGAGATGATTTGCTCGACATAATAAAAATGGCAAAAGAGGAGGGCTATGCGCATGTTCAATTGAATACAAATGGCATAAGATTATCGCAGGATTTAGAGCTTGCCAAAAAAATCAAAGAAGCGGGCGTCAATACACTGTATCTCAGCTTTGATGGCGTAACGCCAAAAACCAATCCAAAAAATCATTACGAACTACCGAATGCCGTTGAGAACTGCAGAAAAGCGGGGATAGGAATAGTGCTTGTTCCAACCCTTATAAATACCGTGAATGACCATGAAATCGGCGACATGATAAGATTCGGCATGGAAAATATTGACATTGTAAGGGGTGTGAACTTCCAGCCAATTTCGCTCGTCGGAAGGACCCCGAAACGGGAAAGAGAAAAATTCAGAATTACGATACCCGATGCCATCAGGAAAATCGAAGAACAGACAAACGGAGAAATCTCAAAAGACGACTTTTACACGATACCGAGTGTAGTACCGATTACGCATCTTGTAGAAGCAATCAAGCAGAAACCGCAATATGAATTTTCATGTTCTCCGTTTTGCGGAATGGCAACGTATGTGTTCAAGCGGGATGACGGAAAGATAATTCCCATAACGAGGTTTGTGGATGTTGACGGGTTCTTGGAATACATCCAGTGCATGGCAGATGAAATTAACAATTCAAGAATAAAACAAATTAAAAAATGGTATGTATTGCTAAAGGCCGCAAAAAATATCGGAAAATTTATAGACGAAGAAAAACAGCCAAAGGGATTGGACCTGAAGAAAATTTTGATTAACATAGCAAAGCGCGGCGGAGATTATAACTCATTGGGAAAATTTCATGTAAAGTCCATGCTTATAGGAATGATGCACTTTCAGGACAAGTTCAATTATGATATACAAAGGGTTGAAAGATGTATAATACATTATGCAACGCCGGACAGAAAAATAATCCCGTTCTGCGCTTTCAATGTTCTTCCAGAGATTTATCGCGACAAGATACAGCAAGAATACGGTATTTCCATAGACGAGTGGGAAAAGAAAACCGGAAAGAAATTAGAGGACGACGTATATAAAAGAGATACAGAAAAATTAAAATCAAGCCCCAATTATCACGAAATTTATAAAAACTTCGTGAAATAATTTTGTTTTCATTGCAAAGAATTTTGAAAAAGACGCCACAATTTAGATGGTGCGGTCACTCGTTTAAAAATTTAGAATTCTTATTTTTATCATGACCAAAAAAATTACGGTGATTTTGCTCTCGCTCTTTATCGCGGGCTTGTCATTAAGGCTTTACCAGCCTCTCTCAACTGGCCATATAGTCGGGGTTGACGGATATTATCATATACATATTGCAGATTTGTATAAACAAGGAATAATGCCATTGTCATCATACCCGCCGGGAATTCATATAACGCTGTTTTTGTTCAATTTCCTGACTGGAATCGGCATGGAGTTCTCCGCGATTCTGCTTTCCTCGTTTTTTTCGGCAATTGCAGTCATTGCCGCTTTTTTGTTAACGAAAACAGAATTTGGCGGCAAAGCTGGTTTATATGCCGCCATGTTCGTTTCATTATCATCGGCTATGATAGTTTACGGGTCAAGGGTAAAGAATTTGAATTTCGTTTTGCCGATTCTCCTTTTTGGCTTGCTGCTGAATGCCAAAAACAAGACAATTCCCTTTATAGCAACGTTTTCGATTCTCATCCTGTTTTCGCCATTTGACGCATGTCTGCTCGCGATATTCTCAATGCTCTATAATTTTCTGGACTCAAAAACTTGCAGACATAAACTCATGACAACAAAGTTCTCACTTTATGTTATTCTTTTGATATCGGCCGTTTTTATTGCCTCTTTTTATGTGAATGGTTCGATAATAAGTCTTTATTTTACAAAAGCGATTCCAGAGGGTATGAACGAAATTCTTTTCTACACGCCAAGCGCTTCAGAGTTGTTGACTTTTTTAAGCCCGATAATGTTAGCGTTCGGCATTATTGGAATCTTTTATTCGGTGAAAAAAAGAAAATTCATTTCTTTGATAATCCTTTTATCAATTTTGCTGATTATATTCCCGCTTCGCATAATTGAGACCGACAGATGCTATGTTTACATAACCGCATTTTTATCCATCTTTTCCGGTTATGGCCTTTTCAAGTTTATGGATTTTGTCGGCAAGACGAGATTCTCAATAATTACTCAAGCGACAACCATTATAATTATTTTAATGTCGAGCGGTTTCCTGATATCAGAGGGTCTGAAATATAATAACTGGGGAATAATGAATGAAAAGAGGTATGACATGTTCAGCTGGCTCAGATACAATACGCCGCAAAACTCCGTTGTTCTTGGGACAATAACAGAAAGTAATTGGATTTCTGGGATTGGTTCAAGAAAACCCATGGCCGATTCGAATCTCATAGCAGAACCAAGTTTGACACAACACTTTAATGACATATACACAATATATACGACCGAAAACCAAAGTTTACGCAAAGAATTATTAAACAGATACGATATTTCATATATTATTATTTCGGACAAAACGTACTGGAGATTTGGCGATGTCAGAAATAATTTCAACGCAATGGATTTCGAATTGGTTTACAGAAATGAGCCGTATGAGATTTTCAGGTATAAAAGATAACGCCGACAAATACCTAAAATAATAAAAAAAGAAGAGATGCGGCACCGCCTCTATAATTTTGAACAGAACGTTTCCAATAATTACAGAAGAAGATTTGTTCTACCATTCTGCCATAATTGAACGTCAGTGACCCGATTAAATCAGTCCCTTTATTTTTCCGATCTCTTCGAGCAACTTCTTTTCGTCTCCAGTCAATATTTTTTCAAATCGTTTTAACATGTCATAATCGCGCTGATTCACGTTCGTATATAATACATCATTTTCAAAGAGGTTTTTGCCAAAGACCGCATCTGAAATCGAGACCGCGACCTTTTCCCCGCTTTTTGCCTGCTCAATATTCCTTCCTTCTGACTGAATTTGTTTTATTTTGCCCAAATCTTCTATTTTTTCCCCTTTAATTTTAAAGAGTCCGAAAGACGGTTTGATAACGCCGCCGGTCACAAGGCACCCGACTATCGCCGGCTTGCTTGCTCTGAACATGCATCCAGGAAGGACGGTGATTTTTCCGGGCATGGTTACATCTTTCAGCCTTTCTTTTTCGATTTCCGCTTCTTTTCTCTCCCTCCAGTTTTTATATTTGTCCATCAATTCGTATATTACATCCGATGAAATTATTTTTATCTTCTTTTCTTTTGCGAGTTTCTCTACATCCTCGCCGGGTTTTATGTTGAAGCATATTATAACTTTTAATAATTCATCTTCGTTTATTTCCGCATTTATTATATCCGTTTTTGTAACATCGCCGATGTTACCGTATTTTATTTTTAAGTTCCCGAAGATATTTTTTAGCGCATCAAGACCGCCGAGGGTGTCGGCCTTCAGTATAATACCCTCTCCCCCTTTTTTACATAATTTTTCCTTTAAAGTCATCTCGCTTTTTATTTTTTCCGCATCTTCTATCGTTTTGACTACCCTGAAATCGGAGCCGGCGACAACATCTTCCAGGCCGGGCCCGACTATCTTGACGCCGCATGATGCCGTGACGAAGTCAACATATTCAAATTTCTTTTCTGTGCGCAAGTCTTGTAAATGTCTTGGAACGAGAAGTGCCTTTATTTTTGTTATTATCGGTTTCTCACCAGAAATTACAATATAGTCACCCTTTTCTATTTTACCGTCACATACTATCGTGTCAATTGTCGTGCCGAGCCCTTTGACATGTTTAACCTCCAATACAATTCCCCGGCATTTGTTAGTTATCCTCAGATTCATAAATTTTTCTGCGAGACCCGTTATCACAAAGAGCAACTCCGGGATTCCCTCTCCGGTTTTCGCACTTACGGGGACGACGGCTATCTCCTTTGAGAAATCTCTTATCCTGTCGAATCTGTCCGCCCTGAAACCATAATCTTCAAGTTTATTTACAATTTCGTAGAACCTCTGCTCGAACTTCGCTTTAACATTTTCATCCTGAATTTCAAAATTTTCAATAAAGTTTTTTGACTCATTTTTCCACCCAAAAATCTTATCTATTTTATTTAACGCGAGAACAAACGGGGTTCTGGTCTTTTTGAGAATTTCTATTGATTCGATTGTTTGCGGCATGAACCCCTCATTTATGTCGATTAATAGAACGGCTATGTCTGCGACGTTACTTCCCCTCTCTCTCATCGCCGTAAATGCCTCGTGACCAGGGGTGTCTATAAACAGCAACCCCTGGAGAACCGGTTCGATGTCAAATTTCTCGAATATCTTCTTGCATATATCTTTTACAATGCTCATCGGCAAAAATGTCGAGCCTATGGACTGCGTTATTCTCCCCCTCTCCGTCATGGCAATTTTCGTATTTCTTATTTTATCCAATAATGTTGTCTTGCCATGGTCCACGTGAGCAAGCACAACTATAACTGGCGAGCGGTACATAACTATCACCATATCATTTTCTATTTGAAAAAATGATCAAAAATTTGGGTTCGCATGCTTGTAAAATGCCCAACCTCGTCTATAACTATTTCAATGAGAGATAGATTTTTATAATTACCAAAAGACCGAGAAGACCGCCATTTCAATTGGTTGCAGTTTATTGCTAAAAAATCGTTCAAAATGTTCATCTCGCTTTTCTGCAGGTTTTCCTGTAAACGCAATACAGGCACTTGTCAAAGTCCCAGCCGGTTTTGTCCGGCACCGGCGGCAATTCATTATTGTCTATCTTTTCTTTCAGTTCTGTGAATTTCGACAGAATATCGTCAATCATCTTTTCATCTTTTTGTATTATAAATTCTTTCAGCTCCTGATTGCCTTTCGATTCAACGAGAATTATGCCCTTTGAGATGTTGAAATAATGCATGTAAAGTTGTAATTGCATTATATGATTTATGTCCGGCTTGCTCATGGCTCTTTTTTCAAAAATAAACGGATTCATGCTTTTTATTTCAAGCACATAATTTTCTTTGTTGATGTGAACAATGGCATCTGCCCTGCCGTGAAAAAGTTTGTCCGGTGGAATTTCAATTTCCGATGCGGTGACGAGCCCCAGTGAATACAGAACAGACATGAGCCTTATATGAACATGATCTCCGTTGTGGAATATTCTATTAACCCGCGGTTCCATCGGCTCTTTTGGCGCGTTCTTGATTTTGAAAAATATTTTTCTCGGGCAGTCGCCGACCTCTGATACGTAAAAATAATCCCTTTTTTTGTCGGGTTCCCTTTCCCTGTAAAACTCATCTATTTTTTCTACTAACATGCAAAAGTATATATACCCATAAAAGAATAAATATAATTTCTTAAACTCCGATGATTTTATAAAAGCTAATATGCCCTTCCAGCGTAAACAACGCATTTTGCGGGCTTTCCACAAACGATGCATTTCCCCTTTGGTTTTTCTTTTTTATTTAATTCAATTCCTCTTACTTCCGCTCCGGTCTTTTCTTTCAGAATTTCTGCGCACTTTCTTCCGTCATTTCCGATTGAGCAGAAATTGATTTTAACAAAACCGCCGTTTTTGTTCATGATTTTCTCAACATCACCTATATCGTCAGCTTCCGTTATCATAGAATTGAAAGATTTGTTTGCTCTGTCTTTCATAGTTTCTAAAATAATCTTTTCCTGTTTTTTTATTTCCTTTAACAGGTCTTTCTCTTTCACCGTTTTCTTTCCCGCCACGCGATTGACTAAAATTACTTGTTTTTTTTCGATGTCTTTTGGTCCTATTTCAATCCTGATGGGCACGCCTTTCATTTCCCAGTAATAGAATTTTTCTCCAGGCCGTTTTTCGCTCGCGTCGATTTCAACCCGAAAACCACTTAATTCGTTTTTCAGTTTTTTCGCACATTCCAGAACCTTTTTTCGCGTTTTTTCAAAAATTATGGGAACTATCACGATCTGAACGGGCGCTATGTCAAAAGGCAATATCAGTCCCTTCTTGTCTCCGTGAATCGATATAAGGGCCGCGAGAGTTCTCGAGATAGGCGGACCATAGCATGTCTGGTAAGGATATTTTTCCTTTCCGTTTTTGTCAAGAAATTTTATATTAAACGGCTTTGAGAAGTTCTGCCCGAGATAATGCGTTGAGGGCAGCTGCAGGATTTTTCCATCGGGCATCAGTGTATCTGCGGCATAAGTGCTGACGGCTCCGGCAAACTTGTCAAATTCTGGACGCTGAAAAAATATGAATGGTATTCCCAATTTGTCATAAACATTTTTCGTGATTTTCATATCTTCCTTTACTTGGGCCAAGGCTTCGCCTTCTGTTTCAAAGGCATTGTGCGCCTCTATCCACAGGAATTCGCGACCGCGCATCAAAGGCTTTGTGGCTTTGGTCTCATGTCTGTAAACAGCACAGCTTTGGTAAAACTTGAATGGAAGGTCATTATAGCTTCTTATCCAAATGGAATACATCTGGTAAAATGCGGTCTCGCTCGTCGGCCTTAATGCAAGATTTTCCTTTTCTTTTCCGGCTTTTGTAATCCAGAAAACCTCTGGCTCGAAGCCTTCGATATGCTCTTTCTCTTTTTCAAAGTTTTCTGGCGGTATAACTACCGGAAACAGGCATGGGCCGTGTCCCGTTTTTTCAAGTTCTCTTTCCCACATCTCGTATAATCTTTTGATTATTTTCATTGCCCACGGCATGTAGACGACAAATCCCTTTACATTGTATCTAATGTCAATGAGATTCGCGCTCTTTAGGATAGTGTTATACCATTTTGAAAAATTCTCTTTTTCGATGTCAAATGTTTTCTCGGTCATGTCATCGCCTCCGATTATAGTCAATGCCATTTAATATTCTGGCTTTTTTGGAGATTGACCACTCATATTATCGTTTTCCGATTATTATAATTTCGTTTTCCGCACCTTCTATTATGTCTTGTTTCAGTATTTTAAATTTGTTTAATTTTTTCAATAATAAGTTTTGCGTTTCTTTCAAGTTTTCCATATTGAAAAACATGGACACGACTATGTAACCGCCCTTTTTTGTAACATCGTACATTTCTTCTGCGTTTTCAATTAGATGAATGGCGTCGAGGCAGAAAATGCGCGAGAATGTTTCCGGCTTGAATGGGAGATAATTTCCACTTCCTAAAACAAAGCCTTTTCTGCTTTTTGTTTTTTCAATATCCAAACAAACAAACTCTTTTGTATCGATTCCCCTTTCTTCAAGAAATGATTCAAAATAGAACGGTCCGCAGCCTATATCGAGAACTGGGTATGTTAACTCTATGTTTTCCATTCTAATCGCCTCGAGAATTTTTTCATATTTTTCTCTTTGCAACGGCTCCCACGAGTCATAGACCTTTGAAAAGTACGGCATAAAAGATGTATATGACAAAATTATTAAATAATTCTCTACTTTTTCTTCTTTTCTTCAGAACTTGTCTCACTTTTGGAACTCTTTTTAGTATCCGATTTTTCTTTCTTTTGATTTTTCTTCAATTTGCTTTTGTCTAACCATCCTTTCTTTGTTGGGCAATCCAAACTGAGACACATTCTAAAGGGTTTCGCGCCCTGCCTGTAAACCTGGATTATTGGCGTCTTGCACTCTGGGCAAATCTTGCCCGTCGGCATGATAACGCCATCGCGCGGGAGAGGGTAGCCCGTTTTGCAGCCCTTCTTATAATTGGAACATCCCGCGAATCGGCTCCCGGTTTTCCACATCTTGAATACCTTTAATGTGCCGCCGCATTTGGGACACGGTCCCAGAACCGATTGTTTGTCCTGCGAAGCGATAACGGACTTTGTCAGCTCGTCCCCTATTTTCTTTTCCTTGCTTTTTATCTTTTTTGATATTTTAATAACGGTCTTCTTAGCTTCTTTCAAAACCTCTTCGCGCTTTTTCTTCCCGGCTTCGATGGCGTTGCACTCCTTTTCGAGATGCGCCGTCAGTTTTTCAGAAATAATTTCGGGAACATTTTTTTCAAGTATGTCCGACAAGTTCTGGCCGAGTTCGGTGACTTCGATGGACTTGCCTATCAGGTATCCCCTCTTATAAAGTATTTGCAGGATTTCTGCTCTCGTGGATTTTGTCCCCAGATTTTTAGATTCCATCTCTTTTAGCACAGAGCCCTGCGAATATCTTGGCGGAGGCTGGGTTTGCTTCGCAATCTGTTCCACCTTTTTGACGTCAATTTTATCCCCGACTTTCATATCCGGCAGGGTCACTTCATCTCTTGCCGCGTATTTTCCATAAAGTGCTGTCCACCCGGCTTCTAATGTTTTCCTGCCGGATAAATAGAAATTCTCGCCATTCACGTCAAGGCGGATTCTTTGCGACTCCCGCTTTGCCGGGTCTCCAAACACGGCCATGAACCTGTGAACGAGTAGGTCATAAACCTTTTGCTGCTTTGCCCCGAGTTTTTTCGGAACCTGCGCGGTCGGGTATATGGCTGGGTGAGCGGCATCTGTTTTTGAGCCCTGATTTGGAGCAAGTTCTTTTTTTGTCAAAAGAAAATCTGCCAACTTCTGATACCTCGATATTTTTGCAATGCTTCTCAGAATCTTTTTATAATCGATATCTTTTGGCAGCTTTTCACTTGAAGTTCTCGGATAACTCATATACCCGCCCTGATAAAGTGATTCGGCAATCTGCATGCCCTGCTGCGGAGAATAACCGAAATAGCGGTAAATGTCGGCGAGAAACGATGTCGTATTATAAGGTTTTGGAGGTTTTTGCATCAATACCTTTTTCTTTATGTCTTTGACCTCTGCTTTTTTCCCCTCTACTTTTTTAAGAATATCGTCTGCTCGTTTCTTGTCCCATATCTTGTCTTTTTCGTGCGAGGCTTTCAATATTTGCTTGCCTATTTTTACATCGAGCTCTATCTGCCAGAACGGCTTTGGCTTGAATGCCTTGATTTTCTTTTCATGTTTTGCCAAGAAATGTAGTACTGGTCCCTGAACCCTACCCGTTGATAATATTCTGAATCTTTTTCCGGAAAGCTTTATTGCATTTGTTAGTGCTCGAGTGAGATTTATTCCAAAATACCAGTCCATTATATGCCTCGTGAAACCAGCTTCCACGAGATTCTTGTTCAGGTGCTTGTCCATGTGTTCATAACTATGGACAAGTTCGTCCTTTGTCATGGTGCTGAATTTCATCCTCGGTGCGTCTTCGCGATTGCATATAAATCTTAAGATGTTGGCGCCGATCACTTCTCCCTCATCATCGTAATCCGTGGCAACGATAAAGTCTTTTGCGCCTTTTGCAAGTTCTTCCATGTTCCTGAAGAATTTTTCAGAGAATTTGGACGCCCTGAATGTATAGCTCGGCACCCATTCGACATCAAACCTCGGGTAGTCCCATCCCTTTGCCCTTTGTTTTAACATGAACAAATGACCGGCAGCCGGCGCGACCTTGATATTTTTTTTACCTCTTTTTATTTCATACCATCTCGCTCCGTTTTTCTCGAATTCTTTTACTTCACCGTTTGCGAGCGCCTTTGCAATAGTTTTTGCCGCGCTTGGCTTTTCCGTTATAATCAGAGTGTATGACAACCCGTATCACCAAAAATAAGTTACCTAAAGTTTAGATTTTAAAATATTAAATACTAATTACCCGCATTCCACTGTTATTCTCAACTTTCCGTTTATTGTTTGCGTTGATACAATTTTGCAATTCTCGATGTCAGCGATTTTTTGAGAACCCGTTGCATTCGCGGTTTCAGAAACCGGAACCTCTTTCCAGCCAAACAGCCTGACCTGCTCGCTTTTCGCATCAACCACAGCAATCGACCTCAATACCATGGCCTCGCGCACACCGGAATAAATTGGTATGACATAAAAATAACCGTCCTTTATTTTTTTGAAAAGAGGTTGCAAAGGATACCAATCCCTGTACAACGATATCTGGCCCCTTACATCGTCCAATGCCCTTTCCGGTCCTATCAGGCCAAGCGACCTGCAATCATATATCGCAATATTACCATAGTTTTGACCCGACGCGTCAATTTCGATAAAATGCGTTATTGATTTTCTTTTCCATCCTTCCGGCTCTAGCTGCATCAACGCGTATCTGCGATTCGTCCGTTTTTCATACTGAAAGTACAGGTCTCCGACCGGTTCAAAAACATTTTCGTGCTGGAAATTATAATCTATAAAACCCTTCCATGAGTTGAATTTTGCCCATTTATAGATTCTCGTTTCCGTGTATTGTTCGTCTATCAGTATCTGCTCCAGCAACCAGTCGGGTACATCCCCGTTTTTAATTTCATCTCTTGAATAAAATTTAGCTTTGCCCTCATTATCTATTTCGGCAATCCCAACCTGATCTGTGTAGAATTTTACGATAAAAATGGTTGGAAATCTCATCTTTGCTGGAGCGATCCACACGGGTTCTCCTTTATCGTTATGAGTAAAAATCGAATCCCCAAAATCAAGATAAGGGTATTTCAACCACAGAATGAGATTTATATCCCTTATTTTCCCGTTTATAATCTGGTACAAAATTTCTATCAAACCGTTTCTTTCTTCCGAATAGGAGATGCTTTCACTTATCTTTTTTCTGTCAGACGGGTTTTGCGCATTTACCATAATATATGCTGGCGAAGGTTCCTTAAAGTTCATAAGCTTGTCGGGTTCGTATGCCATAACCCAGTAAAGCGTTTTGTTAACTGGATAAATGCCGTCCCAGTCATCTGACAACCGCCATCCGGTTTCCGTTATCAGAGTCTTCGGTATTTGCAATGCATATTCCTGTGCAACAATTCTCATGTCTTTTATATCATCCCACACGATATCATTTATGTTTGTTGTCGGCAGTTTTTCAAGCTTTGTTATCGGGACATCGTTCATGTAATACCAAGAGACTTCGCGAGGCGGTGCAAACACCGCCGCAAGGAGATATAGAAAAATGATTGCTATGATGGGTGCCGCAACCAATGAAATTCCTTCTCTGGACAGCGTGAATGCGTCGCCTCTCATCTTGAACGATTTCAAAAGGCCCGTCGCGAGAATGCGGATGAAAACCGCCGCCATTAAAGAGCCGACGGGAGAATTTGATATCAGGAAAATGCCAAAGAACCACGATATTATAAAGTCGGTGACAATAGATTTTTTGAAAAATTTATTGGCGATTCCAAATATGGATATGCATCCAACCAGAGCAGCCCATATAGTATAAAATCCGATAAAGCCAAGCGAATTGAAAAGATTTAACCAGAACATGATTATTTTTTATTATTGGGATTTAAATATAGAAAAATCGTCTGTATTCATTTTATCTCCGCTTTCTTGACCCTAAAACCATCGCCGATGATTTGCATTTTCCCGCATTCGGTGCACTTATACCTTAAGTCGAGCTTTCTTGTCGGTTTTTCTCTGCCTTTTGGATTGGGCTTTGGGAAAGAGCCGTAACCCTTTAATTTTCTTTTAAAGCTTCTCTGGCTCTTTGAATTTTTTTTCCTGGGCCTTCTTTTCGCCAGTTCAACCTTCTGCATAGTATACTTCCTGCAAAACCTACAATATCTCCTTTGCTTTTTAGGTATTTTCAAAACACATCACCAACTACCGTTTTGAAAATAGGAAATCCGACAAACTTCATTGACGATTTCCGTAGTTTTCAAAACACATCACCAACTACCGTTTTGAAGTTTTCATATTCAATCGTTCTTTAATCACAAATAGGTGAGCATGCATCATTCTTTATAAGCAATTCTCTTAAATCTTTTGGCAGATAAACTTTATCTCCTTTCTTCAATCTATACGTCTTCATGTCCGGCCCTATAAAACACGGCAAACTCTCTTTTATTACAACAAAGCCGTCTTTTTCATTTTTTGTTTCAATGGTTTTTTTTGCTTCTTCTTTCAAATCGATATTAGTAAAAATACCTGTTCTGAAATTTTTTAAACTGTTCAAAACATCCTCAAACAATATTTTCTCTTTTTCTGTTAGCCCGGACGGATAAGTCTTGGTTTTTATGTGCGACAAAGCCATGTTCAATACCTTTCGGTTCCTTCTGTTTATTAAATCCATTACAACGTTTCTTATATTTTCGTCTTCCCTTTTCTTTAAATAATCGGCGACATCCTCAAAAAAGTTTTTGGGCAATTCCTGAAGTTTTTGGCTGTCTTTTTCATTCCAGTATAACTCGCGAATTTTTTCAAATGTCAATATCATCTACATCACCCTGTCGCCGTGCATCCTCGCCTGATGCATTTTCAAACTTTTTTCATTTTTAAATATTCTTCCGCAGATGCGGCATCTTATAGCCTTTTTCTCATAAGATTTGCTTATACCCATTTTTTTAAATGGATATGCTATCGGGTTTTTTATTTTTTTGCAGATATCGTCGGGGTTGCATATCCGAATGCTTTTATAAAATAAATCATTGCCACAACTCGCCGGAAATATCTTGTTTTGCTGATTATTCCAGTTCAACTGCCCGGTGATGAACGATGTCGGGAGCGGGGGAGAGTTTTTCCGGTTCCACTCGGTTATTTTATTTTCTATTTCTTCCCATGACCAGTTCATCATTCTGAGAAAGTTTATGAGCGTAAACGTACTTCTTTTTTTGCCATCCCCGAGCCCTTTAAGGATATTCTTTATGCACGGCGGGAAGAATTGTTCAGAGATTTTTTTGGACGATTCAATATACACGATTTTTTTCTTTTCTGGTTTTTTCATCTCTTTTTTTGCATTCCAGTCGAGCGCGTCCACCAACAGGTCCGATATCTCGTTTTCATCGCAAGGTTTCATAAATTCATGCTTAACTTTCACGTTTTTCATCCTCACTTTTTCTATTTCAAAGTCGCCCGGGTTTTTTAATGGAACAGATGCGAGCCATGATTTTTCATTAAGAGAATATGGAGCCCTGAACAGATGGCGTTCGCCCCAACCCTTCTCTATATCAACCCAGTGGAATGGATTTACGTCATCGGCGGGCATTAGTTCAAAGAGTTTTTTTGCCGTATGTTCTTTTACGAGAGCCTCCATCAGTTTGTCACGTATTTTATCTCTTATGAACTCTGCTATAATTCTCGGTATTCTTGGATACTGCTCTCTCGTTTTTTTGTAGTTTATTTCTTCTGGAAACGCTTCGTATGGAATCAGGATGTGAAAACCGCGCGAACCTGAAAATTTAACCCCGTAATTTCTTATGCCGTAGTCATGAAAAAGCTTGCACACGAGCTCGGCACAAAGTTGTGCAGACCCGATACCGAGATTGGAGTCTATATCGATCAGCAGGTCAAACCCGCTTCTGATGTTGTCATAATTTTTTGTCTGCGTCGAGAGTTGCATCGGATTGCTCCATCTTTCCACAGAGCAATGAAACGATGTTACATTATTTTTAACCATGTTGATTATGTCAGAAGGATACTGGACAATGCTCGGCCGTTTGAAATAAGAACCGTTTTTAAGGGCGCCGACGAACTCTCTTTTTACCGAGAATTTCATCATTTCATTTAGAATATCGTCTCTCGAATAATAATTCAGAATTTCAGATCTGAACGGAGGCGTCGCGTTTTTTATCGGTTCTGGCATAAAAAGATAGTAAATTAAAAATTTTAATTATTGCCTTGTTACAATTAGAGAAATTGTTATTTTCTGTTTTCCTTGTTCTAATTCTTTACCCGCTAAATCGATTTTTCCAATTTCACCCGCATTTTTAACATGTAAACCACCGCAAGGAATTGGTGGATACCCATTGATTTTGCACCATCTGAAACCTTTTCTATTTTTATCCCAATATGTTTGAATTTCAAGCCCGTTTTTAATATCTTCATTTGCTTGCTCGATTGCCCTATTAATTATATTGTCCAGCAATTCATGTTTAAAAACGAGATAAGCGGAATTTGACTTTACAACACCCGCAACTGCCCTTTCCTTGAATTTTGAATCAAAAACACCGGCGAGCAAATGCAAAGCAGAATGTAATCTCATGGCATTATATCTATGTTTCCAATCCAACTCAAGTTTTACTCTATCGCCGACTCGAAAAGGAATTTGTTTTGAAAAATGTGCCAAATACGGTCTCCATCTTTTTTAGAACCGGCAATTTTCATATTATTGATCTTCCCAAAATCATCCGGTTCTGTATTAGTTTGCGGAATAAAAATCGTTTTATCCAAAAGTACTTTGTTACCATCAATTTTTACAATAGTTGCTTCGATTTCTTTATTGTACTGGTCTTGATAGTAAATTATTTCTGTCATTTTTCATCATTCCGTCTTTGTATGGTATTTTATCTGTACTGACAATTCCAAATCCATGGCATCCATCCACATCCAAAGTTTTTGGATAAATCTTAATTTTTTCTTCCATTTTCATTCACCAAATTTAATTTGGTTTTTAATTCTTTAATATTTTTCAAAGTACTTTTTTGAGACAATGATTATATGACATATTTCCATAGCCCGTAATTGAGGCATTTCGGGCATTGGAAGAACATCGATTTTATTATTTCGTCGGCTTCTCTACAATTTTTTACTCGTTTTTTCCATCCGCAGGAGCAGATTATGGTTCCCATACATTTGGTCACTACTCAAATAAATTGCCGGTAATGTTTTTATTCTTATCGTTGACCTAATAAAATTATGAACATAAACCCCGTATTTATAGGCATCGCCCTCATTATTATAGGTTTTCTGATAATATTCGCGTCCGCATTTAGCGGAGGCAGGGTAAAGTTTGCCGTGGGCGGGTTCATAGGTCCAGTCCCGTTTGGCTGGGCAAATGACCCGCAGATGTTAAAATTAGTTATGTGGATTACGATAGCGGTTGCATTTATTTTCATCATTCTCTTGTTGAGAGGAATTTTATAAAGATTTTACGTGAAATGATTTTATGCTCAAAACGAACATGCTCGACGTGTTGAAAAAAGCGAGGCGAATGCCGCAGGTCATACTTCCGAAAGATGCTGCCATGATAGTTGCCTATACCGGAGTTTCACCCGGCTGGAATGTCATTGATGCCGGAACGGGCTCTGGCTGGCTCGCGATGTTTTTGGCAAATATCGTAAAACCCGGGAAGGTTGTGAGCTACGAAAGGAATGAGATATTTGCAAAAAATGTAGTTAAAATTATAAAGGATTTTAATATCGATAATCTGAAAGTCATTAATAAGGATGTTCTCCGCGCCAAGCCAAGGGGAAGGTTTGACCTCGCCACTTTGGATTTGAAAAATGCCGAAAATCTCGTGCCAAAAATTTTTAAATTACTAAACGATAACGGTTATGTTGCAGTTTATTCTCCTCACATTGAACAGGTGAAAAGAGTTAGAAAAGTGATTGAAAAGTTGGGATTTGTCGGTCCCGTGACAATAGAAAACATTGTCAGGGAATGGAAAGTTACCGATGATTTTACTCACCCTGTTCCGAGCGGGGTTTTGCACACGGGATTTTTAACCGTGGCAAAAAAAGCTGGGATAGCCAAGTCAGGTTTAAGGCGGTAGACAAAATAAGACCGAAGCTCGAGACCTACTGAGCTTTTGCTCGCGCAGGTTCAAATCCTGCTCCCAGCGTCGTGAAAAATTTTGTGATTATGATGAATCTGTTAACAAAATACAGGCCAAAAAAACTTGATGAAACGATTGGAAATAAAAAACAAGCGATTGAAGTTCTGAATTTTATAAAAAAATACAAAAAAGGCAAAGCGCTGTTCATATATGGTCCTCCCGGATGTGGAAAGACCCTTTGCATCGAACTTGCTGCAGACGAGCTTGACGGAGAATTAATAAGAATAACATCGTCCGATTTTTGCGATTATGAAAATATCAAAAAAACGGTTTTGGCATCAGCAAGGCAACTGAGCCTAGGAAAGAGAAAAAAGATAATACTAATTGACGATGTTGATTATCTTAGTGATCGGGGAATGAAAAGGGGACTAAAGGAACTGATAAGCCAGTCAATTTACCCAGTTGTTTTAATTGCAGAAAACCCATTTACAGAAAATATGAAAGATATTAGAAGTTATTGCAAATTAATAAAATTCGATAAAATACGCTCAGATTCATTGAAAACGTTTCTTGAAAAAATAGCGAAAAAAGAAAAAATAAAATATGATGAGAAGGCTTTGGCACAGATGGCAAAAGCCGAGAACGGCGATGTGAGAGCAGCGCTTATAGACATGGAAACTATGTCTGAAATTACGGACAAATCTGTATTCAGCGAAAGAGGAATGGAGCAATCAATTTTTGAGACGCTAAAAATTATTTTCAAGGCGCATGAGCTCGAGAACTCAAGAATTGCATTGAGCCAGTCGGACAAAACACCAGAAGAGGTATTTTGGTGGCTGGAAGAAAATATAACGAAAGAATACACGAAACCCGAAGACATCGCATCCGCTTACAGATTTTTGTCGTATGCCGATTTTTTCCAATCACTTATTATAAAAAGACAGTCATGGGGAATGTATAAATATTTTTTTGATATGTTAACATCGGTTAACGTATCAAGTGAGAATTCTTATAGAAAATTTGTGTTTTATCAGCCTCCGAAATTTTTTATGCAATTAAAAAGACAAAAACCAAAGGGTTTGTCGGGTGTCTGCAAAAAGATAGGAAAAATGACCCACACGTCAAATAAAGCGGCTATGAGTTATATACCGCTTATTAAAGTTCTGATAAAAAACGGGAGCAGATTCGATTTCGATAAAGAGGATATCGAAGCTATTAGAAATGTCAGGGCATTTCTGTGACCCCAGTTATGTTCATTCTCTCTGAAGCTAATGAAAAAAAGAAGGTGGTTCCAGAAAAACTAATCGGTGTTTCGTTTCTTATTTCCAGATAATAGCCCCTTTTCGACATCTCTTGTTCGACAAATGCTATAAACTCTTTTATGTTATTTTCCAATTCTTCCAGACTCTTCGAGTAATCCATGGTCTTGTTCAACTCTCGCTTAATGTTGTTGAACAGGAAATCCTCATTATATTTCATGACCTCGGTGCTGTCTATCAAATAACTTTTGAAAAGAGTAGAGATTGATAAAAATGCCGCCGATGCGATTACGGCAGATATTATAAACCACTGACCCTTTGCCATGTTATCACGACTATATTTTCTTTACGATTCTTTCTGCTCCGCATGCCTCGCATTTCAGGAAAGTGAGCTTTCCCCTTTTGACGAGTTTTGAATCGGCTTTTCCGCACTCTTTGCAGAAAACGAACTCGTTGCAATAATTTTTTATAATTCTTTCAATTGTTTTTTGATCGAAATTCTGCCCCAGTATTAACTTGTTTTCTTCTATGCGACCGGGGATTGCAAGCTCTTTAAAGAAGAATTTTGCTATATGTTCTGGCTTTCTTCTTAGAACATTTGCGATATAACTGAAATTCTTAATGGTGGTCGTCTTCCCGGCAGATACTACAATAGCCTCCGGCATTTTGAACCTCTCTTCTCCGCTATTTTTTGAAACACTTTTTTGCGCCCTTTCCAAAAGATTTTTGTATTCCATATTAATCGACTTCAAAATCCTTTAAATCCGTGAAATCCAAATACTTTCTTTTTGCCGACTTTATCGTCCCGGTAACGCCAATTACTTTTATTATAACGTTTATATTGCCAACCTGTTTTATTAGTGCCAGCGATGTTCTTACGTGCTCGGTCATATCGTGCCTGCATCTAATAACGCCCCGTTGTGTTTTTTGATTATATAAATTTCTAATAACCCATAATTCGCACTCACTCATTTTCAGTTCTCCGAGAAATGAAAGACATGAAAACCATATGGATTTTACAAGGTCTTTGTATGCGATCGGGCTTTCTGATAATACATTGAAAATTATATAACGTTCATTTGTTCTCAGAGTTGGTGGCAAAAGCTTTGGTTTGTCCATTATTATGCACCCTTTTTTTGAGATTAAAACACATTTAATAATCTTTTATTGCCATATTTATCGGCGTCGTTTTAACTCTGTCGTAATACAACCTTTCGTTACTCCGGTAAAAATTAGTGGTTTTTGATTTACAAAAACCGACAGCGCATCTAAAATTCGGCGTTTCTATTTTCAAAATTTTCATACCACATCACCGACTATCTTAGTATTTCCAATCCTCTTTCCATATATTTTTTCTCTATTCGTGTTAATAATTCCTTCTGGCACGGATGAAACGGAGTCAATCGCGCTTTTGATGTCCAATCCCAATAGATTGGTCAACGATGCCAACTCTCTCGGAGACCTCATTTCCCAAATCGATTTAGCTCCGCTGGTTGTAATTATTTTCGCATTATATTTGTTGCATAAATAAATGTTGCGCCTTAAAAACGACAATGATTGCGACCTGTTTTTTGAATTTAGAACTTCATTGAAATTTATTTCTATTGCCACATTGTTTTCGGAGGCGGACCTCACGCATATATGGTCGAGTCCGGAGTCTTTTCTTCCTCTTTCTGGGCTGCATAACACGTCGACCCTCCCGTCTTCGCACGCGGCTCTATTAATTTCATAATTTCCGCCATAAACCATTACAAGTTCGGTTTTATTTCTGTATTTTTCAATCTCATTTTTCATATCTTCTTTATTCTCGGCTTTTATTAGAATACACGGCACTATTTCTATTTCATCGCGATGTGCTGGAGGATTCGCGGTTACCGCAATACCGCTAAATCCGAGCATTTTTGCATATTCTATTACTTTTTCGGCATCGTTCTCAATCTCAATATGCAGGTCATAGTACTTCATTTCTAAACACCCATAAAAATAGATTGAAGAATAATGTTTTTAAAGTAAAAAATCCACTTTGTTGTCCCGTACTTGGCATTGGAGCGAAGCCCCGTGGTCTACAGATAGAAAATGGTTGTGCATAGATGGTCGGAAAGCCAGCAAATAGCCCAATAGCGAGGTAGTGTGGTGATCGTGATTTCATGAACGTATAGGGCTCTATTTGAGTATGGTAGCGATAAATGGCGCATCTTATAAGTTTTGTATAGTGTACCGATGCATAATGGCGGTAAAATTCATGTAAAAAAGCACGATTTTTAATGCAAATAAATCAAAGGCGATGATTTTTGGGCCGCAAAGAATGTCAAACTTGCTTGATACAGAAAGCACGCCACCTTCATGTGCAATGGGATACAAACATCAATTAGTCCGTTAGTTCAATTTCAATTTTAACCGTGTTTGGTATCGGTATTCTAGTAATCTGTCTCAAAACCCTTGGATTTGCGCCAACATCTAAAATTCTTTTATAAATTCTCATTTCCCATGTTTCCCTGTTTTTGCCTCCTCCGGCCCTATGCATGCCATCTCCGCACGGCGTTTTCATAACAGGCACTCTCAATCTTTTGGTCGGTAATGGTATTGGACCCGAGACCACGACACCAAGTTTTTCACATGACAGCTTGATTTCCTTACAAATATCATCGAGTTCTTTCGAATCCCTTCCGATAAGTTTTATTCTCGCCTTTTGCATTTTATCGCACCTTTATTATTTTAATAAAGAAATAAACTATAAAAAATTAATTATGAGCGTATTATCCTCAAAAGCGGTTTCACAGGTCGATTTCGCCATTGCCATAGGAATATTTCTAACTCTGTTCGCATTTCTCATAGTATTCACTACAAATTATTTTACAACAATGAAAACAGACGCATTGATAGTAGAAAAACGGGGATATATGAATTCTTTGTTGAACGATCTGACAACAAGCGGAGAACCGAAAAACTGGGAATCACAAATACGGACTTTCACAAATGAGTCGGGTGCAAATTGGTCGAGAAGTTTGAACGGTGAAAATACACAAGCAATATTTGAAACGCAGATACAAACGTCCGACAATACTTATGCAAGCGTCACAAATACTATTGACCCAAAAAATTCAATAGAAATAACATTTCCAGATCTGAATATACCATCAAATGCAAAAATAGGAAATGTCATCTTTGAGGTTGAATATAATACAACATCCTGGAAGGAA
>JAGGUE010000003.1 GCA_021158665.1 Candidatus Aenigmatarchaeota archaeon
GAAACTCCGCCGTTAATTCATAATCCCAATGCTCTCTCCTTTGTATCTAATTGTAATGCATCTTTTTTCAACAACTTTGCCGATTGCTTCGGATTCTATTTTATTTTTTTCAAATAAATCCAAAATGTCGTCGGCATCGCCGTCATCGACGACCAAAGCAAATCCCCATCCCATGTTAAATGTTTTGAACATCTCGCTCGCTTCAACATTGCCTGTTTTTTGCACGATGTCAAAGATCGGCTGCGGCTTGAAGTTATCGAATTCGAACCCGATGTTTTTTGCTCCAATCAGTTTTCCAAACTTCAGGTACGCATCGCCTGTTATGTGCACAGCCGCCTTTATGCCGTATTCTCTGAAAACTTTCAGAAACGGCTTTACATATATTCTCGTTGGTTCAAGAACCTCAAAAATCAGTTCTTTTTCCAGGCCGTCTATTTTTTCAAAAGCTTCGAACTCGCCTCCCCACGCTTTAAATAAAACTCTTCTTACAAGGCTGACGCCATTTGAATGAATCCCGGAGCTTCTTAACCCTACGATTACATCCCCGGCTTCGATACCTTCTCCTGTTATGATTTTGTCTTTCTCAACTTCGCCAACGCAGTCGCAGTTTATATGATACACTGCTTTCATCAGCTCCGGCACGTCTGCCGTTTCCCCGGCCGTCAAAGGGCACTCCGATTCCGTCGCTCCCTTGTTCAGGCCTTTCTGTATTTCCATCAACAGCCCAGGCTCCGATTTTTTAATGTCAATCGCGTCCGTAATTGCGATTGGCCGCGCCCCGCATCTTATGCAGTCGTTCACAACCATGGCAACGGCATCTATCCCTATTGTGTCGTGCTTGTCCGCAAGTTGGGCAAGCAGAACCTTTGTCCCGACGCCGTCGCATGTTTTGACCTGATACCTGTTTTCATCGATGGGATAAAGCGCGTTAAAAGGCGTTTTGATTATTTTGCCGTGCTTGCTGAACCTGTATGTTGATTCGAGTCCGCCCAATTTTTTCTTTGCCTCCGCCCTCGCTTCCCTGTCAACCCCGGCCTCCGCATAGGTCGTCATTTTCAAAACCGTTGATGTTGTGATATTATTGTTTAGTGGAGCGCATAATTTAAATTTGTTATAGATCTTCAGCAAATTTCGGCATTTTTTATTTTGCGCGCCAAATCACCGTTTATAAGTTTTTGAGCTCAATAAATCAGCATGAGATTTGTTTTGTCTTTATTGATAATCAATGCGATTCTCGTCAGCGGATGCATAAACTCGCCGGCACCGCGCGTAATAGGTCGGGATGCGGATTTTTTTCAGTCAACGACCGCGACGGTTAGAGAATTGGAAAGCGCCGTGGTCTCAAGAGTAGTGGACGGGGACACGGTAGAATTAACAACGGGCGAAAAGGTCAGGTTGCTCGGAATCAACGCGCCAGAAGACGGGCAAAGGCATTGCGGCGAAGCAACCGACAGACTGAAAGAACTGGTTCTTGGAAAAGAGGTTCAACTGGAAAGGGACATCACAGACAAAGACGGGCACGGAAGATTGTTAAGATACGTTTTTGTCAATAATGAAAATGTAAACGTGAAAATTGTCAGAGATGGGCTGGCAAACGTTTTCATAATAGAGCCTGACGATAGATACGAAAAAGAATTGAGAATGGCGGAAAGCTTGGCAAAAAATGAAGGTATCGGCATATGGAAGCGTTCTGCAGACGCATGTGCCGACTGCATAGTCGTTTCTTATTTTCACTGGAACGCGAAAGGCGATGATAGAAAAAATCTAAATGACGAATATGTAACCATTGAAAATGAGTGCAATTTTTCATGCAACTTAACCAATTGGTCAATCGGAGACGAGGCTCTGCACACGTACGCGTTTCCGGAATTTGTTTTAGGCGAAAACGAAAATGTAACGATTTGCACGGGCTCCGGCGATGACGGGGAATCAAAACTTTACTGGAAAAGTAAAACGCCGATATGGAACAATGAGAACGGCGATGCCCTGTTTCTAAGAGATAAGAACGGGGATTTGGTTTTGTATTATCATTACGAAGGTTATTAAATTTATTTAAAAATATCAAATTAATAATTTACTTATGGATTGTAAAGAACTCATTGATAAACTTGAAAATATTGAACAACTACTTAAGAAAGAAAAATCGGGGAATGAACTTATACGAATTCAGAATAATTTGCTATCGGATTTTCTAAAATACGGAGATGAAATCGTAGAACCGCTCTCAAAAGAACTTGAAAACAAGTCGCCTATAATTAGAAACACGGCTATTCACATAATAGCGGCGTCAAACAATGAAAAATTTATTCCCTATTTAATAAACTTTTTGAGAAAGAATAAAGACGGTGAAGATGAATTTTGCGACGACGTCTCACGGGTTCTTTTGGGTTATGGCGAAAAAGCGGTGGACCAAATAATCATGTCGGTAAAACGAGATTTTGAAAACAAAATTTACAATTATTGGCTGGTTGACGCGCTCTCAATAGAATCCGACAGAGTTTACAAATTTATAAAAGAAATTCTCATTGATTTTTCGAGCAATTATCAAAAATATGAAAATTGGTTCAAGATAGATGATTTTATATGGAAACTGGTCGTTCAGCAAAGAAAAGATTCGGTTCAATTAGCAGAGAATCTCCTCAAACTGAATCTAACGAGAGATGAAAAAATGGAAATAAGAGACGCGTGCAAAGCGATAAATAATTATGAAGACTATGAAAAAGAAAAAAATAGAAGAAAGCTAAAAAAAGAAGAACAAGTCTTTAAATTTATGCTTCATGGTTTGCTCTCTTCAAAATTAAATGAAATAGTGCAAGATGGACAAAGACCGATAATAAATGATAATAACAGAAAGGAATTTATGAATATTTTATTCTCTATTGAATCCGGAATTATGAAGTATTATAAAAAAAATCCTTCAATTAAAGATGCCGATGTAATTAAAACATTGAAAAATTTAAGAGATAAGATTTGGAGCGATTACGATGGCGATAATGAATTTGAAAAAATTATTTTATATAACCTAAAATCAGAGGTTTTCAATGATTTAGAATTGGGATATACAAAGGGTGAAATCTCCGCATGCATCTCTTATATTCTAAATTCCGTGAAGAGACATAAAGAATATGGAGATGAAAGTTATTTGGAATTTATAAAAAAGCAGTTTGAAAAAATCGAAACTCACAGTTGATAAACAAACCGAATCAACACGATTTCATGCAGATGATTTTGCCTTTTTTCATGTCCGCGCTTTTTATTCTTCGTATCTCGTGGTGACGATCGGCTTGTCCCCGACGATTACGGTGTGCTCAAACTGGCTTATTTTGCAGTCGTCGACATCCTTCAATACGTGATACTCGTGCAAAATATTTTTCGTGCTCAGCTCCCTTAAGGCGAGCCTGAATCTTATGTCGGACATGCCCAAACCGGACAGCACCCACCGCTTTGCGAACGGCAGGCCGTTCCGCTTTTGCGCAAAGCTTATGATCCTGCGCGCGTCAAAATTTCTGACCGGCCGCGGCCCGACGAGCATGAAAATCATGACGTCCCCGCTCTCATTTACGCGGCCAGAACCAGTTGTCGCAAACGGCTCTATGGCAATGGCCTGGCCCTCTTTCAATTCATACTCCATGTCGTTTGTGATGTTCGGTATCTGCGGCTCCGCATGCAAATCATACTTGTCTAATCCATGACCGGTTAAATTGGAGATCGGCTTGAATCCGTATTTTTTTATGGTCTGCTCAATGACCGTCCCCATTTCTCCGAGCTTTGTCCCCGGTTTCGCAATCTTTATCGCCTCGTTCAATGCTTCGCGGCTTGCCTTGAGCAAATCTTCATTTCCTCCGAGAGAGACCGTTGTTGCCGTGTCGCCTATATATCCGTTGACGTGCGTGCCAATATCGATCTTGATAACATCGCCCTGTTTAAAGGTTGTCTCATCGTCCTTTGACGGGGTAAAGTGAGCGGCAATGTTATTAACAGAAATGTTGACCGGAAATCCTATGTCGGCGCCAAGCTCTTTTATGCGGTTTTCAATCCACTCCGCGAGGTCAAAAAGTTTTGCGCCGACCTTTGCGCGGCTTCTCGACTCTTCCCTCACTCGGGCGGCTATCTTCCCGGCTTTTATATAGTTTTCAAGAATTTCTTTTTCCATGCTATTTTACTTTGCCGGCAACTTTTAATATCTTTCCGTTGAATTTATAATTATGAAGAGGTCCAAGAGCAAAAAAATCAAAGAAAAGCAAAAAGCCGTGAAAAAGGCGGCTCGCGATATCAAGCTTCTTGAGAAAGGGTTTGTGCCAAAAAGAACTAAAATAGGCACGAGCTTTAAAGGAAAAAATAAAATAATTGTTGGAAAATAAGCGGAATAACCGATTCTGTCTTGCATGAATTTTTCTAATAAATACGTGTTAACATAATAAATTATTATGCCAAAAATAAAAAATCTGAAAGACGGCATAACAAAACACATATTGATAAATGCGGTTGAGCATGACGGCAAGGCCGCGGTCGGTCCGGTTCTCGGCAGGGTCATGGCTGAATATCCGGAATTGAGAAAGGATGTTCACGGAACAAAACAATTGATTGAAAAGGAAATAAAAAAAATTAACCGGCTTTCACCGGACACGCAAAAAGAAATGCTTGAAAAATTCGGTTATGAAAAAACCGAGAAAAAAGAACGATGCGAACTAAAGGACCTGCCAAGTGTTGGAAAGAAATTTGTGGTGAGATTTGCTCCAAACCCAGACGGCGCGTTAACGCTCGGCAATGCCAGACCCGCCATCCTGTGCGATGAGTACGCGAAGCGGTATAAAGGAAAATTTATTCTCCGCTTTGACGATACAGACCCGAAGGTCAAAGTGCCAGAAAAAAGATTTTACGATTGGATAAGAGAGGACTTGAAATGGCTTGACATAAATATAAACAAAGAGATTATTTCTTCTGCCCGGCTCGATATTTATTACAGGTATGCTGAAAAACTCGTCAAATCCGGAAATGCTTATGTATGCACGTGTGACGGAGAAAGATGGAAAAAAATGAGAGACCGCGGAAAACCGTGCCGGTGCAGAGACCTGCCCGCAAAAGAGCATGTGCAAAGATGGAAAAAAATGCTGTCTAACGAATTTAAGGAAGGTCGGGCGGTCCTTAGAATAAAGACGGACGTGAAACACCCAAACCTCGCGGTCCGCGACTTTCCAGCGATGCGAATCGTTGACAAACCGCGACACCCTCTTGTAAAGGCGAAGCTGTGGCCGCTGTATAATTTCGCCTCTGCCATAGACGACCACGCGCTTGGCGTCACGCACATCCTGCGCGGGCAGGAGCACTCGACCAATGAGGTCAAGCAAAGATATATTTACGATTATTTTGGCTGGAAGTATCCGGTCGTTGCGTTGCTCGGGCGATTCTCTCTCATGGACACGGTGCTGAGCAAGAGCAAATCAAGGCGCGGGATAGCAGAAAAAGAGTTCAGCGGATGGGATGACCCAAAACTCGGAACTCTGAGAGCGCTGAGAAGGAGGGGCTTTCAGGCAAAGGCGATAAGAAAACTGATAATCGATATTGGATTGAAACCAAACGATATTACAATAACTCAGGAAAATCTCGCTGGATACAATAAAAAAATCATTGACCCCATAGCAAATCGGTATTTTTTCGTGTCAGAGCCGTTCAAAATTAAGATTAAAAATCTGGATATAAAGCAAAAAAAGATAAAACTTCATCCGACAATCGAAAGGGGGTTCAGAAACTTCAAACTCGGGAAGTATTTCTTCATCGAGAAAAACGATTTCAAAAAATTCAAGGGAAAGGAGGTGCGGCTAAAGGATTTGTGCAACATAAAACTCGGGGAAGTGTCAGAACTTACCGGATATGAACTGAAAAACATTCCAAAGATTCAATGGGTTCCAGCGGACGAAAAAACAAGCGTTGCCGTGATAATGCCCGACAAGACAATAAAGGGATACGGAGAAAAAAGCATGGAAAAGCTGAAAGTCGGTGACATAATACAAATGGAGAGATTTGGGTTCGGAAGGGTTGACGAAACTGGAAAGGAAATTGTCGTTGTTTTCGCGCACAAATAAATCTTGGCGACCGCGCACGATTATCAAATTTTATATAAATTTATGTGCATACAATAATCGGTGATGTTATGCCGTGCGGGCGAAAAAGAAAGAAAAAGCGCGTCAAATATCATAAGATGAAGAAAAGAAGAAAGAAAATGAGGCATAAAAAGAAAAAATAGATTTTTTGACTATCTGCAATAGGGTTGACGGCATCGCTAATCACCCGAAGGAGAGCCATATTCTTTGGGCCGGGGCAGCTGACCTAAAGTGTCAAGAAGCGATAACCTCGTCTCCTATCCTGATTTTTCCGTAATATCCTTCAAATTCAAGATTTGTTGATATGGTTACATTGCCGGAGAACCCGGATATAGTAATCGGCTTGCTATTTATATCGATTTTCAGGTCCGGCAAAGTCAATGAACCGGTAACATTGGATGTTTTTATCTCGTTTACAATAACATTTTCGATTTCAACGTCATTTGCGCTTAGATTATCTATTCTCATTTTTCCGAGTTTTTGCGTTATGTTCATGCCTTTCAAATGCATCTCGTTGAACCTGCCTTTTAACGATAACCTCTCGCCGAATTTTATGTCGCCTTTAAACCCAACGATTTTGACATCATCGTCTATATCGTTTAATACCAATCCGTCCGTATCAACGGAAAATGATTCGGAGGGTTCTATATAAATGTCCACCGGCTCGACCGGCGATATCGACAATCTTTTGTCGTCTATCTGCAAGAAGAATTTTGCATCGCCCACGGAAGGTTTTGCGAAAAATATATGAGAGATTTTGCCGCGCATTTTGTCTAAAAAATTGCCGGTGTTGAACACGTCGCCGCCGATATCGTTTAGAAGTGTGCTGACGAATCCGGCTATAACAACGAGCAACGCGATAAAAATCCCTGCCACGATTTTTGTATCCGCCATTTTCAAAACACCTCACCGATTTCCGTTTTGAAAACCAAAAATCTCATTAACTTCATAGGTGATTTTTGCAGTTTTCAAAACACCTCATCATACCTTTTTCTTTTTAGAAAAGAAAAAGACTATCGGAAAAAGAAAAATTCAGGCGAAACTTCGTTTCGCATATATTATTATTTTTCAAAATGCATCACCAACTTCTTTTTTGAAAACGGGAAGAACGCATGTTCTACCGTCTTCAAATTGTGACATAATCAAAAAAATCTTTAATAATAATGTTATCTATAAATACTTTTTATATCTATTATTATAAAAAGGTTATTAAACAAAGGATATTACACACCACAACACTCATACACCCCTTCGATTGTGAATCGACCGGCCAAACACCTTCGGTGATTTTCATGTTCATGGATGGCGGACCTCTTGGAACGTTTTTATGGTTCTTGATTTTCATGGTATTCATCTTTTTATATCCAAAATTGATGCTGTCGCAATTGATAATGAAACTCGAGCAATCGGCATTGAAAATGGAGGCACTTTCTGTAAAGGCAAGAATGCTCATCAGAAAAAAAACTGGCAACAAATCCAAAGAAATTGACGCAAAAATAAAAGACTTCCAGGACTTTATTGCCATCGAACCGTCATCGCTTGACCCGTTCGGAATCGTCAGAAAAATAGATCAGCTGACGAGAAATGTTGAATCCCGCTTCACGGAGTTTGTCAAAGAAATAGCCGGAAAAAAGTCAAAGACCGATATGCAGAGAATAAACTACGGGCTCCGCGCCGCAATTGGCGTCAACACGATAGCGAAGATAGTGAGGCATTACGTTGAGATGGCAAAAAAATACAAGAATCTCCAGATCGCGTTGATTCTGCAAATGCAACTGCCCATGATAGAAAAAATCGCGCAAAGCGAGTTTAAAGGCACGGAAGCATTTATCAACGGATGGCCGGTCGGCGACTCGATAGGGCCGATGGTTGCGGCGTCCATGATGAGCAAGGGAAAAGAAATAGCGGAGGATGTCGTTTGCGACGAGACGACGGCTTACGGGAGAAAATTGTTCATCTTAAAGGCAAGCGGACCAGAGCCGCATCTTGGCAGGATTGACGAAGCGATAGAAAAAATTATAAAAAGAAACAGGGTCGCAAAGGTTATAACAATTGACGCCGCCGGAAAACTGGAAGGAGAAAAGACCGGAAGCGTTGCGGAGGGAGTGGGCTTTGCCATGGGCGGCGGTGCAGAAAGAGAAATTATTGAAAATATTTTACTGCCCAAGAAAATACCGCTCGACAGCATAGTGGTCAAGGTTGGCCAGGAAGAAGCCATAATACCCATGAAAATGGAAATAAAAAACGCGCTTCCTAAGGTTGTCGAGGCGATAAAAAATTCAATTAAAAGAACAAAGCGGAAAGGAGCCATAATCGTCGTTGGCGTTGGCAACTCGTGCGGCATCGGAAACGACAAAAAATCTTTAAAAGAGGTGGAAAAGACGATTAAAATGCTTGAAAAAAGGCGAAAAAAAGAAGAAATGAAGAAAAAAAGAAAATGGTTCTAGAAAAGTTTTTATGATTTACCGTTTATTCGTTTTGCTTTTCCATGGCGCCGCGAGATTTCATTGCAATGAGGTGAAAGTTTGAAGAACACGTGGGAGTCGGATTTATATGCCCATATCCAATGCCGACGTCGGGACCGCGTCCATCGTGTCAAGACCTTTTCATTGGCATCGTAAATATATAATATTTTTCATCGCCACCGAGCTCGCTTAATATCCTTGTTTTTACCATTTTGATTATGTCGGATAACTCGGTTTTCTTTGCAATGTCGTCAAATGAACTGTACGGCCTGTTTTTTATAATCGTTTCGACGTATTTCTTCCCAACGCCGGGCAGCAGCTCTAACCGGTGCATGCGCGGTGTTAACATTGCCGATGCGTTGAAGAATTCTACGATTTTTTTCTCATTTTTCCTGATCAGATCTTCGAGGATATAATCCAGATTCGTTGACGCGACATTTGTCAGTTCGCTCAATTTCAGCCTTCTCTTTATGAGCTTTATTTTGTCTCTCTTTCCGTGCCCTATGTAAACCCGTTCTTCCTGCTTTAGAATCACCCCCTCTTTTGGCAGCACTTCAAGCAGGGAAAAGAAACGCTCGCCTATGGCCTGTGCCACGGGCTCCCGATGTCGCGATATAGAATATCCGCTCGCTAAAAAATCTAATATTATTGCATATTCTTCTCTCACAAATATCACCTCCGTGACTTCTCATAGTTTATCGTCCGCGTACAATCGTATTTCTTGATAAGGCATTTATTAAATTATTGCATTCCAGATATTAATACATTAGAATTTATCATTTTTATGGTTTTATGACGCGCAAAATATTTCTTTAGTTTAGAATCGATAAGAAAAAAGAAAAAACTTGGCTATCGTTTTTCGATAGCCAAAATAAAATTTAAATTTTTTATTCTGATTCTTTATGACTTGTTATACCTTTTGTTGCATAAAATAAGTCTATATCTCTTTCGAGTACTGTATCGTATACCTTACCCACGGCTCTTAACTTGTCTGCCGCCTCACTAATGGTCGCATCTACTTGGTGTCTGAGCGCATCTGTATCTGCTCGTAGAATAAGGTATATCTCATTGGGTGTGAACACCGACTTTCCATTTTCACCTCCTCCTAACTTTTCTTTGAACTGCTCTAAGTGACCTTTATATCTGTTTTCAAGGTTATCCATTCCCGCTTTGCTCACCGTTTCTATGTTCAATCCATTTTCAATAAGGTCTCCTTTTTGTTGTTCTGCATCTTTGGTTACCTTAGTATATGCAAAATTTTCATTTTCCATTTTCATCACCTTTTTCAGACTGTACCTCATTGAAGTCCTCGGTCTCAGTCATTTTTTTAAATAACATTTCCAAAACCATTGACAAATATTTCTTTTGGTCGTCATTTATGTCCGAAAGTCTGTTTACAGACTCTTGTAATTTTCTGTAGTCGTCCAAAGTTATAGTAGTTAAATCATACTTCATTTCCACAAAGTCCTTTACCGTCTTAGTATATGCTTTAGCCATGTTTGCATCAATATAACCTTCGGGTATTAATCTGTATCCATATTTAATTAGTTCTTCTATACTTCCCGGTTCACCTTTGTCTCCCTTCTCACCTTTTTCACCTTTTGGGCCTTGTGGGCCTGGCGGTCCCGGAGGGCCTTCTATAACTTCGGGGTGTTCTCTCGGATATTCTCCGATAACATCTTTAAGCCCTCTTTTATAACCATGCAAGAACCCGCCAACCA
>JAGGUE010000037.1 GCA_021158665.1 Candidatus Aenigmatarchaeota archaeon
CGCATAAATCAGAATTTTCCCTTCCATAATATGCCGAATCGCCGAGCATTGTTCAGTTTCCGCATAGTTCCATATTCCTTTGGCAATATTTCGGGCGGCCTTCCCCTTTCTGATATTTCCCAGGGGTCTCCCGCTTTGTTTACAAAGGTCTGAATAGCTTTAAAAATCTTCAAAAAATCATATCTTCTTATGGAGTGGTATACACTCCAATAGCCAGGTCTTTTTGTTGGTAGTTGCATAATTATAATTGACCTGGCTTAATAATTATTGGACAACCCCTTGGAATCCCATTTTATATTTAAACTTTTCGCGCATAGTTTTAAAATGATGCGTATGAAAACGGTCGAGGCTATTATAGAAGGGGGCAAGGCGACCGCCGCGCCACCGTTAGGTCCAGCACTTTCGCAATTGGGCGTGAATGTCAAGGCGGTTGTGGAAAAAATAAACGAGAAGACCGAAGCCTTCAAGTCTATGAAGGTCCCGATAAAGGTTATGGTTGATGAAAGCACAAAAGAGTTTGACATAGAGGTCGGTTCACCGCCCGTTTCAGCATTGATAAAAAAAGAGCTTAACCTCGAAAAGCTCGCCGGTCCGGGAAAGGACGAAAAGGGGAAGGCGGCTGAAACGGTTGGCAATCTGACCATGGAACAGGTCGTGAAGATAGCCAAAAGCAAGGATATTATTTCAAGAAACCTCAAGGCAAAGGTAAAGCAGGTTGTTGGAACATGCCTGAGTTGCGGCGTTACGGTGGAGGGCAAGAATCCAAAAGATGTTATAAAAGAAATTGATGAAGGGGTTTTCGATAACAGAATAAAAGAGTGAAAAAATATGGACGAGCTCGAAAGAATTAAAAAAGAAAAGATGAAAAAACTTTTGGAAAAAGCGAAAGCCAAATTGATTATAGACGTGAATGACAATAATTTTGAAGAAAAGGTAATAAAACAATCGGAAAACATACCCGTTGTTGCCGATTTCTGGAGCCAGAGATGCCCGCCGTGTTTAATGCTGGGCCCGATATTGGAAAAACTTGCAAAAGAGTACAACAAAAAATTTATTTTAGCAAAGGTGAATGTTGATGAAGCCCCGCTCGCGAGTCAGAAATATGGAATCATGAGCATCCCGAATGTAAAGTTGTTTAAAGGCGGCAGGGTCGTCGACGAATTTATAGGCGCCATGCCAGAACCTGTAGTTAAGCGATGGCTTGACGCGAATTTGCGGTGAAAAACAGCTTTTTAATTTGACTGCAACTCAATCGCTTTTCTCAAAATCCTTTAAATCCGTCTGGTCTTTCATTCTATGCAAAATGCTTTTCATCTTTTTCTCCTTATGATATGCCGACCAGTAGTATGCTTGGTCTCTCGTTTTTTTGGTCATGAGTATGTAAATCTTTCCAGGCCGTTCCCTGCCAACCCTGCCCCTGCGCTGGATCGACCTTATCTCAGATGGCACGGCCTCGTAGAGAATTGCCGTCGTAGCAGAGCCGAGATGCAGCCCTTCTTCGCCGATTGATGTTGAAATCAACGTGTTATAGAATCCTCTGTCGTACATGCTTATCAACTCAACCTGCTTTTCCTGTTTTAACCCGTCTTTTCCGGACTGCCCGACCAGAACAACCGGCTTGCATTCGGGTATCTTTTCAAGCGTTTCTTTTATCTTTTTTACAGTAAGTCTAAACTGCGCAAATATCATCAGCCTGGCGTCAGGGTCTTTCAGCTCTTCCTCGACAATTTCCCTCAATTTTATCAGTTTGGGATGGGTTCCCACATTTTCAATATCTCTTATTATTTCATGGATTCTTTCGTCTTTCGCGAGCCTTGCGTCAGCCCTTGTTTTTTTATTTTTCGCCGATTCGAGAATTTTTTTAAGGTATTCTTTTAACGACGAAAGCGTCTGGGTTTCCAGGAGCTCGATTGCGTAATCTATTTTTGTTATCTCTGCCAAAACCGACATGGCCGCAAAAGATAATCCGGTCTTGTTCATCGCCAGATTTTGTTGCAATTTAAGAATATCTTTTTTTGTGATGTACGGAGAGTAAATAATATGCCATCCCACGAGCATTTTTATTTTCTCATTTTTCATATCTTCTAATTTTTTCATTATGTTTTTCATCGCAGGCGTTAACTCAACTTCGATGTGCCTGACGCTCACCGGCTGCACGAACTGTTTTACGTCTTCATCCCTTTCGCTTCTTATTTCAACGTTTTTTATGAACAGGTTTTTCTTTATTTCATGAATCTTTGAATATCTCCCAGACGGCGATGCGGTCAAGCCCACTATCAGGCCTTTTCTAAATGTCTGCTCCACGAATTTTCTCGCAACATATGTATAGGCATAATTTCCAATGCAATGCTGGGCCTCGTCCACGATAAGCGTTGAAAAATCATTCAGACTCAGGTTTTTATTTTTCAGGTCATTTCTTGTTGTCTGCGGCGTTGAAAAGATGATATCACTCGTTTTGTACATATTTTTCCTTTGCTCAGGCTTTATCCGCCCGGTTATTGCCGCGATGTTGAGACCCAGCTTTAAAAATTTTTCAAAGCTGTTTTTATGCTGGTCAACCAGCGGGCGCGTAGGCGCGAGAAACAATATCTTTTTGTTCATGTCCTTGTCGAGCATTTTTGTCACGATTAGCAGCGCGATGATAGTCTTTCCGACCGCGGTTGGAAGGACGCACAGCGTGTTCGCCTTTACAGCGGACTCCGCTATCTTTTCCTGATATTCCCGCTTTTCTATCATGTTTTCATTGATCCATCTGTTCTTGACAAACTCCATGAGATGTTATTAGAAGCAAAAATTTATATTGAGAAACCGCGACCGGAAGACGCGCGTTTATCGTTATTATGAAATTCAAAAGAATTCAATCGCCAAGCAACTCCAGCGCCTCCCGCTCCTTAAAGTGCAGTTTGCCCGGCAGTATTATCACGGCCGGGGTCTTTTCAATTTCTTTGTCGCCCAACAGATTTTTTATTTTACCGTATTTCATGACCTCTTCATCGCCGCCGAGTTTGCAGCACACGACGACTTCGGTTTCTTCTGTGATATCTTTGCCTAGCAAATTTTTCAGCCCTTTTTTCGCATGCATTCCGATGTCGAGCAAAACGAGCGTGTGCAGCCCGCGTTTTTTATTCTGTTTTATGACGTCACGGACGGATTGCGGCGTGTCATTGCGCGGCAGCGTCGTCGTCCTTCCAAACTTGTAAATCTGCAGGCCGGTTTTACAGACGGCGGTGTAGACCGACGAGCCGTGAATAACCCTGGTTTCTATTCCCATGTTTTTTGCGTCCGTCAGCAGGGAGATGTGAGTGGTGGCCGTCATGGCATCTCCTCCAACCAGGATTCCGATGTCCTTTGTTTTCGCCAACTCAAGAATTTTTTTGCCGTTTTCCACATCTTCCCTGCCAAGCTCCTCAACTTTTTTTCCTAAAAATTCGCCCAATTTATTTGCATCCGTATCCAACCGCACCGTGTAGAACTCCGCAAACAATTTGTCGCATTTCTTTGCCGTTTCAAGCGCCCTCACGCTCATGTCCTTTTCGTCATGCAGACCGATGCTTATCAGGTATAGCATAAATAGAATTTTTTTAACATAATTTTAAAAATTGTTTTCAAAGAACTTACAAAAACCCAATCAGCTTCTTTATCCCGTCCCTGACGTTATACCTCGCCTCAAATCCCAATTTTTCCTTCGCTTTTGTCGTGTCGGCAAGGGTATCTTTCACGTAGTTTTTTATTGGGTTGTCAACGTATTTTGCGCGAACAGATGTTCCTAGCATTTCATTGAGCATGTCAATTATCTCGTTCAAACTATAATTCTTGCCCGTTCCTGCATTGAAGACGTCGCAATCTATTTCGGAGTTCATCGCCAGGTTGCACGCGTTCACGACATCCTCCACGTAAATGAAATCCCGGGTCTGGGAGCCGTCGCCGTAAACCACGGGTTGCTCATCGTTTTTGATCGACCACAGAAACTGGGATATGAGATTGGCGTATTCTTTTTTTGCTTCTTCTTTTGGCCCGTAAACGGAAAAGAATCTCAATCCAACGGACCTTACATTAAAAAGGTCATAATATAATTTCGCCATTCTTTCCATCGCATATCTCGCCTCGGTGTAAAAGTCGCTGACCTTGATCTCCATGTCTTCTTTCCACGGTATTTGATTTCCGTTATAAACGGAAGACGAGGACGCGAAAACAATTTTGCATTTTTCTCTTTTTGCGAGTTCGAGAATTTGTATGAAATCGTTTATTGCGCGGCCGACGAGCAACGGGTCCCGTTTGTACATCGGCGAAGATGACGGGATCCCCAAATGAAATATTCCGTCCAGATTCTTTACAATATCGATTTTGAGAACATCCGAGCACGGGGAATTGACGACGGTTATTTTGTCTTTTATCGCTTCCAGATTATCCACGCTGCCGGTGTGCAGATTGTCGAGAACGATGACCTCGTGGTTTTCTTTTACCAAGTTTTCGGCCAGATTAGAGCCGACAAACCCGGCTCCTCCGGTTACCAGATATTTCATACTAAAAACTTTAGAATTTAAAGATTAAAAATATAACAGTAAGTTATGAATCCTCTCATTTTCAGAGCGTATGACATACGCGGAATTTACGGAAAAGATTTTAATGACGATGACGCCGGACTTATCGGAAGCGCGTATGTAACTTACACAAAACCCAGGACGGTCATCGTCGGTTGCGACAACAGAGTTAGTTCCCCGGGAATTAAAAATTCTTTGATCGACGGCTTGACATCGTGCGGCGCGGATGTGACTGACATAGGAATCGTTCCGACGCCGGTTCTCTACTGGTCAGTCATTCATTTCGATGCGGACGGCGGAATCATGGTAACGGCGTCTCATCTCGGAAAGGAGTACAACGGGTTCAAGTTATGCGGGAAAAACGTCGTTTCATTGGCCGACAAAGACATTCTGGAATTGAGGCGCATAATAGAAAAGAGAGAGTTTGCAAAAGGAAGCGGGAAGGTCATCAGAAAAAATGTTATAGACGAATACGTGGCGGACATAAAAAAAAGAATAAACATTCGCGGAAAATTTAAAATCGCAATAGACGCCGGGAACGGAACGGCCGGGATAACGGCAAAAAAATTATTTAATGAGCTTGATGTGACATGCATCCATTGCGAGCCCGACGGAAACTTTCCAAGCCATTGTCCGGACCCGACCGTGGAGCACGCGCTAAGCGATTTGAAACGCGCGATAAAAAAAGAGCATTGCGATTTGGGAATAGCGTACGACGGAGACGGCGACAGGGTTGTCTTTCTCGATGAAAACGCCGACGCCATTTATGGAGACCAGGCGCTTGCAATATTTTCAAGGCAGATTTTAAGAGAAAACCCCGGCTCGAAGATATTATTTGAGGTGAAATGTTCGCGAGGGTTGGCACAGGACATCGAAGAACATCACGGAATTCCGGTTATGCAAAGAACTGGCCACAGCTTTATAAAAAATAGCATGAGGAAAGACGAAAAAATAAAACTCGCCGGCGAGATGTCGGGGCATTTCTTTTTCAGGGAATTTTACGGAATAGACGACGCCCTGTTCGCGAGCGCGAAGATGATAAGCATTCTCGAAAATAGAAAATTGTCGGAGATTGTAAAAACGCTTCCAAAATATTGCTCAACTCCGGAAATAAGAATCAATGTCAAAGACAAATTCGGGGTCGTCGAAGAGCTCAAGAAAAAAATTGAACGGCTGAACGGGGTGCAAAAAATCATAGAGATCGACGGCGTCAGGGCGGAGTTTGAGCATGGCTGGGGATTGGTGAGGGCATCGAACACATCTCCGTGCCTGATTCTAAGATTTGAGGCGGAAACGGAAAAGCGGTTGGACGAAATAAAGAAAATGTTTGCTAAACTGCTCGATGACTATGGAATACATATTTGATAGGTTCCATGTACTCCATCGGAAACGCGCTTAAGTTAAAAAGATTTTCTGTTGTTATCTAAATCATGGAAAACCTTGAAGAAAAGATCGAAGAATTCTTGCGAAAGAACGAGCCCGATTTGATACGGGCGTGCGAAGAGGGCAAACCACTGGTCATAGACTTCGGCAAACTCGACAGGTTCAACCCATTGATAGCGGACAGACTGATCGAAAGCCCGGAAGAAATCATAGGCATGTTTGAAAGAGCGATAGACAACATAGACCTGCCGGAGCATGAGAAAATAAGAGTCAGGATAAAAAATCTTCCAAAACACCGCTCGATAAGAATAAGGGACCTCAGGGCAAAGCACCTTAACAAGTTGTACGAGATAGTTGGCATAGTCAGGTCGGCGTCCGAGATAAGGCCGCAGATTTACGAGGCGGTGTTCAAATGCCCTGAATGCGGGAACATGATTACGGTGGAGCAAAGCGGGCCCGTTTTGAGAACCCCGCTGGTGTGCGAGTGCGGGAGAAGGGGAATTTTCAAACTCGTTGAAACAAAAAAATATGACATAAGGTGGCTGAATGTAAATGAGCCGTACGAGATTACATCCGGAGAACAGCCCGGCAAGATAGACATACTTCTGAAAGAGGATTTAACGACCCCGGAGATGCAGAGAAAGACGGACCCGGGAAACCAGTTGAGGATTACAGGAATTTTAAAGGAAATACCGAAACGCATCGCTGGAAAGTTGTCCACGAGACCGGGCATATTTTTTGAGGCGAATTACGTTGAACCCAAGGAGGAAGAATTTGAGGAAATGAAGATAACGGAAGAGGATAAAAAGAAGATAGAGGAAATGGCAAAAGACCCGTATATTTACGACAGACTCGTCGCATCCATCGCGCCGGGCATTTACGGTTTATCCGAGATAAAGGAAGCCATTTTATTGCAGTTGTTCGGCGGCATCAAGCACGAGTTTGAGGACGGGACATACGTAAGAGGCAACATACATATTTTGCTGACTGGAGACCCATCAACCGCAAAATCTGTGCTGATTTCAAACGTCGTCAAAACGCTGCCAAGAGGCAGATACGTGTCAGGCAAGGGCGTCACCGGAGCCGGGCTTTGTACGGTATACGATACATTAATTATGTTAGAAGATGGGTCTTTGTTACCAATAGGGAAAGTAGTTGAGCGCGAATTAAAAAAAGGGTATAAAGAAATAAGGCATGGTGTATTTATATCTACAAGTAAATCCGATAAAAAAGTATTATCATTTGATTCAAACAGTTTAAAGATTAAGCCATTGCGCATAACAAAGTATTGGAAGCTCAAAGCACCGAAAAAACTAGTCAAAATAGTAACTCGCACGGGCAAAGAGATTAAGGTTACCATGGAAAATCCAATTCCCGTTATAAGAAATAGTAAAATAATTTGGGTGCCCGCAAACGAACTTAAATATAATGATTTTCTCGTCACGGCACGTAAACTTACAGTGAATGCAACAGAAAAAAATAATTCTTTAATTGATATAATAGATAAGGATGCGTGGTTGTTGAATAAATCGGAAATAGTAGAAAAATTGCTTACAACTATGAAATCTAAAACTACAATAAAAGAATTTTGTAAAAAGAGTAATATGGATGCCGATGATTTATATCAATGGCGATTCGGCAACTGTCCAACTCTTTCTGAAATACAACTCGTGAGCGATAATCTCGGTTTGTCATTTTGTGATGTAATACCAGATGAAGTGGTTTTATCACAACATCATGGACATAAGATAAGACTTCCGCTTGCTTTGACTAGAGACATGGCATACCTGATTGGATTGTTAGCGGGAGATGGCAATATAAGCAAAACAGAATATGATGGCTTTGTGATAAGATTTAATAACTCAAGTGAAGAATTATTGAAAAGATTTGCATCTATTTGCGAAAAAGAAATGAAAATAAA
>JAGGUE010000060.1 GCA_021158665.1 Candidatus Aenigmatarchaeota archaeon
TTTGCTTCTTTCAGAATTTTTGCCGCTTCCAGACATTTTTCAGGTTTGCCAGAAATTTTAAGAAGCAGATTAAACATATTGTGTATATGAATATTCAAGGGACTTGTTTTATGCCTTTTCTTTGCATCTTCAAAAAATTTTTCAAGCTCCGATTTATCTATATTTAAAATATCTCCAAGTATCTTGCTCATTTTGTCTTTCATTGCCCGTTCAAAACTTTTGATTTCTTCAGAGATTTTCAATCCTTTTTCGGTTAACACATATTTCTTTTTTCTTCCATCATCAATTTCTTTTATGAAACCCTTTCTCGTCAAAGAATGCAAAGCCGGATATATCGTCCCCGGAGAGGGCTTCCAGAATTTTGTTTTTTCTTTAATTTTTTCCATGATTTTGTACCCGTGCAATGATTCCTCTTTCAGAAGAAACAAAATATATGACTCTAAAAACCCTCTCGGTACAATCTGAGTCAAATTATTTCCAATTCCTTTTCCACCCATAGTATACACCAAATAATATCACAAAAGCGATGAAAAGAATCACTAAGAAAAACAATTTAGAATCCTTTTTCTCCATTTCAACTTTGATAGGTATGTGTTTTTCAACAATTTTAACATCGTCATCGATGAGGTATCTTATCTCCGCCTTTAAGAGATAGGTCTTTAGATTTGCGTCATTATCCACATCGAATCTGAAAACAACCTCTCCATTTTGATTAGGTTTAAGATTTCCAATATAATCATATTTTTCATCAAAATCAAACGGCTGGTCGCTTTGCTTGTAAATCTTTACAGAAACGGTTTTCGCCTCCTCAAAGCCGACATTTTTTATTTTTAATCTCAATGTTACTTTATCTCCCTGAGAGATTTTACCGGGACTTGTTGTTGCATTTTCAATCTCGAATAACGGCAAAGGTTTTACGACAATATCAATATCCAATGTTCGATTTTTATATTCTTCTCTATTGTTATTGGAATCTTTGTATTTTATGATAAGTTTTGCCCTGTAATTTCCGGGGGTTGTGTCTTTGTCAATATCTATATAAAATTCTGCTGTTTTACTTTCTCCATCTCCAATCCTCCCGAGATTTGCAATATTTGAATAACTTTCACTAGGAGTAATTCCTTTAGGCAATATAAGTTCTGAGGTTATGAGTTCTGCATCACCTGTGCCAATGTTTTGAATTTCTACGGAAAGTTTATTCTCTTCCGAATCCGGAAAGAGTTTTGTAGGTTCCGATACGATCGAACCTATTACAAATTCTGGAATCTTTGATTCAACATAAATATCAAATTTATGAATTATCCATGTATCCGAATTTTCTGTTTGACATTTTATTTTCATTTCATTCCATCCTTCCACTGCATTTGAATCAACTCTCAGTTTGTACTGCAATATGATATCTTCTGCTCCTGGCAATTTTCCAATATGTCTCGTTGCATTTTCATTAGGGTCCAAAGAGAAAGGATATTCTGGCAAAAGCACGCACGTAACATTATCGGCTTCTTCTGTTCCAATGTTTTCAATCTTTATCCATAAATCCATGTATTTGCCCGCTTCAGCCGGATATGGTTTATACTTTAGTTCCTGAATTTTTAGAATAGCGGAATTATAAACGTAAGAATCAGCAAAACTTATGTCTGTAAATACATACAGAGTGATTAATACCACTACTGAAATCTGCAAGATCTGTTTTTTATTCAAATTTTCCAATATATCGATTCGATACATAGTCTTATATATTTTAAACTAAAAGTATTTAAATGTTTTTTAACTTCTATCGCAAAAAATACAATTTCTACGTCTCAAAGCCAAACAATCGGACATAATGCATTGGAGTTATGCGAAGTTAATCCGAAAGGATTTGAGGAAAGAAGTGAGAATAAAATTAACCCGTTCTGGAGAAATTATATGCAAGTTCGTGTAAAATCTTAATTGCCTGTTAAATTAAATTTACCAAAATTATTATTTGCTATCCATTATTTTTTTCGGTAGAGGCGGTATTTATGCTCTTTTTCTGTTTATCTTTTTTGCCCTCTATCATCTTTTTTTCCGCCTCCTTTTGCAGCGCCTTGCCTCCAAGCCTCGCAGCCAGTTTTTCTGCCATGCCTTCCCTCTTTTTGCCCGGCTTTGCCCTGAACTCTTCGTATTTCTTGCCGACCAGTTCAACTCTATACTCATTGCCAACGAGCGCGACGTTTACTCTAACCCTTCTCGGCGGTTTTTTAATTCCCCTTTCCCAGAGTTTTTCATTCAGGTATTTTCCGAGTTTAATGGTTTTATCGTCTTTTGGCTTCATCTTCAAATGTCTTCGCAGAAACTCTTTTATCAGTTTGACGGCATATGAAGTGCGCTTTCCCCTGGACTTTCTGAAAGCCTTTCTCAGCGGAATCGTAAATACTTTCACGTCGATTGGCTTAACCTCTTTTTTGGGTTCCTCTTTTTTCTCCGCCGCCGCTTCTTTAATTTGCTCTTTCTTTTCGGGTTCTTTTTTCTCTTTTTCATCCGCTTCTTTTTTTTCAATCTTCTTTTCCGGTTCTCCAGTTTCCGATCCCAACGGCTTTGGCGCGTCCGTTGTCCCCGGTCTCTTTTCATCGATTTTAGAAACATTTTCTTCTTTATTTTCGGTCATAATCACACCTTGTTTCTTCCCCTGCGCCAATGCTTTATGGTTGCGGCAATTCTTCTGGTCCTCGCTCTTTTCAGGCCGAACTTTTTTATATCGCACCATCTGGGTGCTCTTTTCTTCTTAGCCGCGATCAGCTTTACTTTTTTTCCCGCAGGTTTTCTCGACGCCATCTTATAAACACCCGTTTTCATCTTTCAAAATTCAATCTCGCTTGGCGCGCGCATTTATTTTCTTTTGATTCTTATTTCCCTCTTTTTCGTCAGTTCCGAAAGTATTTTTATCAACTGCTCATCGCTGATATGAGTCAACTGCCCCGACTGGAGAAGCTGATACAAATAGAGTTCAAGTTGCATCGCCATCTCCGGCTTTACCATTTTCACATTTGCCAGCCTCTCGCGCGCCTTTTTATCCATTATCTTGCTGACAGCCTCGTGAACAATTTTTAACTCTTCCTGCAACTGCCGTTGTTGCGCCAGTTGGTCATAATCTCCGTTCATAAGGCAACACGCATTTACTCCCAACCAAACGGTTGGTGAAATTCTTTACTTCAAAAACCTTCCACCTTTTTTGAGACATTCCCAGCGACCTTTTCTTTACCCCTGACAACATCCATTATGGCGTTGTCAAGAAATTTCTGGCCCTTCGGACTTATTACTCTCCCCTTCTTTTTGGTTTCAGACTGCTTTATAAGTTCGGCTTTTTCAAGTTGCCGCAAAATTGTTCTGATAATCTTGCCTCCGCCTTTTCCAAAATGACTTGGACCGTGACCATAATTCTTTCTTCCTCCGTAATATGTTCTCAGTCTTTGGGTGCCGATGGGCCCGTCAAGATATATCCTCCTTAAAATACTTGCCCCTCTTACGTACCACCAGTTTGGGTCTTCCGGAGGCCTTTCCCTGCTCACGCCGGTCTTGACGTAATGAGCCCAGTCCGGCATTTCAAGGATTTTTTCATTTTTCAATGTCTCGGCAAGATTCTTGATCAACGCGGCCGAATCAACATCTTTTATGCATCTCACATAATCACCTTATTTTTGTTCCAGCCGGAACATCTTTTTCCGGAACGAGCAATACTGGTTTTTCATCATCTGCCGCAAGCATCATGCCCTCGGACACGACGCCGCAAAATGTTTTCGGTTCGAGATTTGTAAGGACAACAACATTTTTATTCATGAGTTCTTTTTCGCCATAAAACTTGGCGATGCCAGCCACGAGCTGTCTTTTCTCGCTTCCGATGTCAACAACGAGTTTCAGCAACTTGTCGGAATTTTCGATCCTATGAACTTCGATTATTTTGCCCGTTCTTATGTCAAGCTTTTGAAATTCTTTAAAACTTATGTTTTCCATTTTTCCCGCCTTTATATGGATAATGAATTATCCTATGACAACTTAAACATTTAACATTTATTAACTTTTTCTTTGGGTCAATCTCGACAGAGCATGAAACACCGGGTCTCATATACGCGTGGCAATATCTGCAAAATTTTCTTTTAAATTCTCTCGGTATTCTTACATTGTATCTCATTCCGATTTTTCTTGCCAATTCAACATACCTGTTTGCAAGATTCAACCTCTTCTGCTTCGCCGCCCTTTCCGCTTCTTTAAACAAAATGTTGATTCTCTCTTTTGCTATGGCTTTTTGGTAAGCGGGTTTTCCCGAGGAACTCATAAAGACCGAATCCTGATATTTAGTTCATGCGTCGACCGGGATTTTCGTTATACCTTTCTCTTTCAGTTTTGAAAAAGACTCGCGGAAAAAGAAAGATTTATATTTATTATAATTGGCGAAAACCTCCTGCTCCAGTTCTCGTCGGAGTTCACTTTTATATTATTTTTAATTGGTGAACTCCTCCTGCGATTCCGATAGTCTTTTTCTTAATTTTTAATAATATATGCGAAACGAAGTTTCGCCCGAATTTCTCTCTTTCCGATAGTCTTTCTCTCAATAATATATGCGAAAAATCTTTTGATTTTTCGCCCAATTTTTTTTCTTTTCCGAGAGTCTTTTCTTTTTTCTAAAAAGAAAAGGTCTTTCGAACCCGGATCAACAGCTTGGAGGGCTGTGGTCCTGCCATTAGACTATCGACGCATACAAATTAGTTATTAAGGAAAAATTTATATAATCTTTGATGGCGAGAATTCCGTTCAATCTTTTATTTTTTCTGCAAGTTTTTTGAGCTCCTCTATTTTGACAGTCGGGCCCAATTGGGTTGTGATGTATCCTTTATACTTGTCAAAAAATACTTTTTCGTCTGCTTCCATTTTTTTAAATTTTTCATCAAGCCCGTGCAACGGATACAATTTGATATGAGCGTGGTTGATTCCCATGCCCTCCATGACCATTGCCACTCTTTTAACGCCAAGTTTTCGTTCAAGAATCTTCGCAACTTTTTTTGCCGCAAGCGCAAATCTCCGGTAAACGTCGTCTGGCATATCAAAGGCGTAGGAGTCGAAATGCTTTTTTGTTAAAACCAACGTCATTCCCTTTGTGTTTGGGTTCATGTCAAGAATGGCCAAAAATTCATGGTCTTCCCATATCTTTGCGGCGTCCATTTCTCCCCTCGCTATTTTGCAAAAAATACATTCTTCCATACTATAAAAATCGTCCGTAATTTTATAAATATATTCTTCCAATAAGTTTTATACAAAAAACGGTAATAATTATGCTCCGCACGCACTACAGCAAAGACGTTCCGGAAAGAGAAGGCGAGAAGATAAGGGTTGGCGGGTACATAGAAAGCGTACGCGATATCGGAAAGGTAAAATTCATGATTATTCGCGACAAAGAAGGAAAAATACAGATAACTACAAAAGATGAAAAAATTGGCGAGCAAATAAATTCCATGACAAAACAATCTTTTGTTCTCGTAGAAGGTACGGTAAAATTGAACAAACAGGCCCCTGGCGGGAGGGAAATTGTTCCAACCGGAATTGAACTTTTAAGCAAGGCGGATGTCCCGCTGCCTCTGGACCCAAAGATAAAATCGGGCTTGGACAAGAGATTGGATTGGCGCGTGCTTGATTTGCGAAAACCCGAGATAATGGCAGTCTTTAAAATTCAGTCAAAACTTGTGGAGGGGATGGAAGAATACCTGAGAAAAGAAAAGTTTATTCGCGTTTTCACGCCATGCCTGATAGGTACCGCATCAGAGGGAGGGGCAGAGGTTTTTCCAGTAATCTATTTTGACAAAGAAGCTTTTCTGAGACAGGACCCGCAACTGCACAGGGAGTTGTTAATATCTTCCGGTTTCGACAAGATATTTGACTTGGGACCAAACTGGAGAGCAGAGCCGAGTCATACACCCCGGCATCTTTGCGAGCACAGAGGATGCGCGGTTGAAGTCGCGTTCATTAAGGATGAAACGGACACGATGCGGCTTGAAGAGCGGTTGATTGTTTCCGCGTTTAAAAGGGTAAAAAACGATTGCAAAGAGGAGCTGGAATTGCTCGAAAAAGACGTGAAAATCCCGAGAACGCCGTTCCCGGAATTGAGATTTCCCGATATTTACGATATTTTAAAGAAAATGGGAAAAGAGATAGAGTTCGGTGAAGATTATGACAGGGAATCTGAAAAATTATTGAGCGAGTATGTCAAAGAAAAATATAAACACGACTTCTTTTTTGTGAACAGATTTCCGTTCAAGGCCAAACCGTTTTATGTCATGCGGGTTGACGAAAATCCTCAATGGGCAAGAAGCGTTGACCTCATGTTCAAAGGTCTTGAGATGAGTTCGGGCGGGCAAAGAGAACACAGGTATGAAAAGATAATAGAGCAGGCAAAAGAAAAAAAGCTCGATTTAAAAAACATAAACTGGTTTACAAAATTCTTCAGATACGGGGCGCCTCCGATGGGCGGTTTCAATCTCGGCATCGAAAGACTGACACAAAAGTTGCTGGACCTGGAAAACATCAGAGAGGCAACGCCGTTTCCAAGAGCGCCGGAAAGGTTAATGCCGTGAACAATTATTTCATATATGTCAAGAGCCAACATGCCGCTTTCTTTACCCTTCCATAACATTCTCCCAATCTCCCTTTTTGCTCGGAGCTTTTATTGATTGCCGACCCAATCGATTTCATTGGTTTTCACAGAATTATAGGCATGACATTAAGCCACGGTTTCCGAAGAGTTTGCCCCCGAGCGTTTTTTAAAGTTCTGCATTAGCAAGCAATAGTTTTAAAGGGAGCCTATGATAAATTATTTTTCATACGGGCAAACATAGCCAGGAGAAAACACCGATCATTTTCAATCCCATATAAATCATCACAATTATGAATATCCACTTTAATGATTTTGGGTTTATTTTATGTGCCAAAACGACGCCCAATTGCGCCATCGGAATGCTCGCACTTGCCAATAGAATCCATTGCAAAAGATTCACATATCCAACAGAATAAAGAGGCAATCCCGAAGAATTTAATCCGTAAAGCATGTAAGCCATAGCTCCGCCAAGACTTGTGAATATCATCACCGCCGTTGAAGTGCCAACTGCTTCATGCATATGATAATTCAAAAAGATTACCATTAGAGGAACCATCAAAACTCCCCCACCTATCCCTATCAATCCCGTAACAAAACCGAAAACAGCACCGAGGAATATATAGGTTATTGGGTTTGCATGAGGTTCTCCCTTGACCCTTATGGGATGAGCAGTTATCATCCTCAATGCACCCAAAA
>JAGGUE010000032.1 GCA_021158665.1 Candidatus Aenigmatarchaeota archaeon
GGAAACTTTCACCGTAATGCTTTTTGCAACCTGCATGGTTATATTTTTAGAGAGAATACACTTAAATGTTTACCTCAATTCCTCTCCACGCTTTTGCGTGGAGTCTCCTTGAGGTGTTAAAGATGAAAGTTTAAAGAACAAAATTGAAGAAGTAGTGAAGAGGGCTGAAAACGATAAAGAATATTATGTTAAAAAAGCAGTTGAATGGATAAAAAGAAAGTTAAAATCTGCAAAATAAACCCAAATTCTCATAACGCATTGGTAATGTTAAATATTTATCGTGCTAACACTCTGTTTTATGAAAATAGAAATAATCAAAGGAGATATAACAAAGTTAAAGGTTGAGGCGATAGTTAGTCCAGCAAACTCTGACATAACCATGGGCGGAGGATTGGCTGGAATTATACGCAGGGCCGGTGGAGAAGGGATTAAGGAAGAAGCCAAAAAATACGTTCCGGTGAATGTAGGAGAAGCCATTGTTACAAACGCCGGGAAGTTGCCAGCCAAATTTGTTATACACGCGCCAACCATGGAAAAGCCAGCACAAAGAATTTCCGGAGAAAACATAAGGCTGACTATGCGGGCAATTTTAGAGTGTGCCGAAAAGAATAATATTCGGGAGGTTGCCATACCCGGATTGGGCACGGGAGTTGGGGGAGTTCCATGCAAAGAAGCCGCCACCATCATGCTTAAAGCATTGCGAGATTTTAAAGCAAGGACAATCAGAAGGGTAATTATAGTCGCTTTCGACCACAACCTTTATCTGGCATTCAAAGAAGCCGAATCAAATTGATTTATGGTGATTATGCATTATTATCTCACCATTGACAATAATTGACCAATATGGTTCATCTCCACATGATGTCGAGCTCGTCGGTCCTCCATCTCGGCTTGATGTCTGTTTTGTCCAAACTCACGGGCATTTGCCCGGACATCGCCGACAATATTCCGGTCCACGCTATCATGGAGCCGTTATCGCCGGCAAACTCTTTTGGCACAACGAAAAACCTAGCTCCCCTGTCTTTGCACATTGTTTTCAGCATTTGCTGGAGTCTGCCATTGGCCGCAACTCCGCCCGTTAGCAATACCTCATCCTTTCCGGTGTGCGCCAGCGCCCGCTCCGTAATCTCGGTCAGCATGGCAAAGCAGGTCTCCTGCAAAGAAAAGCATAAATCCTCTATTTTCGCACCTTGTTTAAATTTTCGCACCGCCTCGCTTACAATGCCCGTGAACGACGTGTCCATGCCTTTCACAACATAGGGAAGTTCAACGTATTTCCCCTTTTTTGCAAACCGCTCGATCTTCGGGCCCCCGGGATAATCCATACCGACTTTTCTGGCAAACATGTCGAGAGCATTGCCTATCGCAATGTCCATGGTTTCTCCAAAGCATCTGTATCTTCCTCCAGTAAACGCTATTACCTGTGTATTGCCGCCCGAAACGTAAAGAGTTACCGGATCCTTTGATTTCGTCTTTAACATTCCTATTTCAATGTGCGCAATGCAGTGATTCACGCCATAAACCGGTTTATTTGTTTTTGACGACAATTCCTTAACGAAGTCCATGCCGACCCTCAGCGATAACGGCAGGCCGGGACCCTGGCTGAAAGAAACGATGTCGATATCCTCTAATTTCAATTTCGCTTTGCACAACGCCTTTTTTAACACATCTTTTTTTACACGTTTATGATGCTCGGCGGCATCTTTCGGTATTATGCCCCAGCCTTTTTTTGTCTTGTAGACGGACGCGACATTTGACAAAACACTTCCGTCGCTTTTAACAATTCCAACGCCAAACGTATGAGCAGTTGACTCGATGCCCAAGCATACTATTCGTCCGGCCATTTTTATCATCTACCCATTATCCAGAAAAGCAATTTTCATTCAATTAATTTTTTCAATATGTTTTTTATTTCAGAAAAATCATCCGCACTTTTTGTGGCATGTCTTTTAACCAATTCCGTCTTTGGTTGGAATGCAATACCGTAACCGCAAACATCAAAGCATGGTATGTCATTTTCATTGTCGCCAATAAAACAAATTTCATCTGCCGATGCGTTATACTTCTTTGCTATATCCATAAGAGCATCGTCTTTTTTCCATAAGTCAACGTTGCACTTTGCAATGCCCGTAAATCTCCCATCATTCGCTTCCAGTTCATTTGCAACAAAGAAATCCATATCCAAATCTTTTGCTACTTCTTTTGCGACTATGTCAACGCCGTTTGTTAAAATCCCCGTTTTAATTTGCGGGTATTCACTTTTCAATTCAGAAAATGTTTTCTGAACGCCGTCTATGTACGGAGTTGGAAATATTTTCTCCGTTACTCGTTTTGTTGGCACATTCGTTAATAATTTTGCAAATTCAATAACCCATGCTCCGTACAAATCTTTATGATACATATAATAATCCAATAACCTCTCTGACTTTCCACCTTTCCCTATCGCATGGGCAACGGCCTCCCAACTGCTGCCATAAATGCCGCATGGATATTTGATTAAGGTGCCGTCCATATCGCTGACAATCAATTTAACTTCTTTCATCATCTCACTTTCAATATTTTCAGTTTTGTTTTGTCATCGCATTCCATCATGACAAACTCTTTGAACACGAGTTTGTTCGAGTTAAAATTTTCGAGCATGATTAAATCTGTCGGTATGACCGTGTTTTTGACGTCTTCGTTAATCGGAAAATCAAACCATCTGAATTTTTCTATGTCGGTGTTTTCCGTTTCAGAATTTCTTTCCGCGCTTTTGTCAACCCGAGCTTTAGTTACGATGAAAACAAAATGGTCTCTCGGATTTCCCTGCCGGTCCAACAAAATTTCCGAATAAAATCCCTTGACATCGATTTTATCTGCGATTGAATATCCGGTCTCTTCATAAACCTCTTTTTTCACGATCTCGTTCAGAGAGTTTCCAAAGGTCTGCCTGCCGCCTAAAATGCCCCAATACCCGGCGTAAGGTTCTCTCTTCCTCTTTGCCAACAATATTTTATTTTCATCCATTAAGCCTATTAATATTACGAGAAGAGGATTTTTTTCTTTGTACATGAAATCCGACATAAATTAAAAACATTTCTTAGAAGTTTTAAATCTTTGGTTGCATACTTAAATTAACAGAACTCGCCGGAAAAAAACTTTAAATACTAATAATTACTATTAAGTAATAGTGATTGAATGCCGCAAGACCTTGAAAAATCCACGGAAATAAAAAAGAAAAAAGAGCAAAAAAAGAAGATCGACAAGAAGGCAGAAAAAATAAGAAAAGAAAAAATAAAACTGGCCAAGAAGTTTACGGACATGGTTGTAAAAAGATTTAAAAAAATAGTAAAAGCCGTTGTCATGTTTGGCTCTTTCTCTCGCGGTGACTTTAATGAAAAGAGCGACATCGATTTGCTCGTTATCATAGACGATACTGCGGCGAGATTTACCCCGGAAGTCAAGGAGGCGTTTGACCTCAAGATACAAAAAATGGGAAAAGATATTTACAAAGAAATTTCTGTTCAGCCGTCGTGGACTTTGACGGAGTTCTGGGACATGGCGAGAATCGGCCATCCATTGCTTTACACCATAGTCAGGGACGGATGGGCGTTGTACGATACCGGATTCTTTATTCCGGTGAGAAAACTTCTTGAGGCAGGAAAGATTCCGCATACATTGGAGGCGATCGAGCTTCTGATGCACGGCGCGCCAAAAAAAATTGCCAGGGTAGAATCCGCAAAGTTGTACATGGTCGCCGAGGACCTTTACTATGCGATGCTGAACTCGTCTCAAGCCGTGCTCATGTTCATGGGAAAGCACTCGCCGACTCCCAAGCAGACGCCGGAAGACGTCAAGGAATATCTCGTTAACACAAAAATTATACAAAAGAAATATTTGAAGGATCTCGAACAGATCATAAAATTCAGAAAAGACGTTGAGCACAAAAAGATAAAAAAGATTTCTGGAGACAAACTCGATGTTTTGATTAAAAAGGCAAACGACTATGTTAACAAAATGCAGCAGGTATTGTTCTTGTTGCAAAAAAAGAAAAAGGAGAATATGATAATGAAAAATTACGAGGTTATGATAAAGGGGATCGTTGCCGGGCTAAAGAGCATCGGCAAACTTCCGAAAGACCCGAAAAACCTTCCATACGCGATCAAAGAGCATCTGATTGATACGCAAAAAATGAACCCGTTCTACGAGGACATATTCAAGCGCGTGACTACGATGAGAAAAATGTTGGACGACAAGCAGACAGACAAAATACCGCAGAGAGACATTGAGATGACTCGCGAATACGTCAGGAGATTTGTAAGAGATATAAGCATGGTGGTTGAGAAAGAGAAAAGAAAACGACAAAAAGATGATGAGCGCGAACGGGGATAGAACTGCTCCTTTTGAGATGATAGATAAGGAATTAGAATTATTAAGACGCCGGAAGAATGCTCAGAAGAATTTATGCATAAACTTTCAAAAGGAGCGCGAGGGGTTTTAACTCTCGATTGCTGGAAATCTCCGTCCGAAAAGAGTGAGATGAGACGACCGCGACCAATAAAAAATATCCATAAGGATTTTGCTAAGAAGATCGCTGATGACATATGCATCCTAATCCTGGTCGGTGATCGAATATAATACTTCTCAACAAAAATTTTTTATTTAAGCTTCGTATAATAAATTATCATATGCAAAAAATAAATCGCGTGAGAACCGAGATTCCCGGGCTGGATGCCATTATAGGAGGCGGGATTCCAGAAGGCGACCTGATTCTGCTTAGCGGGACGTGCGGAACAGGAAAAACTATCTTTGGCGTGGAGTTTCTGTATTTCGGAAAAGAGCCGGGATTTTATATAACATTTGAGGAGCATGTATCAGAAATCAGGAACCAGGCATCCTCTTTTGGATGGGACCTTAAAAAAAGCGAAGAAAAGGGGATTTTAAAAATAACGAGATATGACCCATATAAATTAGAAGATATACTCACCATGATTGAAAACAACATACGGGAAATTAATGCAACGAGAGTTGTTATAGATTCCGTTCCATCATTCGCGATTCATATGAGAGATGAGTCTGAAGTGAGAAGAACGCTGTCAGAAATTTATAATATACTGAAAAAGAACAATTGCACATCGATTATAATATCGGACAGCCCGACGGAAACAAAAGCAATAAGCAAATTCGGCGTTGAAGAATTCATTTTAGACGGTGTCATAATCCTTAGAAAAATCCTGGAAAGAAATGAGTATAAAAGAGCCTTGAATGTATGGAAGATGAGATTAACTGCGCACAGCACAAAATTTCATATATATGAAATCAACAAGCGCGGTCTTATAGTATATCCAAAAAAAGTTGTCGACTTCAGAAATGTCCAGTTCTTTACGTAAATGAAGCAACTTTTCGGTACCGAAATCGGCGAAAGTTGGCAATGAAATTTATGAAACCATGATTTTCAAATTTTTTGAAAACTATGAAAACCGCGAAAGAATTTTTACGATTTTTTTATAAATCAATGAAAATAAATAATAATCATGAATTTTAAGAGATTCATACTGAAATTATCCGATTTTGGAATAAAACATTTTCCGTCATATTTTAAGCCATTGGAAGATGAAATTAGAATTGCGAATCTTGGAATAATATTCGAGGTCTATGTTGGCAGGATGATGTTCATATCCATTTTTTCATTCTTCGCCGTTTTTGGCTACATGTTATTTATGCTCGCAATATTTGGCAACCTGCCGTTATGGTTCTCGTTTCCCGGCGCGCTTTTTATTGCAGCTATAGTTTCTTTCGCTATTTTGATCGTATTTCATGCATACCCTTATCAGGTTTTATCGAGCAAAAAAGCATCCATAGAGGCAAACCTTCCGTTTGCACTTAACCATATGTCAGCCATTGCGGCAAGCGGAGTCCCCCCTTCAACGATGTTCACACTGTTAGCCGATGTCAAGGAATATGGAAAGGTTGCCGACGAAGCAAAATCAATAGTGAGAAACATGCAGATGTTCGGCATGGACATGATAACGGCAATAAAACAGGTCGCTGACCGGACACCGTCTACAAAGTTCAGAGAATTCCTGTACTCTATAGTTTCGACGATAGAAACCGGAGGTGATTTGAAAAGATTCTTAAAGGGGGTTACGCAGGAGTCGCTGTTTGAGTATAGAATAAAAAGAGAGCAATATTTGTCAACCCTTTCAACGTATGCCGACTTTTACACGGCAGTTTTGATCGCCGCGCCCTTATTTTTCATATCAATCCTGTCTGTTATGGCTATGATAGGCGGAACCATCATGGGCATGTCAATTATCGATGCAATGCAGCTGGGCATATACGCTTTTATTCCGTTATTGAATATCGTATTTATAGCATTCATACATATGACCCAGCCGGCAACATAAACGAATTTGTAATGCAAATATCATGAAGATTCGTCGCATTATGAATGGTATTTTGAAAACCAAAATTTTTGTCAACTCATGATTTTTAATTTTCAAAAACAGCAATTGCGTGATGCCATGAAAATTAAAAAAAGAAGACTGAAAATATCGGGAATGGGGGACATAAAGGTATTGAGCACGATATGCGTGGGCATCGGACTATTAATAATTTATATAAATTTTACATTTTTCACAAACGCCCCGCAGATATTCGGCATGATGAATTTTTTTGCCGCATTAATAGCATTGGGTTTGCCGTTGGCAACAAAATATGGTCAGTTGAAAACGACGAGAGAGATCGAAAAAAGGTTCCCGGAGTTTCTGCGCGATGTGACATCGGCCATAGAAACCGGCATGACGCTGCCGCAGGCAATCCGGTCGGTGCAAAAAAATGATTACGGGAAATTATCTCCGCATATCAAAGAAATGTCCGGAAAAATAGAGTGGGGAATCAGTTTTGAGGCAGTGCTTAATAATTTTGCCGAAAAGGTTAAGTCCAAGGCAATAACGCGGTCTGTCAGAACAATAATAGAAACTCATCGTTCCGGCGGCTACATTGGAACCGTTCTTGAGGCGGTTGCGGAATCCCAAGTAATTCTTGAGCGAATCAAAGCCGAAAGAGCGTCATCAGTTTATGCCCAGATGATAAACGGTTATGTGATATTTTTCGTATTTCTTGGCGTTATGTTCGGCATGTCAAACTTTCTTGTCCCGGCATTCCAGTGGGAGGGAGGATCAACGGGCTTGGTTGATGTCTACAATGCCATGTTCAGAAACCTGATTGTCATACAGGGATTGTTCGCGGGCTTGGCGATCGGAAAGATGGCGGAGAACTCTCTTTTTGCCGGAATAAAGCATTCGCTCGTTCTTATTGCCATCGGGTACACGATATTCACAATTTTGTGAACTGCTCCTAACCTATCGGAAGGAGATTCTTGACTAACTCTTGAACCTACTATAGGCAGGGGTCCTTTCATTATCGTCAAGTTTAGAGAGCAGAAAACGTTAAAGAACTTTGCGAGCCATCTATCTTTAAACCCCCAGTTAACTTGGGTAGTTTAGTTGATGGGCGAAATTCTTTGTTTTGCCCATATCAGCAGCCTTTGGTTTTCCCGGCGTCTCCGTGCGGCACGGTGTATCATGCGTTTTAACTTCGTTGCACAGAGGTCTCCATCCGAAAGGGTGAAGATGAGAGGGCGATTAATAGAAAAAGTATACCATCAAGCTCAGTCGTTGAAATTGGAAGCTCCCTGCGTTGGCCGGGAGTTGTTCACAAAGACATTTCACCCTTCTGGACGATTTTTTTCATCTTTTCCGTATCAACTACCAGATTAACTGTCCCGGTGCCGGCCGGAACGATCTGGCCTATCATCAGGTTCTCAACCGTGCTTTCAAGCTTGTCGGTCTTGCCAAAAAGTGAGGCGGCAGTTAAATGTTTTTTTGTCTCTTCGAAATTTGCTTTTGCGAGAACACTCGGCTTTCTGCCAGAAACCCCGTATCTGCCGATCGGCCTCACAACCCCATCGGTTGTCATGATGTCAGCAACGAGTATCAGATGCCTTAAATCGACATCCAAACCCTGTTTGTCAAGAGTTTCCTTTATTTCTCTCAGTATTGCATTTCTCGCCGCTTCTATGCCGAGAACATCGTATATCTGGTCTATGTCGTCCGTCGTTGTTCTGACTTCATCAACTCTTTCGTCCTCTAATACGGCCTTTAGGTTTGAGCCAACGGTCTCGATTATCCAGTCATTGAAATCTCTCGTAACAATAACTTTTTTGATGTCCGATATTCCGGCAATTCTTAGATTTAATATTTTGTTTCTCAGTTTTCTAAGACCCTTTATGCCGAGTTTTTTTGGCTTGATCGTAAATTTATTTTCTCTTCTTGAAACATCCCCGAACTTTGACAGTATCTCTTTCAATTCCTCTTTTGAGATCGGAAGGTTTCCGAATTCAAGCTCAATTTGCATATTCAGCAGGTCAATTGAATGGCTCTTTATTACATCGCCGATCGTTTTCTCTTTTATGTCATTCGCGATTCTCTCGGCAGAAGTTTTCGAGTTATATTTCTCTTTTAGATATATTGTCATGGATTTGTCAAACGTTTTTCTCAAATCAAATATTTCAATCACTCTTGGCAAACCTTGCACAACCTTTGTCAGACCTCCCACCATGCTCGCCATGGTGTAACTGCGCATCGACATCTGTGTCGACGGCTCAGATATGGACTGCGCGGCTATTACGCCTATGGCCTCACCCACTTCGTATGAACTCTTATCATAAATCTCTCTAAGTTTTTCCATAAGTTCCTCTTTTTTCCCGCCTGTGATATTTTTTTCTTTACAAAATTTTTCAAAATCAGATAAGATCTTTTTAGGCATTTTCAAAATGCATCACCAATTACATTTTTGAAAACAGGAAGAACGCACGTTCTTCCCCGATATAAATTTTGCGATTTTTCACTCCAAAATCTCCATGTTTATAGACCCTCCGTCAGATTTTGCTGGGTCGATGCCGTCCTCGCCCGGAACAAACTGGACGATTATATGACGCGAGTCTCTTACCGTGAAATCTGACTCCACCTTTAAATCCTGCAGAGCATTTATCAGCCTTCTTTCCATATATCCGCTGTGCTTTGTTTGTAAAGATTTGTCCATGAGATTTTCTCTCGAACTTGCCGCATCAAAGAAAAACTCTATTGGCGAGAGCCCGTTCTTATAATTACTCTTTATAAAGCCGTGAGATTCCATGTCCAAATTCCCTCTGACAAAGTGAGATGTCGTTCTGTTAGTGTATCCTCTTTTCATCAATTTTCCGGCCAAAACCTTTTGCCCGATTACTCCCGATGTCTGCGTCACCGTGACATAACTTCCCCTTGCCCCGCTCTTTACCATTACGATAATGTTATTTTCTTTTATGTCATTTTTTACTATTTCACCGCATTTATTAACTATCTCATTTCCAGCCCGAATAATTATCTTTTCCCAATCTTCCTTATGTTTTTTCGTTTGCTTATTCGTCTCGTCTGTTTTTTCCTTTGCTCTGTTTAACATATTTTCGGCGTGTTTGCTTATGTCACAATCGCTTATAGATATGCTGAATCCCTTTTTTGTGAGGAATTCCAACACGAGCTTTGAGACGGAGTCGAGGAATTTTCCAGCAACATCTGGACCAAACTGCTTCTCTATCCTGTTTAACAATTTGCCTTTTTTTTCACCGAGTGCGTTCTCATCGATAACACCCTTTAATAATCTACCGTTTTTTATTACAACATACGCATCGTAAGGGCATTTCTCTTTCTGGCATTTATTGCATCCCATGCATGTTGCCGACCTGAATTCGATATTTAAACCCTCTGGCAAAAGCAATGAAAATATTTCCTTACCAGAACACGGTCCCATTTCTGATATATTGTTCATTACAAACTCGGGACCAAAGGCATTGAGCAGCAGTTGTGCGACATCCTTTTTATCAATTTTCTTTTCCTTCGTCAGCAGATAACTTCCAGATATGTGGTCGTGCTTGCATGCAATAATTGGCAGCCCGTACCTCGGAGATCTTATGTTGTTTTGAACCAGCATGAGCATCTCCGCTTCTGTTCTCGCTTCCTCATCCTGGGGAACATGCAGGTTCATTTCATCTCCGTCGAAATCCGCATTATACGGAATTGTGGCCGTGAGATTTAGTGTAAATGTCCTCCACGGCGTTATTCTTGCCCTGTGAGCCATCATGGACATTCTGTGCAAAGACGGTTGCCTGTTAAACATCGTGATGTCTCCATCAACCAAATGCCTCTCAACGATATAACCTATATCCAGTTCTTTTGCGATTTCTTTTTTGTTTTCTTCCGTAACCTTTTTTTTCGTCCCGTCCGGTTTTATGACATAATTTGCGCCCGGATAATTTTCTCCATTGAGAACATAATCCCTCATTTTGCCGATATTAATTTTGTTAACCATTTCCGGAACGGTCAATTCTTTTGCAACGCAGAGTGGGACGCCGACCTCATTTAATGATATTCTCGTGTCCGGGCTGATTACGGCTCTTGCCGCAAAGTTCACTCTCTTCCCGGTCAGATTTCCCCTGAACCTGCCCTCTTTTTTTTCCAGTCTTTGCACAAGCGTTTTCAGCGCCCTTCCAGACCTGTGCCTGGCTGGAGGGATATTTGCAATTTCGTTGTCTATAAGCGTTGATACGTGATATTGAAGAAGCTCCCATATATCCAATATTATGAAATCCGGGGCCCCGAGCTCTATGTTCTTTTTCAGCCTTTCGTTAATGCGCACCACATCAACCAGCTTGTGCGTCAGGTCGTCTTCGCTTCTGCCTCCAGTCTCAAGCGTAATGCTCGGTCTTATAGTAACCGGCGGTATCGGGAGAACGGTTAATATCATCCATTCTGGTCTGCCTCCCTTTATTTTAAGAAGTTCTGCGTCACGGTCCGTTATTTTTTCCAGTCTTTCCCTTATATCTTCCGGGGTTATCTTGCGCCGCCCCTCAAAATAGGTTGTCGGTTTTTCAAAACTGATGTCTTTTTGTTTTTCTCCGCAGTATTTGCAGGTTTTTGCCGCTTTTTTATACGCACCTTTTAATCCGCTCTTCTTTACTTCATCTTCGTCCACCAAGAGCCGCGAACATTTCCTGCAGATCGTGCGTAATATATTAAAAATAACCTTTCCGTAAAGCGGGTTTACAACCGGTTTTACGAGTTCCATATATCCAAAGTGTCCCAAGCATTGCCCGATCGTCCCGCCGCAAACCTTGCATCTCATACCCGGGTCGATAACGCCCAACCTGAGATCACAAAGCCCGTTGTCAATCGGAAATCCGTCGGAGTCGTAAAGCTCCGGGACCGTAATCTCAACGCTTGCCATCTTCTTTATCATCGCCGGTGACAACAAACCGAATTTAATTGATTTTATGTGCGACATATGCAACACCTCACCTTATTCCAAAAAACATTTACTCCGCCACATTTATTTTCGGGTATATGCCCATGCATTTAAGTTCATTGAGCATGAGGTTGAACGCATAAGACATTTCAACGTTTATGATTTTACTTTTCTTGCACACGGGGCAGTATGTCCTTCCCTTTGAAACATCGTAAATTGCAACCATGCCGCAGTTACTGCAAATCGGTATCGTCGATTTGTCAGATGAAAATCTCTCCTTGAGTAAAAGTGATGCTCCGTGAGCAATCAGGCAGTCCTTTTCCATTTCACCGAGTCGAAGACCGCCCTGCTTTGATCTTCCTTCCGTCGGCTGTTTTGTAAGTAAAGTTACTGGGCCCCTTGCCCTCGTCTGCAACTTGTTTGCAGCCATGTGATGAAGTTTTTGATAATATAGAGGACCGATTAAGATAAGGCCTTCAAATCTTTTGCCAGTGATCCCGTCATACAATACCTCTTTGCCGTCATCCCTGTATCCAAATTCTCTCAATGCGTTTCTGATTCTTTCTTCAGATTCTTTGCCAAACGCCGTTCCGTCGATCTCTTTGCACGACAGAGCGGAAACCTTTGCACCAAGCAGTTCCAGCACCTGTCCGATAGTCATTCTTGCGGGAATCGCATGAGGATTGATTATGACATCCGGGACGATGCCGTCCGCGGTAAATGGCATGTCTTCTTCTGGAACGATAAGAGAAATAACACCTTTCTGGCCGTGCCTTGTCGCGAACTTGTCGCCGAGTTCTGGCATTCTCTGCTCCCTGACATCAACCTTGACGAGCCTGTTTCCGTCTATCGTTTCCGTCACAATGACCTTGTTCACGACCCCGCTCTCTCCGTGTTTCACGGTTTGCGACGCTTCTCTTCTGTTTTGCGTTTCAAGAATAAATGACTCCACTGGTCCGAAAAATCTTAGCGGCGATATTTTACCAACTAAAACATCGTCAGACTTTACTCTCGTTTCTGGACTTATAATTCCATCTTTGTCAAGATGCGCGTAACTCTCCTCGGCTTTGTATCCCCTGACCGACTTGTCCGGGATTTTAATCTCATCCCTTTCAATGCCCCAATATTTTTTTTCCTCTGTCTCATATGTCCTGAAAAACACAGACCTTCCAAGCCCGCGTTCAACGCTCGCCTTATTTAATATTATGGCATCTTCCATGTTATATCCCTGATAGCTCATCACCGCAATAATAAGGTTTTGCCCCTGCGGATGGTTGTCCATTCTTATCTCTCTCGAGACGGCAGTTCCCACGAGCGGAACCTGCGGATAAACCAGTATATCGCTTTTGGTGTCCGTTCTCATATCATAGTTTAGGGAATAAATCCCCAATGCCTGGCCGATCATCTTTGCACCTATGTTTACCCTGTCTCCCCTGTTGTGGTTTGGAAACGGTATTATATTGCCAGAAATGCCGAGCATAAAGCTCGGGTCCAATTCAAGATGGGTATATTGGTTTTTTGGTTTATTTTCCAGTTCTTCCGGGCGCATCGCAACAAGCATGTTATCTTCTTCCTCCGCATCAAGATATTCGATAATTCCCCGCTTAATCAGGTCATTCCATTTCAGTTTCCCCTCTTTTAATAGTTCTATATGTTTTTCTTTTAGTCTCGGTTTCCCGTCTTCTACGACTATCAAAGGTCTCTGGAGTCTTCCGCTGTCGCAATTAATTCTGACTTCATCGAATCCATCAAAATATGAGACGCCTATATGCGGGTTTATCAGACCCATCCTTCTTTTATTTCTTATTTCATTCACAAGTTCTTTTGGTTTTTCCGTTGAACCGACGATTTTTCCGTCAATAAATATCAATGATTTTTTGGTGTCGGACAAGAATTTTTTTACTATCTCTTCCACGTCTTCTATTTCCTTTTTGCTCACGCTTTCAGAAACCACAGCAAGCGTTGCCAGATATTTTCTTAACCCGATGTTAACGCCTTCCGGCGTTTCCTCGCAGCAGAGCCTTCCAAGCTGGGTGGGGTGCAGCGCCCTCGCATCAAAATGTTCCTGAGTTGACGATAACGGAGACAGAACATTCCTTAGATGCGCGAGCGTTCTCATCCAGTTCGTTCTTTCAAGTCTTTGACATATTCCAGTGAGACCTCCGATCCACTGGCCGGTTGCCATGTGGGATTCGATCCTTTTTGTCAGGTAATCGCTTTCTATTATCGATTGTATAGAAGGAATTTTTCCCCTCTTGGACATTCTCTGATATCTGTAAACAATTCTCGCAATCAATCCATATTTGCCCAAAAGAACCGACCTGAATAATACTTCCATGAAATCTCCGCAACATCTTATTCTCTTATTTCCATAATGGTCTATATCCTGAACTGAAATTTTTTCATTCCCGAGCCGTATGAGCTTATTTGCAACCATTCCGAGATATTCCGCCTTATCTTTTCTGAATTTTTTTTCCTGACCAAGATGTGGAAGCAGATACCTGTCTAGTATATCATTGATTCTCGTTACCCTCCCCTGCGTAATATGCATTTTCTTTGCCATATACTCCTTGGCGTCATCGGAATTTTTTATTTCATCGTATTCCATTAAGTTATAGTACAAATCCTCTTCAAGTTCCGGGGATACAGAAATCATGTCAATAATATCCTTATCCGTCTCTATGCCCAACGCTCTGAGCAAAATTATAAGCGGAAGTTTTTTTACATTCGCGAAAGATATGTAAAGAATTCCGTCTTTGCGCTCAATAAGGTGCATCTGTATGAAACCGTTCAATTCCGAGTTTATTCTCGCCGTCTCTATGCCCTTTCTTTTTTCTATGACTGGCAAATTCGGAAGAATCTCCTCGCTCATTACTATAACGCGCTCCGTCCCGTTGATAATAAAATATCCGCCGGGGTCATGAGGGTCCTCCCCCAATTTTATCAGTTCCTCTTCCGTTAAATCTTTGAGTATGCAGCGATCGCTTTTCAACATTATCGGAAGTTCACCGAGTTTTACTTCCTGCTTTTCCTGGTCTATTCCATTTATAACTGGCGTCATCTCGATAAAAATCGACGCGGCATAAGTAAGATTTCTTATTCTTGCCTCCATTGGCGTGATAAAACGCGTTGACCCGTCCGCCTCTTTTATATATGGTTTTTCCAGACGCACTTTCCCAAGCTTTATTTTGAACTCGCCGGTTTCGGTTTCAAGCTTTATTTCTTTTATTTCGTTTATTATTTTCTGAAGCCTGTGATTCAAGAAATCGTTATACGAATTTATCTGATGGTTGACAAAACCGACCTGCTCAGAAAATGCTTTTAACAATGTTTCAATCATACGGCATCGACTTTTTTCAAATAACTCAATTATTTATAAAGGCATTCGTTAAACAACCAATCTATAGTAATTATATTCGCCGGCAACAGGTGATTTTCTCACTATCTTGACAATATCGCCACTCTTTGCTCCGATAGCTTTAACAGCTGGGTCATTGGAAAGAATCTTTGGCAACTGCTCTTTCGAAATATTTAACTTCTCCAATAAATTTGTTTTCTCCTCCTCACTTAGAATTTCATGCTTTGGAACGAGCACATTTTTAAAAATATCGATTTTTGTTTTTTTCTCAGCCAAACAAACACCTCTGACAAGCATATGTGATGAGAAAATGACTTTGCCGCAGATTCCAAAAGTAATTTTTAACGCCCCGTTGTGTTAAAATTTTAAGTTTAGTAAAACATAAACTATTTTTCTATTGTAAGTTGCGGCCGGACGCCCGTCTGCCAACATTTGCTAATCATTCTTTATCTCCGCTCGAAGTTGTTGCGGCGGTTGGCGAATAACCTTTAATGTTTATATTTCATTTGAAATGAAAAATATCATTAAATTCGGCGTAATGACTTCTAATCAAATTGCCCGCATGAGATAAATATATATATTGTAAAGTATTTAAACTTTTTGGTAATTACATGACTCGATTGTATTCAATATACGCATGATGAACGAATCGCAAAAATCTCCGAAATTTTTATCAAAAATTTGAATTTTCCAGCCGACGCGCCCCGTACCCGGATTCTCGATTGCTGAGCTTTTTATTCTCCGGTCGCCACATAGTTCATGCCCCGCTTTCATTTATCGCGCGCGGTTGAAAAGAATCTGATTCAATAAATCCCCGTAGTAGATTATTCTTTAATATTGCGAATAAATATAGTCAGGAGCTTATCTTTTAAATTCATGCCCGCACAGGGAACAGAATACGAGATGCTTTTGTTTGTTCTCTATTATTCTCCCTTCTTTACAATATCTGCAATGTCTAATCTTTTCGGCCATTTTTAACACCTCATAAAATCATTTCGATTAAGTTTTCTGCATTATAATTTTCTAATTTAAAATTTTAATATCTATTAATTATTTAATAGTGACGAAAAGTATTTAAATCTTTCGATTCGGACCAAGCGAACTATTTCGTCAAGACTTGTCGAGGCATTGTTTTTGCACGCGAAAAAATCCGCCGGTATAAAATTCGCGCAATCACGCTTTTAACTAAAATTCTGTAAAGTGATATAAACTCATTTTCTTAAAGAATTATAGAAAAAAAAGAAGAAAAATTTATATTATTTATTTTCCTTCGCCTCCCACAAATGCTACTGCTAATGCTATTACAATTACCATAAATACCGCTGCTGATATTTCACTACTGAGTGTGATTCCAGATATACTTCCTCCGCCTACAGTGAAGAAAACTATAACACCTATTACTGCCAAAAACAATATCCCAGTCCATCCTTTGAAGGCATCTACCGTTTTGCTTACATCAAACCCGAGCATTGCAAAAAATAAAACTACGATAAGTAATGCACCAAGCAACATGCCTCCGAGCCCTGATAATGCAATAAAAAAAGTTCCTATGCCAGAGTATGCTGTAACAAAGAATGCTACTGCCAATGAAATTAATCCATTTGCCTTGTCATTAATGATGCCCGCTTTTTTTATCAATCCGTATACCAGTGCAAATACTAGCAGCCAAGGCAACACAAATCCATAGAATCCCATGGCATTTAAGTTGCTGACCAGTGTCCCAAAAATTCCAAGTTCTCCGACCATATTGAAACCTCTTTTGTTTATTATTTATTGATTATTAATGTTTAAATAGTTTTCGTTGAGCGGGGCAGCGGACAAAATTAACTCGCATGCGCTTGAATAAAAGTTGCCGATCAAACAGACGTGCGGATTCTTTGGTTTGGTGAACTACCGTAATCTAAAGGATAGGGCTTCCTGATTCGCGGAGTGAGGTCGCACTCTCCACGGGCTTCAGTTCGGACAGTCCCTGCCCTACGGCTCATCGCCAAACCAATGCACACGTGAAGGAGACTTCCGATAGAGTTAAACATAACTTCCAAGCTGCTCTCTTTCCCTTTTTAAAAAATTCTCATACTCTTTAAATATTTTTTCCTCGTATTGCATATAGTCAAACTCTATTATTTTTTCCATTATAAGTTCCATGCTTTTATAGATATTCCAATTATCTTTTGTCAAATCTTTGACAAACTGGCCGATCATGCCGTTAACGCACGTCCCGACATACTGGATTATCAGACCTTTATGTTTTTTTATATTTCTCAAATCTCTCTTTTCAAACGGTGTTCGTTTCCATGACTCATCTCCGTAATAGTTCAAATATGTATGCAATTGTCTTGGCGCGTGAACATACAATTCGGGCAACACATTTTTTTCTATAAATCCGATTAAAGAGAAGAACGACTCCGTGCTAATTTTTTTGTCGTAATTTAAGGATGTCTGATAACATTTGTTTGAGAAATCTATATACGGATCTAAAAAATTGTCTATTGCCACGGCATTGAGCACGACGTTTGCCAACTCTTCATCCCGCATAGTAATTTAATTTTCAGAAAAGTATAAATTATAAACGACGGCGGTCAGCTTTGCCATATATTGACCATGTTCCTCGCCGGTTTGTATGGCTAACAGCTTTTTTCAATCGTAGCGACTGGTCTTCGCTCCATGTTTGTTGACCGGCGGTTGGAGTGATGGAATTTTCGTTTAAACTGCGATTGTTCATCTCCCGCTTATAATTTCTATAACGTCCATGTTTTTTAGCTTGTAATCCTTTCCGACCCTCTGCTTTGTTTTCACGTCAATTGCGGCGATGAACTTGTCTCCGAAGTCCGTGTGTATCTTGTATGCAAAATCCAGAGCGGTGGAACCAGGCGGCATTAAGAATGCATCGGGCAAAATCCGGCCCTCTGAGTCGGCGAGCTTGTTCACACCTCCGGGAAAAACGACGATATAATTCAGGACCTTAAAAACCGCTTGGTTTATCACCTGCTGAACTCCAGTATTTCCGAACCTTTCTAAAAATTTTTTGATAAATTCAAGCCCCCGTTTCTGCCCGTCGGTCAAATCCTTGCTCAAAATCTCAAAGCTTTTATCCCCGGGTATATATTTTATGAGACCTTTTTTGTTCGCCTCCCTGAGAGCGAGCTCCGTTTCTGCAGAACATGGTATCGCGCCAAGTTCTTTTAACCTTTCAAGATACTTCTCTGACTGCGGGTGGTCGCATTTGTTCGCAGCAATTAGTATCGGCTTTGACTTTTCCCTGAGAATTTTAACAAAACCCATTAGCTCTGCTTCAGACCATTTTTTCGGGTTTTCATTCAGTTTCATGGACAAAACGGTTTCTTTTACCATTGAAAGAGAAACATTTAACCCGGAAACCTGTGTCGCAATGTCATTTATTGTTTGTATCTTTTTCCGGTTCCTTTCAAGGATTCCGTAATACCAGCTGTTCAATTCGTCTTCGAGAAATTTTATGTCGTTCAGCGGGTCGTGGTCTTCGCACGGGCGTCCCTCTTCATCCGTCTTTCCGGAGGCGTCAACGATATGTATCAAAACATCGGCCTGCCTCAGGTCATCGAGAAACTTGTTGCCAAGTCCCCTGCCCTCGTGCGCGCCGATAACGAGGCCCGCAACATCCACGAGCTCGACCGGGACAAACCGGTTGCCGTCAATGCAGTAGCCCTGCCTTGGATTGCATTTAACTCCAAAAAACTTTTCAGCGCATTCAACCCTGACAAAGCCGGTGCCCACGTTCGCGTCTATTGTCGTGAACGGATAATTGGCAACCGGAACATCGGCCAGAGTCGCCGCCTTGAAAAACGTAGATTTTCCGGTGTTTGGCTTGCCGACGATGCCTATCTTCATAAAAGCATATACTATAATTTCAGTTTTATAAACATAATTTAGAAGATTTTTTATTTTGCACGCCACAAAAGGCTTTTATTTTCAAAAGGCAATTTAATTTATGCAAGTTTTCGTCGGAACTAGCGGATGGTTTTATGAGTGGAATAAAGATAAAAATTTAGATTGGTTTGTTAAAAACTCCGATTTAAATGCCGTTGAACTAAATGCAAGCTTTTACAGATTTCCTTTTAAAAATATGGTTAAATCTTGGGCGAGGAAAGGAATAAATTTGAGATGGAGCATAAAGGTTAACAGGTTAATCACGCATCAACATAAATTTGATGAAAAAGCGATTGAAGTATGGAATAGATTTAGAGATTTATTTCAACCATTAGATAAACTCATAAGTTTTTATCTTTTTCAGGCCATGCCGAGTTTTACCGATACGGACAGGGTTTTGGAATTTGCAAGTAAGGTAAAATTGGGCAACAGGTTTGCTTTTGAAATCAGGAATAAAGAACTGCTCAAAGATGAAAAGCTTTGCAGAAAGTTACAGAAAAGGGTTGTTCTCGTTTCCGTTGATTCTCCGGATTTTCAGAACAAAATTTTCCCAGGAAAAGTAATTTATCTGAGAATGCACGGAAGAACAGATTGGTATCTGCATGATTACTCGGAGAAGGAATTGAAAGAGATAGCGGATAAAATAACTGAGCTGAAACCAAAGAAAGTTTACGTTTTCTTCAACAACGATCACAATATGCTGGAGAATGCAAGGTTAATGTTTAAGTTGTTTAATTAAAGAATTTTTGGAACCGGTTGGAGAAAATTTCTGTTATTTGTAATTTGTTTGCAGCATCTTTTATATCACGCCGCGTCCAGTCTATGGTCACGGCAAATTAGAAGAAACGGCGGAAATAATCACAAAATCGCCCAACGCCATATAATTATGGTTAGTTTATCGGAATGGATTATATGCAATTTCGGGCTCCGCCTTCCGCTTCTCTATTTCAATTTATTTCTTTAACCCTCCGCACTCCGTCTATCTCCCTGATCTTTTCAATAACCGGTTCTGGCACCAGTTCTTCCCATTTTCCATCTTTCAGCATTTCTTCCCTTATCGCGGTTGCGTTAATATTTTTATATCTCCCTATTTCCCTGACCTCGTAACCGGCCTCTTCAAAAAGTTTCTTATCCCTTGGGTTGGAACAATACACGATATCGAACTTTGGAGTAAGGTTTTTCACGTGAGAAACCCATTTCTCATCGCACCGTATATCCGGTATTTGAATTATCTCATATCTTTTTTTGTCAATGCCCTCTTTTTTCAAAGTGCGCTCGATCATATCGGCTCTTTCTTCTGCCGTGAACGGATTTTCTTCCGTATATTTTTCCTGAGAACTCCCGATGCCTATTATTAGTTTGTCTACCTGAGACAAGGCATAAAGAACAAATTTTAAATGGCCCTTATGAAACGGTTGAAACCTTCCGATGAACAATCCAATCATTTCAATCTAACCTCGCCACCGGCAACTCCAGTTTATGCTTGGCGTTTCGTTTTATTTCAATTACCCTTTCAACCGTTCTTTTTTTCACGTTAACGGCCCTCGATATATCTCTCGCCGGCAATCCCAAATCCAAGCCGAGCAGTATCTCGTCTAAAACCGCGTAACCGATCCCAATTTCTTTTTCATCGGTCTGGCCTCTCCACAACCCGGCACTCGGGACTTTTCGAATGATTTTCTCCGGAACCTTCAGATATGCTGCAAGCTGTTTTACCTCTGTTTTATACAAATCGCCAAGCGGGAGCATGTCAACTCCAGCATCCCCGTTTTTTGTAAAGTATCCGCAGGCGATTTCAGACTTGTTTCCCGTTCCAATGACTATCCTGTTTAAACGGTGGGCATAGTGGCGAAGTATAATCATTCTCACCCTCGCGCGTATATTTCCCTTTTCAACCTTATTTGCCGCGGGGCAAATATTAAAAAATTCGTTGACCGCCTTGTCAATGTTTATGCACTTGTATTTTATTCCAAGCGATTCGGCAACATCTTTCGCATCTTTTACGTCTTTTTTCAGGCTGCTTTTTGACGGCAGTATTAATCCGAGAACTTTATCTCTTCCCAAAGAATTTACGGACAAGTGAGCGCACGTCGTCGAGTCAAGACCTCCGCTAAGGCCGATCACAACACCATTCGATGCTTTAGATTTAATAAAATTTTCAATATTTTTTTTGATTCTTTTTGCTCTGCCAGAATCAATGCTTAACAATGTTTTCGGGTCTTTCAGATAGATTTTTCGCAGTTCGTTTAACTTCATTTTCAAAACGCTCCACCCGTCATATCTTTGAAAATAATCCAATATTAATTAGTTGGTCGACTTTTATAAACCTATCTCGCCAAAATGCCCAAAAACCAAAGAATGACCGGCGCAAGCATTGTCGACCGCCCTAAAAGGATGGGGTCGCCCTTGAGCGATTAACGATGCCGTCAACCATCATCGGACCTGACGGGCTGAATGACAGGGCCTCCTCGAAGCAGATGAGGTGAAAAAGGAAAATCAAAGGTTTTATTTTGAGTCGATTAGAAAGGTTGTTGAGAAACGGTTTCTAAGACATGCTCTTACTTAGCGTCTCCAATATTTTTTTCTTCAACTCCTCGCGCTTTTTTGCCATGTCGGCTATTCTGCTTTTCAGTCTGCTTTCCTGTCCGTCTAAAAAATACCATAAAGAGTATTCTCCAAATTTTCTCGGAAGTTTATATCTCCTGATTTTCAACCCCCTTTGTCTGGCGGTAAGAAACAATTCGGAGTGTTTTGGAAAATCTTTTAGTTCTGCCGCTGGGGTCGGGCCGTTTGCCTCCAAAAATTTTGCAAATGCGGTCAGATTATCGTCACGCGGTTTTCGCCTTTTAGTTACCCAGTGATATACGGCAGAATAGCTGATGTTTAGCTTGGCTGCTATTTCCTTTGCAGAAAGCCCTTTTTTATGCAACTCCATTGCCGTTCGATAGCTTTTCGTATAGAACTCCTTTCCCCTGCGCATATAGCTCACTTTTAAATATAGGTAATAATAAAATATTATGACGGAAATAAATAAAATCATCACATCTCTTTTATTATTTGCACACTCAACAATTGCAACTTTATCGGATTTGCTAACCAGTGTCGGTTCTTATTAAATACTTTGACAACAAAGTTAATAAGATGATAAGCAAATTCGAATCTAAAGCAGACGAATTAATAAAGGAGTTCAACTTAAGAGGATTGATGAAAGAAAATCATGGTGAATATGTTTCCCGTTGAGATGATAATAAAATTATTATTGGCGGTGGCGCTTGGCATTTTGGTCGGCACGGAGAGGGAGATATCGCACAAGCCGGCCGGCCTGAGAACGCATGCGCTCGTTTCGCTCGGAGCATGTTTATTCACAATGGTTTCAATTTATTATTTTGACGCCGACCCTGCGAGAATAGCCGCCGGCATCGTCACCGGAATCGGATTCGTTGGAGCTGGTTCTATAATCGCGTCAAGGGGTCATGTTCAGGGAATAACAACTGCTGCAAGTCTTTGGTGCGTGGCTGCGATAGGGCTGGCGGTTGGTGTCGGCGCTTATGTGCTGGCGATAGTTTCCGTTGTTCTGGTTTTCATAATTTTGTGGCTGAAAAGGGCGGTCAAAGATAAATAAAAGATATTAATTATTATTTGCTAATTTTTATTGGGGCGATGATGATTGAATGTTTCCATAAGATGGCATTCGCTGAATGATTGTGGAGGTAGCTGATGAATTGCCCCGATAATTAGATATATTACAAAACTTCCAAATGAAAAAAAAGGAATATTAAATGGGATACAAACAAGAACGCATCATTGAAATATTCGTTCGAGAGTGGCCGGACGCGAAGACGGCAATTAAAGCGATTCAAAAATCAAAAGACGTTTTGAGAAAATATTATCGGGAGGCGCTTCAAAATAAACTCGGTGCGTGGAGAAAGACTATCAGGGGAAAACTTGCATTGATACTGATTTACGACCAGGTTCCTAGAGTGATTTTTGACGAAAACGATCCAAGAACGTACGATACGGACAAACTCGCTCGCGAAATAACAACAGAGATGTTTGAGAATTCCGAATATAAAAAACTTTCACCAATGGAAATTATGTTTGTATTTTTTCCCTACCACCACTCTGAAAATATAAAACATCAAAAAATAGCCAATATGATTTTCAAAGAACTTTATGAAAAAGACCCAAAAACATTTGAATGGATATATCGATCGTCAAATGATTACAACAAGATCATATCTAAATTCGGCAGATTTCCGCATCGAAACAAGGTGCTGGGAAGGGAATCCACGTAAGAAGAAAAAGAGTTTCTAAAGGCGCGCGCTTAGCAAACTTATGAATCGCATAAATGCAATGGAATTGTTTGAGATAGCCAAACTCATAACCGGGCTATGCGGCCATTTGCTGTTCGGCTTGGGCAAAAACGGCCTGGAGCAAGAGTCTTATTTTAATCGCAGACGGCGTCAACCTTTCAGCGTCTTTTCCACGACTTCCTTGATTTTTATCGGTTTTACTTTTGCAAGTCTGTAAATCTCGCTTTCAAGCATTTTCTTTGACTTTATATAATTTGTCCTGAGCTTCAAGTCATAGACGGCAAACAAACTCATAAACGCGTACATGGTCATGATTATGACAAAGGAGTTGAAAGCAAGCCCGAGCACAAACCCGACAACTCCGGTGGAAAAGCATATTGTTATGACTGTGGACACGGCATTCCATTCCCTGCCAAGCATCTCATATTTTTTCAAAAGAATTTCTACTCTGTCCATAATTAATTATTTGTTTGCTAATTTAAAAGCCATTTCAACCGCTTCTTCCGGGCCGTTTGCTTCTAAAATTTTCACCGCCTTTTTCTCATCCATGTATTTTCCGGAAAACTGTTTGAGAAGTCCGTTGACTGGCTTTAGATAAATTATTGGTTTTTTGCATGCATAGGCATAAGCCACCTCTGTCAGGGTTCCAACCCCGCCCCCTACGACTATCATGGCGTCGCATGAAAACCCAAGAATCTGGTTTCTGGCAAAGCCCATGCCGGTGAGTATCGGAACGGTTAAGAATTTGCTTGTTTTTGATTTGTCCGACTCCGGCAAAATGCCAACTGCTATTCCACCTTGCTCACTCGCTCCTTTGGCGGCGGCACCCATTACTCCCTCAGCTTTCCCGCCGCATAAGAGAACCCCGCCCTTCTTTGCTATCGATCTCCCGATCTCATACGCCAATTTTATGTGAATCGGCCCGGCATTTTTGCCATGCCCGACAACTGCTATCAATGGCCTCATGGTTATAAATATGAAGAAACGAAAATATAAAATGAAATCATTATTTAAAATTTCAACGGAACCGGCTTTTGCTCAGTTTCTTCCGCCTCTTCCATGCTCGGTAAGTTAGGAGAAATGTTCTTGATTAGAACTATGTCGCCGATTGAAACGACCATTGGAAACGGGACCACAACACCTTTTTTGTTTCCAACTATACTGGCGAGGTAAGACCCCTTTACAGCGTCTATAACAACCGCGCCGACCTTAAATTTTTCGAGGTCTATCTCCAGGTCGCTGACCTTTCCGCAGTAAATGCCCTTTTCAGTGAACACGTCTTTGCCTATCATTTCAGAGAAATTTTCTGTCGTTACCATTTAAAATCACACTTGCTTAATTAATCTACTATTGAAAAATTTAAATACTTTTAGATGATCGACGCCACCGAAATGCTTTGTACTTTTTCAAAACGTAATTTGCGATGCGTTTTGATAGACAGAACGAATATTCTAATAATTGGTCTGTTTGCGATTAAATCTGCCCGCCTTTTCAGTTTCTTTTTTGGATTTCAAAAAATATTTAAATACCCGAATGTAATAGAATATTTATGAAATCATCAAAGGGTATTTCACCGTTGATTGCGGCCGTTCTCTTGATAGCGTTCACGGTGAGTATATCCATGATCGTCATGGGCTGGTTTGGAGCGTTTACGAGAACAACCACGACAAACATCACGGAAACTTCAAAGACTGCGGTGTCCTGCGCAACCGCGTCTATTGAGATAGACCATGTTTATGTTGATAATACTGCAAACATCACAAAGTTTATTGTTGAAAACACGGGTCAGGTGGACTTGACCGTCAATGCCCTGATAGTAAACACGACGGGAATCGCATGCACGAATAATTCTGATACGTCCGTCGGCGCCGGGAAAATGGTGACGATATCTATGTCAAACTGCACCGGAATAACAAACACCACATTCAGCAAGGCCTTGGTGACAACATCATGCCCCGGCATAACAGACGAAGTAACGCTTTTGAGTTACGTGACGTTTACGTAAAACATTTCTGACAAAGAATTTATGATGAAATTCGTTTTTTAATCCTTTCAAATCGAACTTTTACAAAATAGGGCCAACTAAAAAGCTTTGACACTTCAAGTTTAAACCCCTTTAAATCTCTCTCTATCTTTAAATTGTAGGGGCATAGTTTTTGCCTCCAAAAAATTTTAGGTTTAGGCTTTTTATTGAGTTTTATTGGGGTTTAGAAAGAGGGGTCCAAAAGCGTCAAACTTGGGAATAAAAAAGTTCCTTGTGAAGTTTTGGGAATGAAAAGATTAAGTTCCAGAGAGTTGATAACTAAGATACTTTTGTTTTGATTTTGCAGAGTGTTTTAGTGGTTAGAAGGTGACGATAAGTTTATATTAATCTAATATCTTATTTATATATAAAAATTTCATCTCAATGCGTGCGATAAATTATAGATTTGTGTGAAAACGGATACTCATCACATTAGCATGATGATATCACTTTTTGATTTGCCTGATTAAATTCTTTATTTCATCTAAATCCTTTTGCATATTCTCGACTTCTCTCTCCGCTTTTCTATTGACCATATAGTCTCTCTCCGCTTTTATTCTGGCTCTTTCTTCTTCTCTATTCTGACTCATTAATATTATAGGAGACTGTATTGCAGCCAAACAAGATAAACAAAAGTTTAACAGAATAAAGGGATAAGGGTCCCAACGATAAATCCACATTGTTATGTTTAAGCCAATCCATATTATTATGAAAATAAGAAGCGCTATTATAAATGTCCAAGTACCACAGAAATGAGTAAGATTATCTGCCGCTCTCTGCCCAAATGTCAATTTATGTCCCGGTGATTTATTCTTATTGGTTTTGCTCATTAATTAATCTAATATCTTATTTATATATAAAAATTTCAGACCTCGACTTTTAGCAGTTTTCTTGTCATTAGCACAAAGGGTATAGAAGAAACAAAATACCATCCGAGCCACCCAAACGGTATTACGTTCCCAATAATCGGAAACGAAAGCGGCATCCGAACCATGAGCGACGAATAATTGTAGTTCAGCCACGGAAGTATTAGCATCACGGGCAGGAAGGATGCTATCATCGGCTTGAACGTCAGTTTCATGTGTTCCATGTTGTTTTTCATCATTTCGCTCATCAACGCGTTTACATCCTCTATATTCCCGGTCTTCTGTTTTTCCCTCATCTCCACGGAAAGTTCCCTTATCCTGTTTTTTATTGTTCTCGCCTTTTCTTGGTCGACCAAAAACTTGTAGCACAAATTAATAATAAGGCTTACAACTGCCGAGAAAATCAAGACAACTAAAACCGGGTTCAGAACCGTCAAGAAGCCGAACATGATATCCAACATCTCTATCATTTATACCATCTTTCATTTTTGAACGCGGTGCCATAACCACTCTGTGTGAACTACCATAACCCAAGGGAGGAGACTTCCAGATGGAGTTAAAATGCACCGTGTATGCGCGATCATTCATATCACCGAAAGGAAACCACCAAATTCATTGGGCGGATGAATTTCGGATTAACTCTAAACGCTTTTTAGCCATGCAATCTTTTTAACTTCGGAGGGGATGATAACCCCGGTTTTCCGTCGTTCGGATGCCGGTCGATGCGTCTCCGCGTCCAGATGATTATGTTGGTCAAAGCATGCGGCGCGTGTTTCCCGATATCTCATGGAAGCCGCTCAATTTTTAGGCGGCAGTTGACTATTAGTACGGGACCTTTTTTATTTTAAGTATATAACCGAGTATGCTCGCTATGTAATGTATGACCGGCGTTAAAATAAGCAATATTAAGATATATGTTGTCGCGACATCAACAACTAAAAATGAAAGAGCGATTGCCATAACGAGAAAGTCTAGCTGGTCCAGAAGAGGAACGGAATCGCCTCTCTTTATCCCAAACCTTCTTTTGACAAATGAACCTATTATATCTCCGAATATCGCACCGAAACTTAGGCATAAAATCAACGGCACGCTCATTTCAATTAATCCCAAATTATCCGGTATCATTGGCTGAAAATATATCTGAACAAGCCCGATAAAGATGCCGAAGGCTATTCCGCCCATCGTGCCTTCCTTTGTTTTTCCGTTTCCCAATAATCTATTGCCAAAAAATTTTTTCCCTCTGTCTATGGGTTTTTTGCCCCTCACTAATGGCGGGAATGCGTTTGCCGCGTAGGCCGGAGCAATAAACCAGAATGCCTGAAGGATCGTTAATCCTATTTCTGCAAATGTCATTAATTTCGCCGGTTATTTTTAGATTTATATGTAATCATTATTTTTATACGGTGGAGTATAAAAATATTCAATCATATAAAATGTTGGTCATGCGGCTGTTCTATGTGTTCGTCGCATCGATTGCTCGAAGAGTCGATTATATTTAATATTTTAATAAATTTTTAAATATAATTAACAACTATGCCGAGATGGCGGAGCCAGGCCCAACGCGCTAGCCTTGAGAGCTAGTGTGCCTTGTGCACGCGCAGGTTCAAAATACCTTTCTCTCTTAAAATCCGCAAAATACAAAGTATTTTGGGAATTTGAAAACCAAAGGTTTTCAAATAGAGAGAAAGACTATAGAAATCGCGGTAGGTTTTTGCTAAATAGAAAATAAAACAACAGAAACCGACGAGAATCGCAGGAGGTTTTCGCCAATTATAAATAATATAAAAGCCGAAAACCGACGAGAACGTGGAGAGAGAAAAATTTGGGCGAAAAATCTTTGATTTTTCGCATATATATTGGAACATATCAAATTATGTAATTTCCGTTTTTGATGAAACTTTTTTGAAAAAGGCACCTTGTCTTATGGAAATCCTGCTCTCGGCGTTTAACTATTTTTTCCGAAATATCAAAGAATTCCAATCTCAATGAATTATCCTGTTCGTCCCTTTGTGGAAGTGGCTGCTGGATGTTAAATAAATGAGGAAACTTTTTTAAAAAGTTTCCTTCTATATAATACTTATGATAAGTAAAGAAAGAATAGCAACCATAATAAAAGATTTTCACGAAAAGGGAATTCCGTGGCTTGTAGAGA
>JAGGUE010000045.1 GCA_021158665.1 Candidatus Aenigmatarchaeota archaeon
GGTATACACTCCAATAGCCAGGTCTTTTTGTTGTCGGTTGCATAATTATAATTGACCTGGCTTAATAATTATTGGACAAGCCCCCGAACGGCTTGCAAGGCGCGCCGTTCATCATCTCGCCGTCGCGCTCAAATCGAGCCAATGACATTCGCAAGTTAACGCGGAGGGTGTTCGGCGGCTGATTAAAAGTATTTAAATTTTAGCAGTTAACTAATATCTTAAAGTTTTAAAATAAAAAGGAGATTTAAATGGCAGAAAAACCGCACCTTAATTTGGTGACTATAGGTCATATAGATCACGGTAAATCAACATTGGTAGGAAGGATGCTCTTTGACTCGGGAGCAATAAGAGAAGACCAGCTAAGAAAGCTCAAAGAGATTGCGAAAGAAAAGGGCAAGGAAACGTTTGAATTCGCCTTTGTTATGGACATCGCAAAAGAAGAGAGGGAAAGGGGCGTGACAATAGACATCATGCACAGAAGATTCGACACGAAAAAGTATTACTTTACCATCATAGATTGTCCGGGGCACAGGGATTTTGTCAAGAACATGATTACGGGAACATCCGAAGCAGACGGAGCGGTTCTCGTAGTATCGGCAAAAGAGGGTGTTCAGGAACAGACAAAAGAACACGCCTATCTCGCAAAGGTTCTGGGAGTCCCTCAAATGATAGTGGCAATAAATAAAATGGATACGGTAAACTACGATGAAAAGAGATTTAAAGAGGTAAAGCAAGAGGTTGAAAAGCTTTTATCCGGCATAGGATACAAAGTGGGCGACATGCAATTTGTGCCGGTTTCGGCATACAACGGAGATAACGTAGTCAAGAAATCGGACAAGATGCCTTGGTATAACGGACCGACAATAATGGACGCATTGGACATGTTCAATGTGCCAGAAAGACCGATCGACAAGCCGTTGAGGCTGCCAGTTCAGGATGTGTATTCGATTACGGGTGTCGGAACGGTTCCGGTTGGCAGAGTAGAAACGGGCACGCTGAAAAAGGGAGACAAGGTAGTGTTCATGCCTTCCAATGTAACTGGCGAAGTAAAGAGCATTGAGATGCATCACGAAGAGTATCAAGAGGCGAAACCCGGTGATAACATAGGGTTCAACGTAAGGGGCGTTAACAAGGATCAAATCAAGAGGGGCGACGTCGTTTCAAAACCAGAAACGGCACCGAAGCCGGTGAAAGAGTTTACGGCTCAGATCATAGTATTGAATCACCCGTCTGTCATATCCAAGGGTTATACGCCAGTATTCCATTGCCACACGGCACAGGTTGCCTGCACAATAACAGAGATCGTAAAAAAGCTTGACCCGAAGACGGGAGCAGTTGTTCAGGAAAACCCGGACTTCATAAAAACCGGGGATGCTGCCATTATCAAGGTGAAGCCGACGAAACCGTTTGTAATAGAGAAACAGAGCGATTTCCCTCAACTGGCAAGATTCGCCATAAGAGACATGGGACAAACGGTGGCAGCGGGCGTATGCATAGATACCGTGACCGTATAAATTCTTTTTTGATTTTTTTCTTTTTTGATTTTATTGCCTTTGAATTTGCCGCTCCAATGATATATTCTCTATTTTTAGTTTCCGCGCGGAAAGGACGCAAAAAACCGCATCAATTTCAACCGCGTTTAACCGGATTTTCAAGTGCCGGAAAAACAATGAGTCAATCAAATAGAAAGTCTATCAGATTATTTAATTTACATGTTGCTAGACAACAATATCTGTCTGCAGCTCCATAATAAATATTGAGTACACCGTTCTTTACAATAGCTCCCTCTGGAAATATCACATTTGGTATATCACCATTTTTTTCATAATCCATTTCGGGCTCTAAAATTGGTTCAGAAGAACGGGCAATTACCTGTTGCGGGTCGTCCAAATCTAACAATGCCGCGCCAGCCCTGTATATCTTGTTTTTATCAACACCATGGTATATTAATAACCACCCTTCTTTAGTTTTTATCGGAGGAGCTCCCGCACCAATTTTTTTTGATTCCCACTCGTATTTTCTATCCAAAACAATATGCTTATTTAACTCTTCATTATACTTTTTTAAAAAGTTCTTATCATGATTTTGTTTCAATTGCTCAATATCATCGAAATACATTATCTGAATGTTTGGATCTATTCTATGTAATAATCCGATATTTCCATTGATCTCTTCTGGAAAAATTACGGCATCTTTATCATTTACATGCGGACCTATAATTCCATGTTTTTCAAGTGTTGAAAAATCTTTTGTTGAAGCGAGCCCTATTCTGTTACCCTTTCCAGAAAATGCCGGAGAAGAAAGAGCCGTATAAGTTATTAAATATTCGCCACCCAATTCTGTAACTCTCGCGTCTTCGCAGCCGTATCTGTCATACGGTTTGTCTGGCTTTATAAACGGACCGTTTGATAATGTAAATTCTTTGCCATCACCTTCCGCAAGCCATATTTCAGAAATATAGTTCTCGTATCCATACCCATTCTTTTTTGGTGCATAGCCCTTCTTGATGACCCTTGGCAATAACTTTGTACCTCCTTTATACTCTGCGGCTCCGCAATTAAATATTGCTCCGATTTCCCTTTCAGGCTTCAATATTATGCCGTGTCTTTCAAATTCCAGATTATTCTCCGCAATTTTTTACCACCTGTTAATAACCCATGTATTTATAAAAATATATAAAATTCCCTTCGTTGCCGTTGGGTTATGCCGGATGCATTTTTGGGTTGATGAATTCTCACTCCGGCTTTTAACAAAGCTTGCATATGAACAAAACATATTACACCGATTCGTATTACCTTTGACCTTATCGCGTGAAAAGGTTGTCAACCAATCACATCGGGATTAAGCGAAGTGTTGTGACAGATGAATGTTGTTTGGGTGGTGGGCAAACTCATTATTGCGGGGTAATGAGATTTCAAGCTCTCTGCGCTTATTCGCTTCGGCCAGTTTAACACGCTAATAGATAAATGATCATGTTTTCCAAGATTTCTTTGATCGAAGTATCAGCGTGAATATTCTAAAATTTTATTTAATGTTTCTATAAGAATTTTTAGATACTTCCCATTATGTAATGATATTCTTACGCAATTAATATTCTCTAAACCTCTAAAAGATTTTCCGTCTACTGTAAGTATCCCATGAGATAAAAGTTTTTGATATAGATTTGGTATTTTATTTTCTCCATAAAGAAGTGCTACGGCAGCAGAAGTATTTGAAACTGGGATGGGTGATTCGCTCTTCAATACTCTTATGCTTCCTTCATTTCTTTTTCTTGATTCTTTTTGAAATTCCTCATCCTTTAATACAGCCTTTGCAAGCTCTATTGAAAGTGAAGAAACTTCGAAAGGAGAAACGGTTTTAGAGATATGTTTAATAACCTCTTCGTCAGCAACAATATATCCTATTCTCATTCCTGCTAATCCGTAAAATTTAGAAAAACTTCTTGTCACAATAAGATTCGGGTAAGATTCCACAAGATCTGCACAAGAAGTATTTTTTGAGAGAGCATCTATTAATGCTTCATCAATAACTACTATAGTTTTATCTATTTCATCTATAAACCTTTCCGTATCTTTTTTCGGAATAAGATGGCCGGTTGGATTATTTGGATTTCCTATGTAGACCAATTTTATATCAGATTCCGAAACATATTTTTTTACAATCCCCAAGTCTATCTCATTTGGAGGTTCTGAAAATTTAATAAAAACGGGGGCACCTCCGCATACTTTTGTATGAAATTCGTATCTTCCAAAACAAGGAACAGGAATTAGTACTTTATCGCCTATTTCAATAAAGGTTTCTGCTATGTGATGTAGTGCATAATCACAACCTGCTGTTATAAGAATGTTGTTTCTGCTCATTGAAAGTTTATCAGAAATAAGTTCTAAAAGTTCTTGGTCTTGAGAAAGTTTGTATATATTTACTTTAGAAAATATTTTCATTCTTTTGAGCGCATCTCCTGAATAGAATTCATTCTCTGAAAGAGAAAGATCTATTTTGAGTTTGATTTTTTTAGAAGAAGCGTATTCCAGATATTCCAAATTCCTTACATTTTTGTTCAAGAGTTTCTCTATATTCATGCCACCGGTTAACACCCATAGTATTCACCTTTTATCATGCTAAGTTTTATAAAAAATAACTTTATAAAGTTTTTATTGGGGGGTGAGACCCTGATAGAAATTAGAGCATTATTTATACCTAACTTTCCCCTAATTTTTATTCACTACACCAATTTCATCGAGCATCTTTATTGCAGTTTCAAACGCATATTTCTCCGGGTGTTTTGAATAACCAAATGCTACACAAAAGTTTGTTTCTAAATCAATAACTCTAAAAGTGTATCTAAAATCTTTATCTCTGTTTTTTGTATTAACCCGAGTTTGGCACTTTTGAATACTCTTCTCCAAAAGCCCGATAAAACTCAATAAAACCGAGAGAACCCGAATTTCCAAATTTTTTGGTGGCAAAAATTGCGCATCCACATTTCAAAGAGTATTGTGGTCCACGCGGTTCAAACGCAAAGCGTCAAGGTTGACCCCGTTTGCAAAGGCCGGGATAACTTTAAAAATCTTCAAAAGACATATCTTCTTGTGGAGCGGTGCCGACGCTCCAATGGTTGGGTCTTTTGTTGTCGGCCGCATAATTTATAATTGGCCCGACTTGATAATTAATGGACGAGCCTCGCTGGAACAATCTTTTTATTTATCATCGTTCTAATTGCTTTGGGGTTTCCATTAATTGTTATCGACGAAAACTTAAAGTTAATTTTGCACGCGTCTAACGCAACTTAAGAAAAAAATAATGGATGGTAAAAATGGATAACAACGAGAAAAATTTTAAATGGATTGGAAAAAATTATAATATGCTTGTAAAAAAATATAATGATAAATGGATAGCCGTGCTAAATGAAAGGGTTGTCGAAAGCGGCAGTTCCCTGGAACCGCTGAAAAATAAAATGAGAAAAAAATACGGTGAAGCGTTTGACGACATCGCTTTTGAATTTATAACAAACAAAAAATTTCCAAGTTTTGACACGGGATGAGGCGATGAGATGGTTTTGCTTGACAATGAAATTGTAAAAGATATTGTATCAAAGGCGAAGAGAATAGACGGGAGAAAATTTGATGAATACAGAAAAATAAACGTGCAAAAAGGCATCGTAGGGAAGGCGAACGGCTCAGCAAGAGTTGACATCGGAAACACAACCGTTATGGCTGGTGTAAAAATAGAGCCGGGCGAGCCGTTTCCCGACACACCGGACGAGGGGGTGCTCATCGTGAACGCGGAGTTCGTTCCCATCGCATCGCCGGATTTTGAGCCCGGGCCCCCGGACGAACATTCGGTAGAGCTCGCGAGGGTTGTTGACAGAATGATAAGAGAGTCGAAGGCAATTGACATGAAAAAAATGGCCATAACGAAAGATGAGGTATGGAAGGTTATGATCGATATTATTATTCTTGACCACGACGGGAACCTGATCGACGCGTCCGGGCTAGCGGCGGTTTCTGCTTTGCTTGACGCCAAGATGCCTGTCTATGCAATAGAAAACGATAAAGTTGTCGTCGATTATGAAAAGAGCGGAACCGCGCCTCTGCCTGTCGAGAGAAAACCAGTTTCCGTGACGGTTTTCAAGATTTCCAACAGTTTGCTATTAGACCTCACGGCACTGGAAGAGCAGGTAATGGACGCGAGGCTTACCGTCGGCTCATTTGAGCGGGACGGCAATATTCTTCTATGCTCCATGCAAAAGGGCGGAAGCGGCGGATTCACCCTGGAAGAGATTGACAGAGCTGTTGACATGGCAATTGAAAAGGGAAAAGAGCTCAGAGCGCTGCTGTAGGAAAATTGCGCCGCGGTCGCATTGGTTCAAATCCCACGAAGTATAAATAGGGTCCGAAATTCTTAAAACGGAAAAATATTTACCGCTTTTCATTGTTTTCATAATTCTCGTTGCCCGTGTGTGTTTGGTCTGAAATATCATGATTTTTATGACTTCTCAAAAAAGTAAAACAATTCATCTTTATCCTCTTCTGAAAATTCATAAAAATCTTTTTTCTTTAAATTAGAAATTATTTCTTTGACTTCATCCAAAGTTTTTATTAATCCATTCAGGATACATGCTTCTAAAAATATTTTCAAATCAAAAATTTTAATTCCCATTTTTTGAGCAATTTTTCCAGTATACGTATCATCTGTTAATAAAATTTTGTTTCTGTTTTTAGCTATTGCAACGCAATCGGCATCAACATCAGATATGTTTATATGAGATTTTATCTCGTTCGAAAGTCTCGTTTCAACCTTCTCCTAAAGGTATGACTAAAATCCATTTCTCTTTCGAAAGTTCTTTCTCAGAAAATGTTACTATCTTTTCAATTCTTTTAACGAATTCGAATCCCCTTATTTTCTCTTCTTTCAATTCCCTCAAAACGCTGAAAGGGATTTCAACCCTTTTAAAAAATTTTCTTAGCAAGTCTAATCTATCTATTTTTGATAATGATGACAGAATACAGTTATCTACAAGAACCATTTTATTCATCTTTAATTTTCAATAATTCTTTTGCTTTTTTTCTTCTTTCACTAACTTTCGATATTCCCCTTTTAATTTTCACTCCTCTACTAACCAAAATTTCTTTCATTTCTTCTGTAGTTACTCCTGCGATTTCTGCCACTCTATTTAGACTTATTTTTCCTTCTTTGTACATGCCTATAGATATTGCCGTTCTAAGTTCTGGTTTTATTTCTAGCAAAGCTCTAAAAGCGTCTTTAAAAATATCTTCTTTTCCAATATAATAACCGGATTTTGTAAGAGTTTTTATTCCTTCTTCAATTAATAATGGACTATTATTTTCTTTCATGCATATCACCCAATATTTATTATAATCCGCGCTATTTATATATGTTCGCTCGCGTGATTTTCCGAATCGCTTTTCTCCCCATTTTTTGTTGTGATTTTTTGCATTGTTGATATTTCTCAACTCGTCGTTCCCGTCTCGCCGGCTTCCCCGCGAAGCCGTTATTTGCATCCCGATTTTGGGAAAACAACGCAACTCCGTCCAAACCGAAAAGCTTTAAAATATCTTATTCTACAATTAAATTTTATGAAAAAATGGATTGAAGTTAATAACAAAAAAATGGATTCAGTAGAATTTACTCGTTTTATTAGAGAAAGGTCTGCAAATAAATTTAAATAGAACTTGCAAATTTTAGTATATCTTCTTTTGTTCTTATAAATTCAGGTGTGATTTCCCGAATTACTTTCCTCCCCCATTCTTTTATTTCTTTTCATAAAAATCATCACCGGCCAAATGTTTTGGCAGCCATTCTCAACAAAACCTCGGCCTTAATTTTCTCTTAAATGCCTCAACATGCGTTTCGGCATGCTCAAAATCCAGACTCATATGAGGTCTCATCTCGTTATACCAATAAGAGTTTGAAGGATGTTACGAGAACTAAATTATTTTACAGATTAACCATGCTAAGGGCTGAAGGTTTGATAAAGGGTAAGTTTGTAGGTCCAGGAAAAGGTGTTTGGATCTGGTGGAAGAAAAATGCCTTTAAATAAAATTAAAAACTGCTTTGACATCTTTTTTAATCCCTTCATGGACATTATAGTTTTCTATTTCTTCTGGTTTTATCCATTTAAAATCAATGTGCTCCTTTCCCAATTTCACTTTACCATTTTTATATTTGCAAAGCATAGTAACTCCAACTACTTGTGTATCCCCATTATTTTTAAAGAAAGTCCATATTCTTATTGGTTTAATTATTTCTACTTCCAATCCAGTTTCTTCTTTTATTTCCCTTTTAAGAGCTTCTTCTGGAGTTTCTCCAAATTTTATTCCACCGCCAGGAATATCCCACATTCCTTTAAAACAATCCTCACTCTCTGTTCTCTTTAAAATTAAAATTTTTCCTTCCTTTTCTACTATTGCCTTCAATGCTGGGTATATTTCTTCTTTCATAATCATAAAAGATTTTGTAGTTATTTTTTTAAATATATATCTAAATGTACAAAATACTCTTTTGTTATTGGCTTAAAAAGATCGTCTACGAATTCTGAGACTAAATAACCTGATATTTTTAGAAAAGTTGTCGGAATATATTTTCTTATCAGTTTATGATAAAGGAACTCTAAAAAATCCTTTTCTTTAACTTTAATTTCACTAAATCCTACGGAGAGCGCTTCTCTATAAATTTCTTCTTCATCAATGTGCGATTATACTTTTTATGAACCTACATGAATTGAAGGATGTTATACTGGCGCAAAGGGAAGAGATGGGGAGAAGCTCAGAAAGGAGAGAATGATCAAGAGAGAATGTGATGCAAAGAAACTGAAATCCTTCTTAAAGCACCCGAACGTTCTGGCAATTCTGGGGGCAAGAAGATGTGGAAATCCGTTTCATGAATACAGACCGAAAACTTTAAATACCACTCAAAAGTAAGTAATAATAAGTAATAATCATAAAGCTCCCGCCGCCAACGGGAGCAGACACCCTCCGCGAAAGGTGAGCGCCACGAAAAACGCCAAACATACTATTGGTTATGCGGGTATAAATAGTTTTAGTTCTGATGCCGCGCAAGAAGTGATGTTCGATAACCTGATGAAGACCACGGAGCTGGCAATCTGCGATGCGGACAGGGTTTTGATAACAGCCAATCCGGAGTTGTCAAAATACGAAAAGCGCAGAAGGTCGGACGAGCTGGACTATCTGCGCGACCAGATAGTCGAGTTGTACAACGAGGGCTATTCGCTCGAGGAAATGGACGATCTGATAAGAAAGAGGGACGAACTGGCAATAAAAAAACAGTCCATGCTATCAAGGCTGTGCGATCGCGTCGAGCGGTTCGTCGAAAAGCATCAGCCATACGACCCGGACGACGTGCAAAGGGCAATGAAAAACAGGCAGGCGCTGAAGGAGTTCAAGGACCTGAGCAGGATAAGGGGCGCGGACAGAAGGGTTCTAATGGAAAACTTTGCGAAGGGCTTGACGTATTTTCCGTCTCTTCCGGACCACGAAACGCTCGCGGAGATTCGAAGACGAATCAAGGAAGGCGATTACCCGGCGATTGAGCTGGACGAAGAGACGGCGTACTGGATCGGCCTTCCGGAACGCGACGAACTGCCATGGGAAGAGCATAAGCCAAGAACCGTAAAGCTTGAAAACCTTGGCAGAGCCGTGACGAGCGACGGTTATGAAATCACGGACAAGAGGATTCTTCGCGAGCTGTTTCCAGAATACTACATGGGCTGGGCCGGCGGAGAGTCGGGCCCGGCGAACGCGAGAAGGATCATATCCGGTTTGACAGACGTTCCGTACAAGATACGCGGAGACGAGATCGTGTTCGAGAAGCGCTTGCCAAGGGACGTTTACAAAGAGGTGCGAGACAAACTCGGCGACTATTTCGCTATAAGGCAGCCAAAGAGCGGGCTGCACAAGGCGGCGGCGATCGGCGTGCTCGCCGCGTTTGGTCTGGGCGGCGTTGGGTACGCGCTCGCTCCGAACGACAACCCGGCAAAGCAGGGCATAAAAAGGGCCGGAGGCAAGTTCATGGCGGGTTTGGCTGGATTTCCTATCGTCGGTGACCACGACGGTGACGGAATACCTAACTATAAAGACCCGCACCCGAATGTTCACGAGGACAACTTCAAGGACTTTGATGGCGATGGAATACCTAACTATAAAGACCCGCACCCGAATGTTCACGAGGACAATTTTGACAGCGACGGGGACGGCATACCCGATTACAAGGACCCGCACCCAAACATTCCGGAAGAGGAATGGAATTTGAAACACACCGATTCTGACGGGGACGGCATGAGCGACTGGTTCGAGAAGAACA
>JAGGUE010000017.1 GCA_021158665.1 Candidatus Aenigmatarchaeota archaeon
GGACATCATTGAAGATTTGTTGGCAAAGGCGGAATGCAATGCGGTCGGCTTGGAAAGCATTGCCAAGATTTCTTAGATGTATGGTTTTTAATAATTCTAATTGAACGTTTTGCGGATGAACGAAGTTGCTGAAGGCGAGGAACTTGGGAAAACTCTGCAAGAAATTTATATCTTAATCGCTGTTAGGCGAGTTTAGGCGAAGCCTAAACCGAGAAATCACGAAGTGATTTCGAAGCGTATGATGCGGGTGACCGGCTTTCTCTATTTTCTTTAAACCAATAATACATATCTAAAATCCTTATATCAGACAGTTCATTAATTCTTAAATAAGAAAATTTACTTTTTGATAAGATTTTTCTAATCAAATTTATTAGCTCATGATTCTCTTTTATGAATAATTCATAACCTCTTTTGATGATTAGGACACTTGTTATGAAATCTTCATTTTGTACATTAAACCTTTTTCTAATTGCGTTATCCACTGGAGGAAATTCGGAAGGCAGAATCGTATGAAATAATTTACTACAAAAAGAACCTCTTCTTTTTCTAAGATTATCAATACAAAAGCGGTTGTGAAAGTCTTTAATATCTCTCTTATTTCTAATTTCATTGATTAGAGAATCATAATTTTCATTGAAATATGTATAAAATTTTTTGGTGAGATGTAGCGCCCACTGATAACTAAACTCGCTAAATTTGATTTTTGTTTTATCCAAAACTGTCTTATTGTAATATTTTATAAAAGATAATGTTCTTTTGTCATTTCTGAAGTTATCAAAAAAATTTTCAAGTTCTTGTTCATTAAGTTCTCTAAAATCTTCCTCAATTTTTTTCTTTACTAAAACCGCTTTTGATTCAATAGATTGATCCATACTTATCTAAATTTGATTAGATTATATATATTTTTCGAGTCGGTCGTCGAGTAATATGTCACATAACATCAGGATTAAGAGAAGTTTTTACGAAGTGAAAATTTGGGGCGACTTGCTGAAGGCAATAAAGCTCTCTTAATCGCTGTTAGCAGACTGAAACCTGAATGGTTGAGGCAAGGTTTCCGAAAGAAACCGCAGAGTTCGGGGACGAGCCATCATCTTCTAGGATTTGTAAGAGTATAATGTTTGTTAATGAAATCACTAAAATTTACCTCAAAGCTGACATCTGTTGCTAACCATTGCTCGCTTCTCCATGGATGAAAAAAGTAACCATCAACTTTCCCGTAAGTTTTATTAAAAGTATATCCTACTGCTTTTCGATCATATTTTCTACATTTTTCCTTTTTTTACTTCACTTGCTAAAAACTATTCTGCCACACTAATTTCCAAGCCGAGAATTATTCTCTATTACTTTTCATAATTTAATATTTATCCCTCCCCAAGTCATACACATTGCCGGAACATAAACTTTTATTTCTATCTCGTCACTTCCGACAAGTTTTTTAGGAATTTTAACTTCTATTACCTTGCCCCATTTAACCTTAATCTGCCTTTCTTTTTTCCAATCAGTTGAGATCTCTTCATTATTATAGATTATTTTACTAAAACTTGGATTTTCATCTAAATTAATTTCAAAATCATAAAGACCATCTTTAGTGTTATCAATTTTTAAACTTAACCCATAACCATGTCTGGTTAATTTTCGGGGCTTGCCATAAAACTCTAGCATGAGGTAAAGGTTATCTTTGTCAGCTGCTGCATAAACAGCTTTTAAACTTCTTATCTTATCAAGGTAAAGAAGGTCGTCTTTTCCAAAGGGCATAATATTGCCATAGTAATATTTTTCATTATAGTTTAAAACAATCTTGCTTGGATTGAAAAACACGGGATCGATTTTTAACCAATCTTCAGGCCTTCCGTCAATAATAATTTTATCTAAAAAAGGAACTTCATTATTTTCTTGAAAAGGAAAGCTATATTGAGTTACTATAAAATCAAATTGTTTTCTAGTGTGCCAAAAATATGTTTCAGGACTATATTCTACTGCTTCTAATCTTCTTGAAGGATAAATCGAATAAACAGCTACCCCTATAATGTTTTTTCTTCCTTTAATTTCCTTGAAAATGCTTTTGAAAAAAATTCCAAGACAAGTTCTTCCTTAAATACCATATTATTATATTAAAAGAATACAATATTTATAAATTTTTGTACAGAGTTTGTACTAGAAGGTATAATCATTATAAAGTTTTTCAACCTTTGAGGCTTCGGGGCGGAATTTCTGCTACCTACCGCCAAAGCCTTTACCTTTAGAAAGATACAAAAACGGGAGTAGAAATACAACGAGAAGTTTGGTGAAGAAATCTCTCTAGTTAAAAAGAAACTAAAATTGCCGGTTTTTGCACCAAAATTTGAAAGATAAACTAAATACTGTAATATTTATACCTTCCGACAAATTATAATTTATGTTAATTCTCGTCTGCGGGCTTCCGGGCACGGGCAAAAGCACCATTGCAAGAGAAGTCGCCGCGCATATTAGAGGAAAAATTTTGCGCACGGATGAAATCAGGAGAGAATTGTTCAAAAACTGCACGTACGAAGAATTATTAGATTCGAAAAATAAAATCATGTTTGACATCGAAAGAATAATAAACGCGCGGAAAAATATGCCAAAAGATGTCAGAGACGGATATCAAAGATTGATATGGAAGCAAAAGAAAATGGTTTATGACGCTCTTTTTAAAAAATTGTCAAAGTACTTGGAAGAAAAAAAGAATGTTGTCATCGACGCGACGTTTTACAAAAAATCTTTGAGAAAAAGGGCGAGGACAATTGCCGACAAAATCGGAACCGAATTTAAAATTGTAGAATGCGTGTGCCCGGAGCGTGTCGTGAAAGAGCGGATAGCAAAGCGTACGCGCGATGCGTCTAACGCGGATTTCGAAGTTTATAAAAAAATAAAAAAAATATATGAGCCAATCGAAGAAGAGCACATAATTGTTAATATGAACCAGAGCAAAGAAGATGCGAAAAAAGAGGCGATAAGTAAACTCGGGATTTGATGAAAAAATCGGCGGTTACGCCTTCCAATCTAATCTTTACTGAGAATCGCTATCAAAGGTCCGGCATGGCGTTTCAATATTAAGTTTTTGCTCACTTCTGAGTGCCGTCTAAACTATTTTTTCCAGCTCTTTCATATTCTTTATCCAGTGTACCGGCTCCCCTTCGATTTTGTCATTTATCAAAACCGTTTTTATTCCCATTTCTTTTGCCGGTTTCAGGTCATTTTCCCACGAGTTCCCGACAACTATCACTTCGTTTCGTCCCAACCTCAATTTCTTCAACACCTTTTCATAATATTTTTTGGACGGCTTCATTTCTTTGACGATGTCGGGCGTTATCAAAAACTTGAAATAGTTTTTCCAGTCACCTAAAATTTTGTTTAGTTTCGCGTTCAAGTTTTTTCTGAATTCGTCGCTGGCGACCACGAGCTCGTATTTTTTGCCCAGTCTCGATACAACTTTTTTCACGTCTTTTTCGTGTTTCAAATCCTTCAGGACATGAGTCCAGAAAATCTTCAGCGACATTTTTGCAAGATTTTCCGAGCGTTTGGGGTCTATGCCGAGCCGGATTAAGGTTTGCGTTGTTATGAACTCTCTTTTCCTTTTCTCCGGGTTTTTTGCATCGTATTTCAGAACGTTGTCTTTGACTTTTTTCCATCTCGCCTCTATTTTTTCGGATTTTTTCCCGGTTTTTTCTTCGAGAAACTCAAACTGCTTCTTGTACGCGTCTGCCGTGCGCGTCTTGTACAACGTTCCGTCCGCATCGAATATTATCGCCTTGATCATGCGCGTCATCTCTTCACGATTTTATAACGCCGCCATCTTCAACATTCTTTTTAATCACCGCGTTTGGCCCTATAACGCAATCATGCCCAATAAATACGCCGGGCATCGTGCTCACTCTTATACCGAGCCTTGCTTTCTCCCCGACAACCGCGCCGAACGATTTCAGCCCCGTGTCGATTTTCTCGCCCTTCACGACGGATTTAATTTCCCGCCCGTCGAGCCTGACGTTGGCGGTTATTATTCCGGCGCCGATTCTGGAATTTCTCCCGATTATGGAATCACCTATGTAGCCGGAGTGAATGTGAACATTATCCTGAATTATGCTTCGCGTCATCTCGCAATTTGCACCTATGACCGCGTTATTTTCTATGTTCGTGTAGTCTCTTATTAAACTGTTGTTTCCTATCACGCAGTCATCTCCGATGTAGCAGTTTTTTAAAACGGCGTTCTCAAGGACCTTTGTATTTTTGCCCACACGGACCATGCCATCTATCACGACGTTTTTTGATATTTCCGCCGTTTCGTCGATCTCGGATTTCAGAGAACCCCACAAGCTTTTTAAAACGTTAAACAGGTTCCATGGATATTTCAGGTCGCATGTCTCTTTGCCAGCCATCACAACCCTCGCATCATTCTCTTTCATATATAATTGCAGGGCATCCTCAAACGCATACATATGTTCCTTAACTCTTTTGTAATAATGGGCGAAATTTTTCGGAACCAGATAGATTCCGACGGCTTTTATGTCAGATTTCGGTTGTTTCGGTTTTTCGGTTATTGAGACAACCTTGTCGCCGTCAACATCGAGAATCCCGTAAAGCCATGGTCTGTCCGTCTTTCCGCCGAGCAGGACCATTTTTGCCCCGGTTTCCATCGCTTTCTTGTTCATCGGCCCAGCAAAATTTTCTATATCGATTCTCTCGGCGTTTAAAACGAAAAAATCGTCTTTTATCAGATTTTCGGCACAAAGTATTGCATTGCCCATTCCTATTGGCTCTTTTTGCACGACATATTCCAGATTAACGCCAAGTTGCGAGCCGTCTCCAATCTCGTTTTCTATGTCTCTTTTCGGGCCCTGAACAATTATTATATCTTTAATCTTTGCTCTTTTCAACCCTTCCAGGGTCCACCGGATTATCGGCTTTCCCATTATTTTAATCAGCGACTTGTGCCTTGAGTTCAACGGCCAGAATCTTGACGATTCGCCGGCCGCGAGTATTATTGCCTGCATATATTTATTAAGTTCTTTATGAAGTTTTTTATAATTGCATGGCGTGCGATATTTTCATCTTGATTCAACCGGATTGCCCTGTCAAATTTTTTATAATTACATCTGCGAGTTTGTCGGGGTCGTAAACGATTTCACCGGATTTAACCAAAAGGTCTAGTCCAATAAACTTTTTCTCGTCAAGGTCTTTGTTAATTCCAACGATTTCATGAACGTTCAACTCTTCTTTTTTGTACTTTTCAACCCTTTCTTTTTCCGGGACAAAATTATTATAAATAACAAAATCGAGCGGTGAGCCGATGTACCTTTCCATCTCGTTTGCAAAATCCAAAACCGAAAAACCGTTTGTCTCGCCAATCTTCGTCATGGCAGGAACTATGAGAATTTTTTTTGCGTTGCTTTTTTCAAGCGATTCTTTTATTCCGCGAGGCAAAACGCATGGAATCAGGGACGAATACAAATCCCCGGGACCGATTACGATTAAGTCGGCATTTTCGATGGCGTCCAAGACCGGTCGATACGCTTTAGCTTCTGGCTTCAGGAAGATTTTTTTAATCTTTAAGTTTGGGTCATGCGCCTTTGGAACATCGATTTCGTCTTCCCCGAAGATTTCTTGACCATTTTCCAAAATTGCCGCGAGATTTGTTTTCTCGGTCGTGGCAGGCAGGCATCTTCCTTTAACCTCTAAAAATTCGTGAACGATTTTCAAAACCTCTTCGTAATCTTTCAAAACATATTCTAAACCGGCTATGAACGCATTTCCAAAGCTGTGCCCCCCGTGGCCGTCGCCAAATTCTTCGCGGCCGAACCTGAATTTGAAAAGTTCTTTTTTCCATTCCGGCGCCTCCGACAATGCCAGGAGATGCCGCCTAATATCACCGGGCGGCAGGACGTTGAAATCCTTTCTTAACTGTCCGGAAGAGCCTCCGCTGTCAACCATCGACGTGACAGACGTTATGTCTAAATCATATTTTTTGAGCCCTTTCAAAACCGCGTTTGGCATGGCGTTGCCGCCGCCCATTGCAACAACCCTCATAACATCAGTTTTCTGCTCAATTTTAAAAATGTTTATGTCTTGAAAAAAGAATAATGACAAGCCATCCGGTGATTAAATGAATAACCACTCCGTAAACGATGCGGCATCCGTTTCAAATGCAAAAGATACCTCCCCCGCTAAAACTGGGAATAACATACGGCGTTCGAAAATGAAAAAGGTTCTGGCCGGCGGATGCTTTAACAGAATCCATAGAGGTCACGTATATTTCATGAGCAAGGCGAAGTCGTTTGGCGATTATTTGGTAATTGTGCTGGCAAACGATAAAAACAACAAAAAGCCTTATGCTGTCCCGGCAACAGAAAGAAAAAGGAATCTTGAAAAGCTGAATATAGCCGACAAGATTATTATCGGGGATCCTACAAATTTTTTGAAGGTTGTTGATGAAGAAAGGCCAGACATAATCGCCTTGGGATACGACCAAAAACTCCCGAGCAAAGAAATTGAAAAGCTCGGAATAGAGATAAAGAGAATTGAAAAGCTCGGAGATTATAGCAGCAGCAAATTAAAACAATGCGGGAATTCGGGGCCGTCCAATAAACCTCCCGAATAACTTTAAAAAGCCACTCTCATGGAGCGGCGCGCACCGCAATAGGTTTTTTGTCGTCCGCCACATAATTATAATCGCCTAACTTAATGATCATTGAACGAGTCCGATGTAATCTTTAAATACTATTACTTTCAATACATATTTTATGGTAGATATAGGCATTCCGAGATGTCCGATATGCGGTAATTTGATGGTAAGAGTTGGCAGCGAATGGACATGCATCGTTTGCGAACCTTTCGACGAGATGTGATTTTTCTTTTTCAATTTTTTGTAAAATCGCGCCATGCGAACCTTTTTATTGCGCTCATTCATTTTCTCCCATCAAACTATTGACAATTTTTTCGGCGTCAAATTTTTCGAGGTCTTCGTATTCTTGCCCGACGCCCAGAAACATGATCGGCTTTTTTATCGCATGGCATGCCGATAACGCTGAGCCGCCTTTCTCGTATACATCCGCCTTTGTCAGTATTATTCCGTCAACGCCGACGGCATCGCAGAATCTTTTTGCCTGCTCAACGACATCGTTTCCGGTAAGCGCATCGAGAACTAAAATCTTGATGTCCGGTTTGTTGACTCTGCAGACCTTCCTCAATTCGTCCATCAAATTTATGTTGCTATGGCTTCTCCCGGCCGTGTCGGCGAGGACAACGTCGAAGCCGTTTGCCCTCGCATGCTCTCTCGCATCGTATATCACGGCTGCCGAGTCGCTTCCGTATTTTTGCTTGATGACATCAACACCCAGATTTTTTCCATGAGTTTCCAACTGCTCTATCGACGCCGCCCTGAAGGTATCGGCCGCGGCAATCAGCGGCTTAAAACCCCTTCGCTTTAGATAGTATGCCATCTTGGCGAGGCTCGTCGTCTTCCCGCAGCCATTGAAGCCAACGAATACGATGGTTGCCGGCCTTTTCTCTTTTTTCGCACTTTCGATGATTTTTTCTATTTCAAGAGGTTTTTGATTAAGAATTCCGAGCAATGAGTCCTTCAAACTCCGCTTTATTATTTTTTCAACGCTACCGCGCTTCACGACTTTTCCGACAAGGTCACGCTCCAGTTTGTCGCATATGTTTTCCGCAACATCGTATGCCACATCCGACTCGATGAGCGTGAGTTTCAGGCTCTTTGCGACGTTTTCTATATCGCTTTTTTTCAGTTCCTTTTCGGTGATGCGCCCGAAGAGTTTTATCTTTTTCTTGACCAGAGGTTTTTGTGCTTCAGTTTTAGGTTTGACGATTTCTTTACCAGCTTTCTCTTCAGCCGGCTTTTCGTAAGACATTTTTTCTGTATCCCCTTCTGCGACGGGCTCCAATTCCTCCTCCGCCTTTTTCGAGAACCTTTTTACAATGGCGTTCAGTTTTTTCTTTAATGAGCCAAACATAAAATCACTTAATAGAATATTTTTTTAACTTTTTAAAGCAAAGAATTCGATCGGGTTGACCGGCCGGCCATGTTGCGATGCCACGTTACCGTAAACTGCGATTTGAAAACCGAAGAGCTATTGCGGTCAGTAACATATCCCGACGGCATGCGCTCTAAAAACATTTGAATCTTTTTATTGTTCCATTCCAAATAAGTTAAATATGACGAGAATAAATCGCATTACGATTCAGGGCTTCAAATCCTTTGCAGACCGCGTCAGCATCCCCTTTCCGCACGGCTTCAATGTCGTGTGCGGGCCGAACGGGTCTGGCAAGTCATGCAGATATGACACGGAAGTATTGCTTAGCACGGGAGAAGTGAAGCAAATAGGTGACATAGTAGAAAATATCCTAAAACGATCAAAAAATATTAAAAAGCTTGATGATGGCATTTACTCTACAGAAAATTGCGATAACATAAAGATATTCGGATTGGACCCGTTTTCAATGAAAGTTATTAAAAGAGATATTTCCGCGTTTATTAAAAGACGCGGTGAACCAAAGCTTTATAAAATAACTACAAAAACGGGAAAAACTGTCATAACAACCGGATGCCATCCCGTTATGGTCTTTGACAACAAAAAAATTTGCTCGAAGCTTATAAAACATTTAAAAGCCGGGGATTTCATAGCGAGCCCGAGAAAATTGGAAATAGAAGGCAGGGCTGTTAAATTTAAAGGCAAAAAAATAGATGAGGAATTCGCCAGATTTATAGGTTATCTTGTTGGAGACGGATATATTGCGAGCGACAGAATTGAAATAGTCAATTCTGATAAAGAAATACTAAATGATTTTGAATATCTGATGAAAAAAATATTCAATATGAACGTTAAGTATAAGAAAAAAACTCATGGCAAAGCCGTGAGGATGATTTATTGGTCAAAACAAATTCCAAAATTTCTGCTGAGTTTATTTAGGTCAAAAGATGTTCACAAACTTACAACCATGTATAAAAACATACCCCCAGAAATAATGATTTCAAATAAAAAAGTTTTGGCAAATTTCTTGGCGGCATTGTTTGATTGTGACGCGACCGTAAAAAATGACGGTTCGGTATTCGAATACGCAACAAAAAATGAGAAACTCGCCGATCAAGTTCAGTTATCTTTTTTAAGATTTGATATAGTTGCCATAAAAAGGATGAAAATGAAATGCGCAACAAATACGAAAAACGAGACAAAAAGAAAATATTTTTATATTACAATTGAAGGTAAAGAAAAATTGAAAAAGCTTTATGAAAATATTCCTCTGAGATGCGAACATAAAAGAAGGAGGCTAAAACTGTATGCGGAAAAAGACAGCGAGTTAAATCCCAATATAGATTTAATACCAAAAGACGTTAATAAAATAATAAAAGAATGCACGAAGGTTTTGGGAATAGAATACAAACCATTGAGAAAAAAATACCCGTTTTTTGCAGCGTACATGGAGAACAGGTGTTGCCCGACCAGAGAAGGCGTTGCAAAAACAGTTTCCATACTCAAGAAACGCATAAAAAAAATCGAAGAGATTAATCAAAAATTATCACGCAACCAAAAGCAACTAATAGGCATGTTAAGAGAATTGAAAATTTACAGGCACGTAGCAAGCAAAGAAATCGAACTGCACGAAGACACTATAAATTCGCACTGGGCATCTGGTAAAACGAATGCCAAACCCGAAAATTTGAAGAAATTATATAATTTTGTAAAATCGCAAATTTCTACAAAGCTTGAAAAAGCAAAAGACATGATAAAACTTTTGGAAAACATATCACATTCTGATATATTTTGGGACCGAATCGTTAAAATAGAAAAAGTTTCCGGTGAAGAATGGGTTTATGACCTTTCTATTCCAAACTGTCACAATTTTATCGGCAACGGACTATTTGTTCATAACTCTAATGTCTGCGACGCCATCATGTTCGCTCTCGGGATTTCTTCCGCAAAGATTATAAGAGCAGAAAAACTTGTAAATCTCATTTTCCACGGAACAAAAAACAGAAAACCTTCCAAATATTGCACGGTTTCATTGTACTTGGACAATCGCGATAAAAAACTTCCGTACGGCGATGAAATAAAAATCACGAGAAAGGTCATGGGAAACGGGCTCTCCGTATTCAGGCTTGACGGAAAGGTTGTGACCAGAAGCAAAATCCTGGACCTGCTCACAAATCTTCATCTTTCACCGCATGGCTACAATATAATAATGCAGGGCGACATAAACCGCATAATTGAGATGTCAAATTTGGAAAGAAGGGAGATCATCGACGAAATCTCCGGAATATCGGAGTTTGACGAAAAAAAGAGAAAGGCCATTGTTGAGCTGGAAAAGGTTAAGATGCATATAGATGAAATACGAATAGTGACAGAAGAAAAACAGAAGCTTATGGAGAAGTTAAGAAAAGAGAAGGAGGATGCAGAAAAGAGCGTCATTCTAAACAACGAAGCGAATAAAATAAAGGCATCGCTCGTTAAAAGCGACATGAAAGAAATGGAAAGCCACCTGAGCGAGCTCAACAATAAGATAAAAAAAGAGATGGAAAAATTCGAGGAATTGAACAGACAATTTGAAAACAAGCAAAAAGAGCTTGACGAAAAAACGAAGAAAACGAAGAAAATCGGGGACATGATAATACATAAGGCGAGAGATTTCGAATTAGCGAGAAAGATGGACAAAATCAAAACAGAGCTGATAAGAAAGAAAGACAAACTCAATATGAATGAAAGAGAGATGATGAGAAAATACTCCGATACGATAACGAGATCGCTTTCTGAAATAGAGGGTGTTTTTGGTTCCGTTTCTCAATTGATTGAAATCCCGACAAAATATTCTGTTGCGCTAAAGGTCGCCATAGGAAGGCACATGAATGATATCGTCGTGGAAAACGAAGACGTTGCAATAAAGTGCATCACATTTCTGAAAGAAAAAAAAATCGGCAGGGCAAGGTTTCTGCCTTTGAACAAAATAAAGTCGCGGAAAGTTTATCTGAAAGACAAAAAAAATATTATAGACCACGCCGTTAATCTCGTAAAATTCGATTCGAAGTACGCGAACGCGGTGAATTACATCCTTGGAAATAGCGTTATAGTCGAGGATTTGGAAAAAACAAAAGAAATTCATGAAAGCGTCAGGATGATAACGACCGACGGCGATATAGTTGAAGCGACCGGAGCCATGATCGGCGGTTATCACGGAGAGTGGGACAGGGAAAAACAAATCATAAAAGAGAATCAAGTTCTTAAAAAGGAAATAGAAAAATTAGAAAACGAGCTGAATGAGTTAAAAGAACTTGAAAAAAAGGAGAAGAGGAGCATTGAAAGCATGGGAAAAGACAGGGAAAGGATTGAAAATTCTCTTGAAAAATTGAGAAAGGATGTTGACAAACTATATGACCAGAGAGTTTCCGCACAGAACAGAATAAACAGGCTTAATATCGAGAAGGCGAAAAAAGATGCGGAAATAGAGAATCTTAAAATGGAGATGGAAAATTATAAGACGGAATCGTTTTATGATTATAAACCAGAAAAACTAAGGTTGATGTTAAAGGATGTGATGAAAAAAATCAATGAGCTCGGTCCAGTAAATATGAGGGCGGCCGAAGAATATAAAATAATAAGAGTTGAATTCGACGAGCTTAAAAAAAGAATGGACACGCTGACGAGCGAGAGGGATTCGATCCTCAAAACCATCGATGAGATCGAAAAAAAGAAATATGAAAAATTTAAAGAGACGCTGGATATAATCAATGCCAATTTCTCCAGAATTTATAATGACCTCATGAACGGAGAGGCGAGGCTGAGATTGGAGGAGGAAGGCAATATTAACTCCGGGCTTATAATAGAGGCGACCGCGAATCACAAGAAAATATTAAACATAGATGCCATGTCCGGCGGCGAGAAGACGCTCACGGCGCTCGGGTTCCTGTTCGCCATACAACAATACCATGCGTCGCCGTTTTATATTCTCGATGAGGTTGATGCCGCCCTTGACAAGGTAAATGTGAAAAAGATAACGGAATTTATAAAAAAATACTCGAGGAAAACACAGTTCATAGTAATAACCCACAACGACCTCACAATAAGAGAGGCCGACAATGTTTTTGGCGTTTCGATGGAAAACGGGGTTTCAAAGATATTTTCGATTAAAATGCCGGGCGAGGCAAAGAGTGAATGAAATGGAAGCCAAACTGAGCGATGAAGCTGGGCATAGAATAGATGAGCGAAAACTGATAAAAACCATTATAGTCGGCTCCGACTTGGAAGAGGTCATCGCGAATATAATCGAAGAAGAAAACATAAACCCGCGAAATATAGACATAGTAAGGCTTGTAGATGCGTTTATGGATTATCTTTATAATTTAAAAAGATTCGACTTCAGGATTCCGGCCAGGTTTATTCTGGTGGCGGCAATACTGCTGAGAATGAAATGCGAAGTCGTTGAAATAAAAGAGATGGAAACGAAAGAAGAACACGTTCCAGACATCGATGTCAACGTTCCGATTCTCGATATGCCGGTCGTGAGAAGACCTAAAAAAAGGCTGACGCTAAGCAACCTGATAGATGCGCTCAACAAGGCGATAGAGTTTGAGGAAAAGAAAAAGAAGAAAAAGATTCAAATCCATAGAGCGGTTGAAGCATTAATTGAGCCGGAGGAAGATATAGAAGTCAGAATAAGAAAAGTTTTTGACGAGATAAAATCAAGGCATATAGACAGGTTCTCTCGGCTCGTCGAGCATTGGGAGAAAAAAGAAATCGTTGACAAATTCGTCCCTTTGCTTCATCTTTCAAACAACGGCTCGGTAATTTGCGAGCAGAAAGAAATGTTTGGCGAGATTTATATCAGTGTTTGCGAACGGGGTTAAGATTCTCGATTATAAATTCCAATTATCATGCGTTTCAATGCCCGGCATTTGGTCTCTTAGACCGTTCCTCGCGCCCAAGAGCCGACCGCCATCGAACGCATACCTCTAAATGCTGAAAACTTACCATCCATCTTCTCGATTTCCCCGAATCCCCCGTCTCCAAAGCATCTCGCTTTCCGCTCCAGGACCATTTTTATTTATTTCTCACGCAATTAATATCGAATATATGAAATACCCAAAACTTACGGAGAGAGAAACGGAAGAAATAATAAAGTTGCTGGAGAAAGGACTTCCGCGTAAAAGAATTAGCGCAATGCTTGGTATACCCTATCATCAAGTAATAGAAGCGGATCCAGAAAATAGAAGAAGAATACGGGAGAAACAGAGATTGTATCAAAAACAGCTTAAGTACGGGGGAATAGATTATTATCTTGAAATATTTAGAGAGATATCTCTCCTGAGTAAAAATAACACGCACTTTGAAGATAGTGCGCGGAGTTTTTTGAAAAATCCATACAGCATAATTATAATGTCCATCGAACCAGACCGCGAACTAAAATTGAAAACAATAAAAAAATGCGTTGAAGAAGAATGCAATGGAGAAGACGTTTTTGAAAGAGATTCTTATGACTACCCAAAAGTTACCGGTCATCTGAGGAGACTTGTAGACAGAGGATTGGTCGAATGCAAGAGATATGGAAATACAAACGTGTACGCTCTGAGTGAAAAAGGAGAAGAGATTTACAGAACTATAAAGGAGTGCTCTGATCACATACTAACAGGCTCCCCGGAAGAGATAATGGCCTCTATCGAGAATTAAATGAACGCGCAGATAGTTATCTCAAAGTACCTCAAAGCATTGGTTACGTTCTTCGGACCCTTCTCCAAAGCCAATAAAACTCAACAAGACCTGCTTAAATCCAATTTGGCAAAATACCATCTTACTACCGAAAAGTATTTAAAGTTTTTGATAATCAGATATATATTGGGCGATCGTTGTGACAACAAAGGATTTGATAGTTGTGGATTTGGAGCTAAAGGAAAGGGTTTTGAATGGCCATGAAACGGGAGAACCTTTTATCCAGCACAAGTACGGCGTGAGCGAAGAAAAATACAAAGAAATAATTGAAAGCGGAAGATATGAGATTTTGTTTGAATACGATTAAAGACCGCGAACCGATACTTTTGGGTTGGACCGCGGCCGTCGCTGGGCGTTCCAACATTTTAAACAAATATAAAAATAACAAAAAAGTTGAGACAATCTCAACTTTTGGACATATTTGTCCGCAATGACTTGAACGTCGAGGAAATGTGCCGGCCAACTGAGCCGAAATCTCCATAAACGGCTCAAAACCGAACAAAAGACACGGCCGAGCAATATTTAGTGTAAGGAGTGTCTAATTCTTAAAAAACTCGTCTTCGGTCTTCTCAAGTTAAAATACTCAATCTTTCGTCATTTCTTATTGTCATCCAATCAATCCGGATGACTTAGGAGGTGAGATGGAAAAAAATGGATACGCGGACATCATCAAAGAAGGCGGTATTTCTGGTATTTCTAATCATGGCCGCGATGGCGTTTCTGCCTTCCGAAATAGAAATGCCGACCCCAGAAGCGACGCCAAAACCGTCGGGCTTTGAATTAGTATTTGCAGTGATAGCGCTCACGGCGGCCGCGTATCTTGTAAAAAGGAGCAAGCGCAGAAAAGATAGGGATTGAAGCGAAAGCAAAAAATCTGCAAAATTTGGGCGGTTTGATTTTTTTTGCCGCCCTTCTGTTTCTAAAATCTTAAGTGGAGGTGATAAAATGAAAATCGAGGCATTCATCAGGATATTGAATGCGATATCCGAGGGCCGGAGAAAAAAGTCGCATATCAGAAAAATGGCGGGACTGGACTGGGCAACACTTAAAATCCATCTGGATGCTCTGGTAGAGCTCGGGCTGGTCAGAGAAGTCGAAGACAAGAAAGGAAGCCCGAACTACGGACTGACGAGCAAAGGCGATGACGCAATAAAGAGGTCGAGAAGCCTGATTGAATTGCTGGAGAAAAGATAAAAAATACCATGAACAAGGCAGTGCCGATGGCGGTCGGCAGATTGTTTCGGGCAATGCATAGCGTGTACGGGCTAGTTCTTCTGATAATAGTTCCCGCTGCGTGATATGGATTGAGCTAAGGGAAGTTCGAAAGATAAAAAAGTTTGAAGGGTTTTCTTTTTTCCCTTCGCAATTTTTGTAGCGGAAAAACGGCTGGGTGTACTCCAGCATTTTTATGGGGGAATGGAAAGATGGCAGAAGGCGAGAAGAAAAAGGATGATGAAGACGAGGACGTACACATTACGACATGGAGCACGGTCGTCGGGGTGAATATTACGCCCGAAGAACTGAGAAGATACGACCGAGAATTGATGGGCATCTAAGACGACCAATTCAGCAACGCATAAGTTTAATAAAAAAGTTTTTTGGGGCGTTCGGTTTTTTTAGCCCCTCTGTTTCTAAAATCTAAGGGGAGGTGATAAAAGAAAGAAAAATGGAAAAAGGATATGGAATAGCACGAGTAGGGGTATCTTTGCCGTCGGGCCTGTTGAGCAGGTTCGACGAAATAATAAGGGGCAGAGGATATTCATCGAGATCTGAGGGAGTGCGTGATGCAATCAGAGCCTATATAACAGAGTATGAGCAAATGGAGCGCGAGGCTGGTGAGAAGATAGGAATCATAACTTATCTATATGACCACGACCAAAGGGGATTAGGCGACGAGCTAATAGATGTGCGCCATCGTTTTAGAGATGTGATATTGTCAGTGCATAAACATCTCAGTGAAACTGACTGCTTTGATACAGTAATAGTAAAAGGAGAAGCAGAGAAGATAAAGGATTTGGCAGGAGAGATAATGAGTTTGAAGGGAGTGAATCGCGTGCTTGTGAGTATATCGAAAACTGCAAGTGAGATGAAAACGACTGCCATGGAGATGATAAGAATAAAATAAAATGGAACCGTTGTTTTTATTTTTGGTCGTGATATATGCACTAATTCTGGTGATGGTCGTGATGGCGGGGATTGGAATAGCGATCGCTGTTTCAAAACTTCTGAACTCATTGATGAAGGCGAAAAAAAGAATAAGGAATTTGTAGGTGAAAGGAAAAAATGAAAATCAAAACGGTGAACCAACTGGCTCTTTTCCGTTTAGAGAACGATGTACTCATAAAAAGCGTGACAGTACTGATAAAGGCTGGAAAACAAATGAAACGAGTTAAAATTGAGAACCCGGTGATAGATATCGTTAAAGGACGGGGGTCCGTCAGATACGGAGCGAGGACTTACAAAGGCAATACGAGGGTCATTGACATCGAATACGAGTGGCAACCGATAAATGGAACAACATGTGAAAAAAATAAAAAGCAAAATTTTTGACGGTTTTCTTTTTTTACCGTCAATTTATTTTTTCTGGTCCCTGGCTGAAAGGCCATGTTGGGAGGTGGTAAAAAATGAACGCAAATATAGACGAAAATATAAAAAGAATAGGACTATTGGTTGCAATAATAGGACTAATGGTTGCAGCGGTCATAACGGTTGGGTTGATATTGACGTTATTTATGCAACAATCGAAAACAAATGAAATCGTGACAATTGAAGGTAAGGTCATGATAGCTCAAGCCGAAGAAGATAGTTACGATTTCGATAAACTTCATTTCGTTGAGCTCAACGAAGGGGTCGCAATCAAGGCAGTTTGTTATGAATTGGACCCAAACCAATGGGAGAACAACTACTCACGAGTTCGATGCTTTACTCTGGTAACGACAGTGGGCCGCGATGGATATTCATTCGAATTTGAACGAGATCCAAACAGTAACTATAAAATTGATTACAATCTTTACGTTGACCCCGATTGGTTACAACCGATAGAAGAAGTAAACAGAAGGTTGACCACGCAAATCCCGGCAGGTACTGTTGAAAACAACATAACTGGACCGACTTTTTATCTGGTGTTAACGGAGTAAAACATTGAAAAAACCGTTTTCATACCCGGAAAAGCGCTGACGCGTGAAACCCTGAAACGGGTGGAGTATAGTTGTAAAAAGTGAAGAGTTTAGGTCGGGGAGGTGAAAGAAAGAAAAAAATGGAAAAAATAAAGGAACTTAAATTGGAAGGAGTGTACCCAGCCCTGATAACGCCGTTTACA
>JAGGUE010000031.1 GCA_021158665.1 Candidatus Aenigmatarchaeota archaeon
CGTCGCATTTTAACTCATAAACACATTCGCAGTTTGCGTTGCAAGACATCTCGTCGCATGAGCCATGCGGAGGATTTGTGCAATCGCCCGCGGTTTCGCATTCGGCACCGCACGCCTTGGAACAGGTTGCCGTGCAACTGCCCGCCGAGCAGGTGTATGGATTGCACTCCTTTGAATTAGTATAAGTTACAATACATTCGGCATTAGAGCAACTGCGGGTTACATGCCATTTCTCGCATCCCGTCTTACACTCATCATAACTATATGGATCGGGATGCCCGCTCTCACCACAATCTTGAGAGGCGCGAACACCATCTTCTTCCCAGCATTTTAAAACATGCTTGTTGTCTGCTGAACATCTCAAATTTCCATCGATGATATGAATGCTTTCTGTTTCTTCGGGACAGCCATTAATTCCCGCACATTCTTTATAGCATTTTTTGTCATATTTAGCAGTACATGCAAAGCTTCCATAATCGCAACAGTCATTCGGCGAATCGTACACACTTTCTCCTACATCGTGTTCACAAACGCCGTCGCCTATGCAATATCCATTGGGGTCATGCCTGCTTGACCCAACCCAGCTATGATCAAAGCATACGCAACAGTACTCATCATCTTTCTGTTCATCCCATTTGCATATCTCTCCGGTATCATAAGACGGATACGCGCTGTCTATGCAACAATAAGCATTGCGAAATATCCGAAAGTCCTGCTTGTCTTTCAGGCACTTTAGCCAGTTTTTGTTTATGTGGTCGCAAAGTATCTCGCCGCTATCCGATGTGCCTCCGCAGTTGGCTGTATCGTAAAGGCCATCGAACGATAGAACCCATGGCCATTTATAACCTATGTCGTCCCCAAAGGTGTAACCGCATCTGTACCACTGGTCTTCTGAGCTGTTCCAGTAGGACTCATAATTTCCCTCGGCGTCAAGGTCGTACAACCCCGCTGAAAATTCGGATGAGTTTACCCATAATATGTCATCGCCCTCATCATGATGGCATTTGTTTTCATCATTTACGCATACCAAATGGTTTCCATCGTCTCTGTGCTCTTTCCACACAACGGTTTTGTGATTGTCATCACAATCCAAAGCAAGGAAAGTATCGTTTAATATGAATCTCAGCGTAATTGCCTCGACCCCGGATATATTCGTCTCCGGATGCCAGTTGCAGCAGAACTTCTCAGCGCTCGCGTTTGTTACATTGACAAGAAAGGTATAATTTATAAGGTATGCCTTGTAATCCGCTTTCCCGGGTTCATCCGACTGGTATGTTGCATCTAGAGTCAGATTATATAAAATTGTATCGTAATAAGGATCATAATAAAATTTTACATCCAAGTTCTTGCTTTTTTTTATCTCATCTTCATAGTCGCTTAACATTTCCTTTATTTTATTTTTTATTGCATCTTCTTTTCCAGTATCGTGTTCATTACCCACTGTCTTATTCATTAAGGCAATGAAATCAAGCTCGGAGTCTGAAAAACCGGATATTTCTCCCGGCTCAAAACCCTTTGTAATTTTCTTACTAACATTATATATGTTATATGTAGAATTCAATGAAACGGGAAAGTCAAAATAATACTTCCATAGCCGAGGTTTGATTTCGCTTTCTCCCGCCGTCATGCCGACGGTTGCATTTATGTTAAATGAGATGGAAGCCAGAGTAGAGTTTATAAGTTTGCGAGATGCCGTTTGGCTCATTTCTGATTCAACCAATCTTTTAAGAATATCTGCATCGGTATTTGTTTGTTTCATGTAAGCAGCTATTTCAGTCTCTTCTGAACAGCCCGCGTCAGAATTAATTATGGGAAATGCTTTAAATATTCGGTTATTCTTATTTTTTATTTCATATATCTTAGATGTTTTGGATGCTCTCTGCTTTGCAATATTCATAACCTCTGGATTTGACGGCTCAACTAAAATCTCGTTTAAACTTTTTCTTATGCTTATCATGCCTTCTTCGTTTATAATCGGCGTCGTATTATAAGTTATGAGATAATCCGTTCCATCGTAATTTAGAACCTCCTCTTCCGCAACTATGCCGGCGAATATGTTGGTTCCGGCGGCTTGGATCCGCTTGATTTTATTTGATATGTCGTTATCAGATACGATTTCACAATTGTAATAATCGTTATTACATGCGAATCTCACTTTTTGGGTTTCATCATACAATAGATTTCCATCTAAAATAATTAAATCCCTGTCTGCAGATAAATCATTTATAGAATTTAAAATATCGGGACTGGTTTTTATAATAGCAATTTTAATTGTCTTGTTGAATCCGACATCTGAAAAATCATAATCTATATGGCCTTTTGTAATTCCGATCGTAAACTCCGCCTCTGAATTGATGGGGTCCGTCGCCAGATTGTCTGTCAAAAAATTCGGTATTGACCAGTCTATATAATCTTTGAACTGTTCTTTCGCATAGTTTGGATAGTTCAGCCTCCCCGTTGTCCACGCCGGCTGTCCTCTAAACTTTCCCCGCGTTGTCTCGGTTTCTTCAACCCAGTTGACGATATCGGCTTTAACGTCGCCGCTGCTGCTAAGCCCGGTGTCAAACGGGTGAAAAACCGCCTCGCTCGCGATGGCCTTTAATGCTCCTCTGAGAGAAATCTCAGTGAGATAAAATACATTTTTTATTGTTATTATTTCTATATCCTTTGCCGTTATCGTTCCAGTATACGTCTTGTGCAGCAAGGTATGGGCTTCAAAAAGAAAAAAAAGCACGGCTAGGATTAGTGCCGCGACTATTAGCACCGCCGGGATTCCAATGCCTTTCATATCTCACCGCCTTCTTTTTTAATTGTTAATCAGCTCCATATAGTAAGAGAGTCAACAACCTTTGAAAACGTAAATACGGGTATTCTCGCCACGCTGTAAGCCTCTGTTTTTAATTCGCCCTTGGAAAATAAAACCCTGTCTTTAAGCGTGATGTGATAATGGTCCGCCATATTCAGCTTCCTTTGAATCATATTTTTTTCCTCATCGCCAAGTTCGGCTCCGGATAATGCGTATGTTAACTGCATGAAGGAGTCCTGGTCAAAACAATGGCCAAGAAAAAATGATTTCGGCGCGTTTTGTTCAAGTTCAAGCAAATATGCCACTTTTAATCCTCCGGTAACGAGCTTCAATGGCGGTGCTATTATCCAGAGAATCAAAACGATAATAGCGAGAAATAAAAATGCTATGATCGATGGAATAAGAGATTTTGAATTCATATCGCTCACTCTACTATCTCAAATCTAATCGTCGTGCCGTTTATTATTTTTATTTTTCCCTCCTTCCCCCACGCAAATCTGAATTCCGGTATCGAGGCACCCGAATTATAGTATAATCTTCTGCAGGTTTTTTCAGTGTAAACAACGTCTGGTGCGGCACCCATTATAACATTAACCAAGTTTACGCAAACCTTTTTGTCTTCTTTGTATATTTTGACCGTGAAGGTTTCCGAACCCAACGGAAGCGTTACAATCTCTTCGCCGCTATAGTATGCTTTTTCAATCCCGCATGCGATTCTTGAGGTTATATCGTCATATATGGTAACGACCATTTTGCCAGGGCCAATATCAACTTTTTCACACTTCACTTTAGATACAAAACATCCTGCACAACAGCCATGAGAACCGGTGTGTTCCAGCTCACAACTAGTTCTCAAATACCCGGAAGGGCATTCATAGTTATATTCACCGGAGCAAGTTGCACATGCATATCCCTCCGCGGAGTCCGGCAGGTCGTCCGCTATAACCTCTGAAAAACCAAAAGCTTCTATATCATCGATTCTATTCTCTCGATAAATGCCGACCGGATAAACCTTGGAAGAATAAACGACGTCAAAACCGGTTTCGCCCGCGTACCCGAGCTTCCATGTTTTTTTATTAACGCCGTCAATGATTTCTATTGACGAGCCGAGCTCACAATATCTGAAGCACGGCTCTATCTCCGGGTCTCCGATGCCGTCAAGTTTCGATGAACTAAAAACGCCCGGGGCATGCAACAAACCGCAATCCGATAATATGTTTTCAGCGAGTTGGTTGTTTTTTCTGTCCAGCTCATGAAGACTGACCTGTGAGCCAAAGCTTGAGAAGTAAACGATAACACCGATGATGCCGGCAACTATCAAAACCATAGAGAACACATACACAATTACATCGGGCAATGCGAACGTAAATCCACGCTTTCCCATTAAGTTATTGATAAATGTATCGCGCTCGCGATTCATTTTATCATCCTATGATATTAATCCCGCTCCCCGTTCTTTTGAAAACAACGATTCTTTCCGCATCCGGGTCGCATCTGATTATTCCGCCGACAGTCACTGGAACGCCGGATATTAGAATAGATGACTCGTACGATGCGTCCGGAACCTCGACATAAACTACCGTCCTTTTTACCGTTATGTTGCATTCGGTGGCTGGCAGTGTCATGTTCACCGCCGTGTCAACTGGCGCTCCGATCATTTCATTTATAATGCTTGAAACCTGGACCGCCATGACCTCGGCCGTTTGTTCTGCGGAGGCGATGGCAATTGGCGTAAAAAAACCGGACATCGCGGCAAGTATCACTAATAAACCGATCACGCCGCCAAGTACTACGAACATCCATACGACATAACTCACTCCTTTCATACAAATTTAATTTGTTTTTTTATTATAAATAGTAGAGGTGTTCAAAGTGAACTGCTCCCCGCTACACACGGAGCTTCCAACTTCAAGGAATTCTCCAACCATATCATCGCCTAGTTACACGGCTGGCTCACCGAAACCCAAGTTTCTGAACAAACTTTGATGAGGTCTTCTCACATTTCTCGAATCACATCCGTGACAGGTTTTGGATGCCCAATTTCTTTTATTACCAAGCGGGTATTCGGTTTTTTCGGCATTAATGGAAATGATTTAATAACGGTCGGTTCATTAGCGAGTTTATTTGAAACATTGAAAAAATATAATGAAAGAACAAATGTTTGCCCGGATATTTTTCAATTTCTAACTAACGCGGTTTGGCCACAGGTACCTCGCTTCTGTATATTGCGTTCCCACTCCATATATCATGTTTGTGGCAAATCCTATGGCCGGTATGGCCAACCCCCCAGTCAAAGAGCTGAGGCCGATATCGAGAGCAACGGTTCCTATCAACCATCCGGTTTCTTCAAGATGTTTAAGACCCTTAGGAGACGAAAAGCAAAAGTTTTTATATTCACCGTTATCACCATATGCCGGAAGTTCACTATTCCTAATTTCCTTGACCCACAAGCATTTGACTTTGGTATCTCCACCCTTTTCGCATTCCCTGCTATATCCAGCGATTTCAGTTCTGTACTCTTTCTCCCCGCCTCCAGACGTGTACACGCCAAACCTGTAGACTGGCATGACATCTGAAGGGCAATCGCACTCTTTAAGTTCAACCCTAAACTTTTGACCGCACGGGCTCGCGAGATAAAATCTTCTGTCTTTGCCAAATGAAAGTAAATTCATTACGTGACCGGCTAATTTGCTCCAGAAGCCGGTTTCTTTCGATACCACACCACTACCTTTGTCGAGCATGACATAATCCACGTCATTCAGTTCGCATGACTTTAGTTTAAAGATGTAGATGGCGTCGGGTGTTTTCGCGCACAAGCTGTGCAGTCCGCAATATGAGAACTTCTCGTTTGCCCTGTCTAATGGCGAGGCAGCGTGATTGAATACGAATACGCCGGCGCGTTGTCTGCCCTTTCCAAATGCCTCTGAAATGATGAAATTTTTAGGCGTCGGATAAAATTTCACCCTTTTCATGGCATATTTCAATGCCCTGCCAAATGCTATAGCGTCTTCAGATGTTGTGATACCTGCACCGTCGGTATAAAACTTGTACATTTCATCCAACGACTCGTCGTACTCTCTTATAGCGTTTTTAAGGCCATCTGTCCCCGGTGGCAATTTATCAGAAAAACTTGATAACTCGGCTCGCAAATGAGGTATTTGATACCCATCCACTAGATTATCTTCAACATTTTTGTTAATCCTTGTTATTTCCTTTGCCAGTGTTTTGTCAATTTTCCCGCCCTTATATGCCTCATCTGCCGCGTCAAATAGTTTATCGCGTTTAACAAGAGCATCGTCGACCCGTTTAGAAAATACCTGCAATGTATTTTTATAAACATCATCATCCATGTCTCCAAGCCTTTTCAGGATACCGCTGTGATACACTCCCCTTTCCTTCCCGCTTTTTTCAAGGATTCTTGCCACATTTATTTGCGCAACGCCATGGGTCATTTTTGATTTTGCGCCCAATTCCCACACATCATCCAGTATGCTCCTGCTTTCTTGTAGCGCTGTTTTACCCTCTCTGGCAAATTCATATATCCCTTTTCCGCTCAGCTTGTATCCAAGTTTTGGAGCAATTTTTGATGCACCCTTCCCTATCGCATACGGAACGAGCGCAAACACAACACTCTCCGCGACCATTCCTCTCAGATCGTTTACCTGATGGCTCGTCCAGCTCCACTCCTCGCCCGGCGGGAACTTCTCATAATAGACCATGTACTTCGGGTCTCCCATTCCCGAAATCCAGTTTTCTGCATTTACAATTTTCTGCGGAAAGTTTATCTCGACGTCTCTTGTCTGGCCTGTCTTGCACACATAGTCCATTGAATATGCGAGTCCTGTCACGCTGCTGAGAAACTGCTGCTCTTCGTACTGGTCGATGGCACTTGCCATAATAGATATAATAAAAGCGGTAATGCCGACTGTGAGAATGAGCACTACCAGTGTATGAACTCCTACTCCCACAAAGCCCTTTATTTTTATGCGGTTCATCACTTTCACTAAGTTTTAGCGTTCTTGTTTTATAAAAATATATAATACCATAGTTTAATAAATATATCATGAAACTTTCCATTAAACTAATACTCTTTGTTATTCTCGGCGCTCTTTTGGTAGCCATTATGATTGGCCTGACGATCTTATGGGTCGGGAACATCGACTTGGGGATTAACTTTACTTTTATAAGGTGATTTTGAATCGTGGTTTGCATGAAAGGAGTTGAGAGATTTCCTCCGGAATGGCTTATCGTAATAATAGGCATTATTGTAATAGCTGTGATAATTTTCGCCCTTTTCAATAATTGGTTTGGCCCGGGCGGATGGATAACAAATGCCTTGTGCGGTTTTTGTGACAGAGTTTTGGGATGGGTGCCGTTTGTTGGAAACCCTTGCACACGATGGTTCAACTGCCCGGTCGCCTACGGATAATCTTTGTATAAAATTTTTTCAGATTTGTAAGGTGCTTCCGTCCATGGAAAAAAGATTGATAGCCATTATAATTTTTGCTGTATTATTGGCGGCAATAATTTTGTTATTTGTTTTTAAATGGGGAGACCTTTTAGCAGAGAACATGGAACGCGTGGGGGAGGGTATAAAGAATATAATTTAGTGGTTTTATGAAGGGGTATGAAACTGTGCATTATATTGCGGCACTGGTCATAGGACTCATCATATTGCTAGTTGCGTTTGCGTTGGTTAAAAACGTGGACATATCCGCCCTGTCTATGACGGAGACGGGAAATAAGAGAACCCTGTGCAACCTGTGGATAGAGTCAGGGTGCGGTGACTGGGACCCGATATACACGGTGAATCTGACCGCCGAGGATGGGCCGTGTGAAGAAATCAGCGGAACGCCGGAGCAAAAAAAGGCAAAACTAGAAAGATGCAGGGAGTTGTGCGGGTGCCCTGATGTAGAAGAATGAAACGCCATCTGAACCTCCGGACACAACACCACCGGCAATTGAAAAAGTAAGTATTAGCCCAGAAGCAATAGAAAAACCGTCAGAAGGTGAAACAGAAGTTTTATTTATAGGTGCAAAGGTTTCTGACTCATCTGGTATCAAATCCGTAATGGCAACGATTGGTGGAACAGAGTTTAGCATGGACAGGCTCAATGAGAACAGTTATTCTTTGCATCTCGACATAACAGAATATATGGCACCTGGGAATTACCCTATTAACATCAAGGCTTGTGATACAAGAGACAACTGTAAAACTTTAGAGAACACGAGAACCTTTGTAGTATGTGAAAATATAAACATTGATTGTGTGACCGTACCGGATGGAACCGACTGTTCATCTCAATGTCAATTAGCTGGATGGGGTGGTTGCCATGACAGCTTTTGTTGTAATGGTCCTGAAGGGGCTTACAACCGATATGCATATTGTAGTGGAGGCACTATTGTCGGGTGGGCAAATCCTTGTTACAGTCCCGCCACGACCTGTAGTGAGGAATGTGAAACATTCGGAGAAACTTGTGACCATATAGATTGTTGCTGTTGGAAGTGTGAATAGGTAATTGTCAAATGAAACACTAAAAAAGATATATAAACTTAAACTTTTATAACAAATACTGTTATACTATATAACAGATGATGTTATGTTAAATGAATTTACACCAAGTGAAAAAAAGGTCTTTAAAATAATGTTTTACGAGCCATTTGACCAGTATTCTCTTTCTTATCTTAAGAAAAAATCTCAATTAAGTTATATGAGCATTTTCAGGGCGGTTAAAAAACTAAAGGAAAAAAACATAGTAAAAGATGTTTCAATTTCCGGGAAGAAGTTCATGTGTTTGAATCTAGAAAATAAAAAATCTTTAAAATTATTTGAATTATTTGAAGTTGAAAAGCAATTAGATTTCAAAGAAAAGAGTCTTGTAATATGGAAAATTGTCAATGAAATAAGTGAGAAATCAATTGAAAAATTGGGGCAAAATTTATCGCTAATTATTTTATTTGGCTCTGCTGCAAGAAAGGAATTGAGAAAAGAATCTGATATCGATATATTATTTGTTGTGAATTCGAAAAAAATAGCAGAATCAAAAATTAAAGATGTATTATCAAAAACTTATTCTTATAAGAGAGAAATAAATCCTATAATAATTACATTAAAAGAATTTATTGATGGAATAAAACAGGAAAAAGATTTTTTTAAGACACTCTGGAAAGATAGAATAATATTCTATGGTGAATCTTTATTCTGGAGAGAGGTCGTAAGATGCCGGAAATAATAAATATTGTTGAAAAATGTTTAAACCCAAAAATAGAAAAGCGGGGATTAGTAAAAATCAAACCAGATAACAGAGAAGCAAGAAAGCACTTGGAAAAAGCAGAAGATAATTTAAGAGCAATGGAATTATTATATGACAATGCTTTCTACGATTGGACAATAGTTGTTGGTTATTATGCCGTGTATCATGCTGTTTTGGCGTTGCTGAGAAATATAGGTCTACTTGGATTAACACACAAATGTAGTCTTAATGCATTCGAATTATTTTTTATCAGCAAAGGTAAAATAGAACCAAAATTCTCAGAGTATTTTAAAAGAGCAAAAATATTAGAAAAGAAATATAGTGAAAATATAGAAAAGGCAAGAAGACAAAGAGTAACTTTTCAATACAGAGCTGTTGAGTTGGAAAATAAAGATGTGAGATGGGTTTTAGATGCTTCGCGGGAATTTGTTGAAAGATGTCTGAAGATTGTTATAGAATAAATTTTTGATGATTGTCAAATGAAACACTCAAAGGGGACGGAACCGATTTATATACTAATTGCATTCGTGATATTGGCAGTTATTCTGTTCTACGGAGTAGATTTCATAGTAAACGAGATCGGCAACATGTCGATCGCGTCTCTCGTCTCCGCCGGCCACGAGCAGGCGAATCGCAGCCGGGAGATGATGGCGAAAGACGTGAAAATAACCAGCGTAAGAGTTGACAAACTTGACTACGACGATTCTCTCGGCGCATCGGTTCATCCCGGCATTGACAACCCGGCGAGATTCAGAATTACGGTTGGTTTGGAAACAAGTTCTGAAACCCCGGCAAACGTTAAACTAATCTTTGAAGACAGGGGAACCGGCGCATTTAACCAACTGGAACAAGATGTTGAGGTAACAAAAGACGCGGAAAAGCATATAACAAAAACCATAAACATAAAAAAGGCGTGGACTGGACAGGGTGTTGTTCTCAGAGTCGTTGCCGCGGACATCCAGAACAGGGAACTGGATGCAAAGGTCAGGTTGCTCGGAGATGTTTATCTGAAGCTGAGCGATGTCGGCGGGCTATGCAAAATTATTCAATGCATGTATAACGTCATCTCCGACAGTTCAACAGATTGCCAGACAACCGATTTTAATAACATGTACACTGTGAACGAGCTTCCTTATTATAAAGGGGACGGACACTACACGTTTCCAATATATTTAATTAATGATCAGGGAAACATAGAGATAAAAAATGACGGAAACGATATAAAAATAAATGATGTGAGATGCACGAACGGGTGCAAATATTTTAAAAACAACTGCAGCCATGAAAACGAATATCTGATGCTCTGCCCAGAGGTTGAGGGCGGCGAACACGGGCCGATAACGATAAACGATAAACAAAAGTTCATTTTATATTCCAGAATTTCGGGCAATAATCGCGGTGCTTATTTGTGCTTGGCATCGGATATTGATGAGTGCTGTTATAAAAGAACGTGCTAATTATGTCAAAGGGGACGGAACCCATATGGATACTTATCGGATTTGTAGTTGTAGTGATAGTTGTGTTTCTCGTCGCCGCGCTCGGCGGCAAGTTCTTTGTCGAAGCATTGAAGGGATCGAGGCCCGTGGAACCAGGGACGGAAAGGGTATTTGATGTGATGCCAAAGGACATCAACATAACGGATGTGGACATAAGATGGACCGGCTCCGATATCACAATTGAGTTCAACATCACGGCAAAAACGAAAAAGCCGGTCGGCGTTAATATAACATTTGATGACATGGGGCTTGGAGCATTTGACGAGGTTGTGTACGGTGAAGTAAATCTGATGCCCGACGAGACAAAGCACATACCTACAACAAGCCCTCCATACCATATTACAGTTAAAGGAAGTTTTGACAGGGGATATGGCTACATCCCGGTGAGAATATGTGTTTATACAGAAGACGGCAGATTGCTTAAGTATGCATCAGATGTCGTGGAAATTTAGCGGACCCGTGAGATAAATTCATTCACGATGCGGCGCTCTTTTAATTTTTATACATGCAACATCTAAAATAATTAACCCATAAAAATTACGGAAAGAACATGCGTTCTTCCTATTTTCAAAACAGAAATTGGTGATGTGTTTTGAAAATGCCGATTGGATTTTTGGGAATCATGGTTCTCGCCGTTATTATACTGCTGATTGGATACGCTCTTGTAAATTATTTTGGCTCAAAGGCGGGAGAGATTTACGCCAATATACCCGAAAAGCAGATAGAGATGCCGGAACTGTATCCGTCTAAGGTAAATGTAACCGCCACCGCAACGGCTTTAAGCGGGTACATAGTTGATGACACTCTCGTCACTTCTTGGGGTAACCCGTTGAAGTTTGACGTTGAGGTGAACATAACATCAAGCGAGGACATGGATGTAAACGTTAGGGTAGACGCTTACGGCACATCGGCGTTTTCACCGCATTCTAAATCAGCATCATTAAGTGAAGGTGTAAAAAAGTCAATAAATTTTAATGGCATACAACTTAAGCCCGGCTGGTCTGGTCGGGTTCCGGTCAGGGTAAGCGTGAATACAACATCGCCAAACGAGGCGGTTGGAAAGGGCTACGCTGACCTTGGCAAGGTTTATCTGAAGCTGAGCGATGTCGGCGAAGGCGGGGACTTTTGCAGTGCATCGTTGTGTAGCTGGAAAATGGCGTACGACCTAACAGACTTCTGCGCTCATGACATTCGTGATATGTATTATAAAGAAGACGGATGGTCAAAACCCATATACTTGTATAATGACAAAGGCGGCA
>JAGGUE010000065.1 GCA_021158665.1 Candidatus Aenigmatarchaeota archaeon
ATATATATGTAATCGGCTTCATGTGTTTTGAGTCTCACAATTTTGTGAGAGTTAAAGTATATGGTATGATATATATTATTGATAAAATAATTAGTGTAATGGAAAACGGTCCAACAAAGGGTTTTGGGCACGAGTTCGATGGCAATTGGTTCATCGGCGACGAGAACCGGGCTTGAAGTGTGACGCAAAGAGAACGAATCCTTTGAGAGAGAATATCTAATTATTTCTTATATTTATAGAAAACAATTTTTAATAATTAGAGCAATAAATTTTATTCAATGACTAAAAAAATAGTATTCATAAATCCATTGGTAGAATACTCGTCGGTAAGAGATAACCCAATATATAATAGAATATGGCCACCTCTTTCTTTAGCAAATTGCGGTGCATTATTAGAAAAGCATGGTTTTGATGTCAAGATAATAGATGCAAATACTGAATTTATTAAACCAAAAGAAGTCGTAAGAAAAATAAACGGATTTGACAAAGTTTTTATCACAACATCTACTTTAGATAGATGGCAATGTCCACACTTAAATATACATCCATTTTTAGAATTAATAAGAGAAATCAAAAAATTAAATCTCGATATTTATGTTATGGGTTCTCACGGAACAATGAGGCCAAAAGAAATGCTAAAAGCAACAAATGTTAAAGCTATAGTAAGAGGTGAACCTGAATTAACTGTTTTAGAAATATGCAAAGAAAAGAATTTGAAAAAAATTAAAGGAATAACATTTGAAAAAAATGGAAAAATAATTTCAAATATCAATAGACCTCTCTTGGATTTAAATAAATTACCAATACCAGCATTTCATTTATTACCGATGAAAAAATATTTTTATGAAATTCTTGGTAATAATTTTACATTGTTCGAAGGTTCCAGGGGGTGCCCGTTTTCTTGCATATATTGCCTTAAGTCTATGTATGATGATGGGTATAGAAAAAAATCACCTGAAAAATTAATAGAGGAAGTGAAATACGGAATAGAGAATTTTAATATAAAAACGGCATACTTTATAGATTTGGAATTTTGTATAAACAGAAATTTAGTAGAGAAATTATGCGATTTTCTTATAGAACAAAAGTATGATTTTAAATGGACGTGTCAGACAAGATTTGATACAATAGATTTGAAATTACTTGAAAAAATGAAAAAGTCGGGATGTGAGATAATTCATTATGGCGTTGAAACGGGATCACCACGAATTATGAATATAGTAAAGAAAGGTATTACAATAAGTCAGATTAAACGTGGAATGAAACTAACAAAAAAAGCTGGAATTAAACAGGTTTGTTTCTTTATGTTTGGCTTACCAACAGAAACAAGGAAAGATATGGAAATGACTATAAAACTTGCTAAAGAGCTAAACCCAACTTACGCTTCGTTTCATATAGCGACTCCATATCCGGGAACAGAATTTTATAATATGATTAAAAATGAAATCGATGATGAATTATTTCCCTGTTATTATGGCAATGAAAACGAGCTGAAAAAAACTGTAAATAAAGCATTTTTATCATTTTATTTGAGACCACGATATATCTTTTCAAGATTAAGGGAAGGTGAATTTAAATTACTAGGGAAACAGATTAAGTTATTTTTTAAGTATTTAAAGAGGAGTAAAAAGTGACATTTTTATGTTTTCTCTAATTTTTCCCGTATATAACGAATCTTCATGCTTAGAAAAAAATATCAAAAAAACCATGAACTATCTAAATGATCTAAAAATAAAATATGAAATCATCATAGCAGAAGACGGGAGTACAGATAATACATATGGAATTGCATCATCACTTGCTAAAAAATATAAAAAAGTAAGATGTTCGCATTACTCAAATAGATTGGGTAGAGGATTAGCACTAAAAAGGGCGTTTTCTTTAGCAAAAGGTAATATCGTAGGATACATGGATATAGACCTCGCTACCGATTTAAGACATCTCAAAGAATTGATAAACTACACTAAAAACCATGACATTGTAACCGGTTCTCGTTATTTGAAAAAAAGTACATTGAAAATCCAAACACCAAAGCGGACATGTAATTGATCGTTAAGATTTGGACCATTAACTAGAATATTTTTGATGGTAGAGAGTTCCTGAGAATCGTCACATAAAATAAAACCCTGAAAGAAATATAGACGCAGAAAAAATGCAAAGAAAAAAATTATTAAAGGAATTATTATTTTTAGAGTTATGCTTTTGTTAGTTTTTTTTCCATTTCTTAAAATTCATAAGTTTTATATTTTATATAAACTTAAAAAAGGTTATGCCATTCTCAATAATAATCCCAGTTTATAACGAAGAAAAAATAATTGAAAAAAATACGAAAAAATTATTGGAATTTCTAAATAATCTAAAAGAAAATTATGAAATCATAATCGTTAGCAACGGTTCCGCCGATAGAACAATTGATATCGGCAAGAGATTGGAAAAAAAACATCCTAAAAAAATAAAATTTTTTCATATCAGCCAAAGAGGAGTTGGTATTGCATTCAAAAAAGCAGTTAAAAATGCATCATATGATAACCTAATTTCTATTGATATGGATATGGCAATAGATCTCGATTTTATTCCACGTTGTTTAAGATTGTTGAAATCAAACTACTCCATGGTTATAGGTTCAAAAAATATTGGGAAGCAGCGGCGTTCTTTTTTAAGGAAATTTATAAGCAATACATTTATTTTTTTAGTAAAAATATTATTAGAATTGAAATTCATGGATTATTCAATTGGTGCTAAAGGATATAAAAAAAAGGAAGTTGAGAAATACAATGATTTTATAGACGATGGCTCATCATATGTAGTTTCAATGGCATATTTAATTAAAAAAAGAAAATTAAAAATTGTTGAGATACCGACCAAATGCTTTGATAATAGAAAAAGCAAATTCAATTTAACTTATGAAATTTTTTATCGTTTAAGAAGTCTTTTGAGTTTTTGGTTTAAGGTAAAATTTTTGAAAATAATTAAGTAAATGAATATTAAGATTCCAAATGCTGTTAAAACAATGCCCAAATAATCCGAACTAGTTTTACCATAATATATTCTTACATTTTCCTGCTCAGGAAATATCAGCATAAATGATGGTGAAACCAAATAAATTTTCTTAGCTCCTTCTACTTTCCAGTTTGGATAATACGAAACTTTAATCATTAGGGGTCTCCCTATACATGTTGTGTTAATTATTACTTCTTCGTTCTCCAATTTACTTTTAACAGAGCAATTATTGTTTATTTTAATTTCGGGCAAACTTTTCAGATCAATTTCATTTTCTTCTTTTATCGTATTAAATAATTTTTTATCATTATTCGTGATTTTATCAACAAAAACGAGATGAACATCATTATCTTTTTTGAACCACTCATAAGACAGTTTTTTCCAATCTTTTGTTTTAATCAAAATAGGCTCATAGTTAAGTAATTCAACGTATTTTCCGGAAATATTCTTAATTTCCCATATTTCATAAGACTTTATTTTTTTGACTAGATCCACATTTGGATTTTTTCTTAATTCATCTTTTAATTTATCAGACCTCGCTATAATATATCTTACATTAAACATTTTTAGATGCTTTAAACCATTCGTTAAATTGAACGATGAGCATTTATATCCCGGCAATGGGCATGAAATTTGTTTTGAAATTTCTGATTGGATATAAAATACAAAAGGGGATGAAATAGTTGACTGCATATACAATCCTTCTAATGTCGACCTACCAGAAAATAACGGCAAAGATTCAAATGCCCTAACTGTTCCTGCTGAATTATGAAGCTCAGAATGTTCATAAACAACTCTTGGATCGGACGTATCGCCCATTAAAAACCTATTTACACCAGAAAACGTATCCCATAGTGGTTTGTTTTCAAATCCTTCATAATTCCATTTTATCCACGTAGGAATATAGGTTACATGATCATTAACCCAAAAAATAGTTAGTAGAAAAATTATTATAACGATTAACCACTTTCCTTTAAAATTTTTTATTAAATACCATAAGCCACAAGCGCCTAATAACATTGGAATAAATTGTATAAAAGGAACAAATCTTATATCTACTACACCAATTTTCGATGCGATTGAGTATAAGATAAATGTCGTAAAGATAGAAAAGGAAAGAAATTCTATTCTTTTATCTCTTTTTTTAAATGAAAAAACAAAACCCAAAATTGCCAATGCTAAAAATGGCAATAAAATATCTGGAAAAACTGTCTTTAGAGAATTGATGTGCCAAATATAATTATAGGTTGTCGTAAACGGTAATTTAAATACCAAAGGTATAGACCAAAACGCCGTTAATAAAAATCCTAAAAAATATATTTTGAAAAGATATGTAAAATTTTGGGCAAATTTTCTTTTATCAAATAAAAAGAAAATTGATGCGGCAAACGAAAATAGTAATGTGTAAACATGTGTTAATGTGATTAAAAAAATTAAAATTGAATTTATTAAAATATGTTTATTTTCTTTAATACCTTTATATAATAATCCAAAAAATAAAACAGTCAAAGCTAAACTTATAGAATAAGAAAACTCACCAGCTAACGTGCTGGGTATATTCCCGCCCCACATGGAATTTCCTTGATGAAATAAAAATGGTAAAGTAAAAATTGCTGCAAAAATTGGCATTGGGAATTTAAACTTCATAAATTTCATTGAAAGAAATGTGCATATAGGCAACAGAAAAATACCTAAAATAGTCACGAGCTTAAAAGCCACTTGAAGAGAAGTAACATAACTTAAAAAAACCATTAACAAAAACGGTAAAGGGAAATAAAACTGAAATATTGGAAATCCAGCATAATTTCCAGGGCACCATCCGATTATTTTTCCATTAGGTATTAAATACTCCTTAAGATACTTTGCGGGATAGTAGTGAGATGCCGTATCACCGCCAGATGTTATCGTCTCAGATAAAATCAACGATGGTTTGAAATAACTTAGTAAAAATAAAAATATTGATATAATAATTATGATATTTGTAATATTTTCAGAATTATTTTTAATTAACTCATGAATTTTCACTTTCTCACCTTAAACTTATGTCTTATGTTTATAATTACAAAAATAGTTATTAAAATTAAAACTATGCAAATTATAATCCATGAGTAATCTCCTTTCTCAATATTTACAATTCCTCTTACAATAGTCGAATAGTGTAACCAATCTTCTTCATATTCTACTGAAGCAAATACAATATAACTGCTTCCAAGTAAAGCACCAAAATTTGAAATCGAGAAATCTATCTCTTTTTCTTCGTTCGGTTTTATAAGAACTGTTTTATCGTTTTCCTTCGCCACTAATTCGTTCGGTAGATAAAGATGAGCCCTTATATTATGTTCTTCTGTATCACGGTTTAATATTTTTAATTCAAGGTTCTTGGTTTCTTTTTCACCTAGCTTTAATTCTTTTATGAAACCAGAAATTTTTGTGCTTGTAGGTTTTTTGTAGATTATTGTGCTTGGTGAAACAGACGAGAACCCATAACCATTCGCGTCCGAATATTCTGTTAAAACGGCAAATGTATATTTACCTGGAATGATATTTTTAACCACTGAAATATTAAATTGGCCAACAAAGGTGTTATTTTGTTTCAATGTTCCGACAAAAAGTTCATTTACCTTAAATCCATCTGGTAAAACTAAAAATAGTTTGGTATTGAATGCTGGTTCATCACCAGAATTAAGTAGACTGATGTTTATCTCAGCAGAATTATTATAAATAAAAATATTTTCCATGCTTGTTGTTAACGAGATATAACCGGCAAAACTGATATTGGAAAATAACAAAATAAATAAAATAACTAATTTTTTCATATTTTTAAATTATATTTTCAAACATTTAAAATTACGATAAGTTTTTCAATTTTCTTAATGTTAATCATAATTAATACTTTGTTAACTATAATTTCTACCAACTTTGTTTTAGCGAGGAAAATATGTCAGACTATTTTGACATTAATCTGAACAAAATCCTGGCCCGGCAATAATGTAAAGAATGCTTCGTATGTGACGCCGCTATTAGAATTCAAATGAAGTTTTATAGTTGCCTCGGGCAGATACGTGCCGGTGCTTACCAGTTCCGTGTAACCCTCGCCGTAAGACGTTTCGGTATTATTGCCAATAAAAATTCCGAATGTCGGCGTGATATTCGTATCCGTTCTTTTGTTTCTGATTAGCGTTATAAGATTTGTGGTATTGATAAAATCTGGATTTGTTTTATTGTATAATTTCCGCACGGCAAACAAAACGGCATCGTTTTCAATAATCAGGGAGTCAATGCCATTAATAGTACCCTCATACGCCTTGAGATTCGGTCCGTAAGAAATCAGCAAATTTCCTTCTTTGCTTAGGCTTCCGGGCTCCAGAATCCCGGTCGTGGTATCCAACAAGAACCGTATTTTGTCTTCTTTTCCAGAAACGCTGAATCTTCCTCCGGTGGCTTTTAGATTCAAAACCCTTTTTGCTCCGGGAGCCTCATAGATAAGTTCCTGTATCGCGGAATCTATTGATGACAACACCTGCTTGCCTTCGTTCAAAGCAGACAATTCTTTACCCCTGTTTATTAGCGGTGCTATCGTAGAAACGACCAGAAATGTCGATACCATGATCATCAAGATTAAAACAACGGACGAAACTAAAACGGACAGCGCTTTCATAAAGATAATATTATATCAATCGTTTTTATCTTTTTGCAATGTCACAAACCGAAAGTAGCGGCGGTTTGGCGCGTGGCAGCCCCGGCGCCATAAGCCGTGATTGAAGGACGGTTTCTCATGCGCTGGAAAGCCGGAGAACTATGCCAACCGATGGCAAAATGCCGGTGCATGGCGAAGCGATGAGTTGTTATTTGTGTCCCGTGAACCACCCTTTGAATGGCGACGGGACTTTGCGTGTTCGTTGCATGATTTTAAAATATTCTTTTTCCATCTTTTTATTGATCATCGTTCTAATCGCTTTTGAGGTTTCAATTAATTATTATTGACGAAAACTTAAAGTTGATTTTGCACATGTCTATATTTAAGAATAAAGAGGTAAATATCATTTATGCCAGAGATAGTCGTGGGCAGAGACGTGGAAGACCTGAAGAAATTCGGCACGGCCGGGACAATCTATATTGGAAAGCATCTCGTAGGTACCGGCGAGGATTCTCATCTGACGACCCCGGTTTTGCTTGACGTTTTGCGACCTCATATTATAACATTAACTGGCAAGCGCGGCAGCGGTAAGTCGTATTCGATGGGCATCTTCACGGAAGAAATCATGAAGCTCCCGGACGATATAAAATCAAACCTGTGCGTGCTGATGATCGACACGCAAGGCATTTTCTGGACCATGAAATCACCGGTCGAGATTAACCCGGCGTTTTCTGAGTGGGACATAAAGCCGAGGGGTTTTGACGTCAAAGTCTATGTGCCGGCCGGTCAGTCAGAGATATTTACAAAAGCGGGCGTGGCGTTTGACGGATCATTTTCAATATCGCCGAGTCAGTTAACGTATGCGGATTGGCTTTCAATATTTAATATCGAGATGAACGAACCTCTCGGAATTTTATTGCAAAGAGTTCTTGCGAAAGTTGAGGGAAATTATTCGATTGATGATATAATTGACAAAATCAAAATAATTCAGGGGTTTGAAAAGGAAAAAATGGCACTTGAAAACATGTTTGAATCGGCAAAATATTGGGGAATCTTTGGCGAGAAAAAGATGCCGAAGATTTTGGAGCCGGGAAAGGTTTCTATATTGGACGTTTCGCTCACGCCGCAATCGATACGCGCATTGCTTGTTGCATTGGTTTCGAGAAGCGTGTTTGCACAAAGGACAAAGGCGAGAAGGCGGGAAGAACTGGCGAGAATAGAAGCTGAAAAAATAAAAAGGGTTCCGATGTGCTGGATTATGATAGACGAGGCTCATAACTTTATTCCGAATGTCGGGCACACATCGGCCACCGACCATCTGCTTAAAATAGTGAAAGAGGGGAGACAGCCGGGCATCTCGCTCGTCCTCGCCACTCAGCAGCCGTATAAATTGCATCCTGATGCCCTTTCGCAGTGCGACCTTATAATCTCTCATCGCCTGACGGCAAAGGCAGACATCGATGCGTTAAAGTCGATCATGCAGACATACATCCTGTTCGACATCACGAAATACATGGACGAACTGCCGAGAACAAAGGGAGTTGCCATAATATTGGATGACAACTCAGAGAGATTATACAAGATTAAAATCAGGCCAAGACAGAGCTGGCATGCCGGCGCCAGCCCGGTGGCAATGGAGACGGAATAACGCATCATTTAAAGCACCGCCGGCGTATCAACGAGCGACACTCTCGGGTTTAAAAACTGAGCTTCTGAGGTCGCTTTCTGCACCGCTAATTGTAATCTTTATGTTCGAAGCCTCATTTACCGGCAGTACCGAATCTACCCCACACTCTTGAGATATGCCCAAAGCTCTTTCCAATATTTATAGCTCCGTTCATCCAAGCATTAAAAATGCTGTTTTCTTTCGTTAAGTCTTTGTAAATTTTTGCCATTAATCTCGCTTCAAAGGATAAAATCAATCATGTATTTTGCGCATTCTATAATTATTTAAACTGTAGTAAGTAAATAATAAAGTAATTATTAAAGTAGGTGTTGAAATGAAAATTTCAGACATTAACGTGAGTTCAAAAAGAATTGATATAGAAGCAAAGGTTATTGAAAAAGAAGAGCCGAGGGACATTATAACAAAATACGGACAAACGAAAGTTGCAAACGCCATAATAGAGGATGATACGGGAAGGTTCAAACTTACATTATGGGGCGAGCACGCCGACAAAGTGAACGAAGGCGACAAGATTAAGATTACAAACGGTTTCGTGTCCACTTTCAGGGATGAGCTGCAACTCTCCGTCGGCAAGTTTGGGAGGCTTGAAATCCTATAGGCCGTTTTTAAAATGAACGAAAGGAAGAAGAGCCGCGCGTGTTCGAGGTGCGGTTCAAAATGGAGTGAGGCGTATCAAGATATTTTTTTGCATTCAAAAATTCAAGTCGGATGCGTTAACCCGTTTTCTACTATTTCCGGTTTTGAAAACTTGAAAAGGCGTATTTTCGCAGTTTTTGGTTATCTTAAATTTTTACTGCCCTCACCCGAGCTTTGAGCGCGACCGAATGATTAATTTATATCACTTAAAATAAATAATATGTCATGGCAAATAAAACAAAAATAACACTCGCGACAATCTTAATATTTTTCTCGCTTATCGTAGTTACTTCATCGTGCTTCGTTGGATTGGTATTTCCAAAACAAATTGAACTGATTTTCTTTTCAAACCCGAATTGCAGAGCATCGGCGGATGTTGATAAAATTATTGAAGAGATTGACACGATGTTTAATGGCAGCATATATGTAAATAAAATAATTGTAAAGCTATATGACAGCGATGGAGAAGATTCGCCAGACGTAAAATTGTTGAGGGAAAGATACGATGTCGACGGCGTGCCGACCATTGTGATTAATGGAAAGCCGCTGAATAAAAAATACACTGAAAAAAATATTATAAATGAAATCTGCAGACAATTTATATTGAAGCCGCGCGCATGTTTTAAGAGAGGGTAGAAAATCATGAAAAAAATATGTATAATCTTGCTATCAATAGCGGTATCTCTTCTTATACCGCTTATACCGACAGCTTATGGAGCTTTTTGCTGCAGAGATTGCGGCATAAGTACCGACAAGTGTTGGGATAGCGGCATTTGCTGCGATGCGTGCCATTATGTTGGCTGCAACTGCAGCGATGACTCTCTCGGCGGTCTGTTAATCCCAATTTGTGACGGCGAGTTAAAATGCCCGATCGATGCCGGCGGAGGATATTTTCATACTCCAAATCATGTTTTTTACTGCAACTGCACAAGTTATACCGAATGCCATTGGGAAGAATTATTTAGCGTTTTCTCGGCAAACATTACCGACTTCGAGCTTCTCAAGCCCGACAATGACCCACCGACCATAGGACCCAACGGAATAATAGAATTTAATGTTACTGTTGAAAACGACGGCATTCTCGACTGGACTAACGATCACGCCTTCGTTGTCGTGAACTACACGAAGAGGGGCGAAATAACAGAGCACACGCTATGCACGAACGCGACAAACCAGGCGAGTGGGGAGACAAAAAGCATTGTTTGCGGAAACGATACGATACACGAACCCGGGATATACGATTTTGTTGCTTATGTGATATATGAGGGTCTCGAAGAAACGTCGGTATTAGACGGGCCGACAAATCCAATAGCAGTAAAAACAATAAAAGTGGAAATAGAGATAGAGTTTCTTGGTCTGGAGACCGGAATGGCTTTGCCGTGTGAGCCTCCAGAACTATGCGGCGCGAATTATACGAGGGGTCAGCCGCTTGAGTTTGCCGCTAGGGCAAAATACTGGGTAACTCCGTGGAAATACGTTTATTGCAACGGTTTAGTTGAATCCCCAGACTACTGCACGGCATCTTTTAGCATCGACTTTGGCGAATTTAACGGGCTTGATTGGACTGCCAACGACAGGTGGGAAGAATCGTATAATACGAAGGGGCTTATTTGTGACATACACAATTTGAGCGTTAGAGTGAGCAAAAGTGGTGTTGAATCAAAGGTCACCAAAAACTTTTCAGTATCGTGCACTCCGCGACTGACGGTCGTGCCGAATATAGTGAGGTCGTCGTTGGGGCAGAAAAACAAAGTAATTTTCAATGTTACTATATGGAATCCGACGGACGAGGACAAAACATTTGATCTGGAGATGAGTTCAAAAGATGATTTTATCAGAAATTATTTATATTTCATCAGCCCTAATGCCGCGGATTGCATACCGCCAGAAACCTGCATCCAGAAAATTGAAGACATGTTCGTTTCAAATATCAGTAAGATCGGTTACAACAGCACGCCCGTGAGGTTGTCAAAGGCGGCGAGGGTTGGAAATTACGAAACCTCGTTTACGGCAACTGACCAAGAAAACGGCGAGACGTACAACGCAAAAGGCATGATAATGATTTACGGGGAGGGCATGCACGAATTTTCACTATTCTGGTTTTTTGTTTTGATGATTTCTGCCACGTTTCTGTATGCGCGATTTGGAAAGGATAAAAACCGCCGGGCATAACTAAATGCGCGTATGAGATTGAGGAATTCCGCCGCGCCCGTTTGACGGGTCGTTGGCTAAATGGCTATAAGATTAGAGAATCCGCCGCGCCAACTGGCGGTAGAGCGGAGCCGGCTGGTGGAGATTGCGATCTCGCAAAGACCTATTTTTTGTTTACAAATAGCACGCCCTTACAAATTTAAGAAACATCGGCGCCGGGTCACCGAGCCGTGACTTAAATTCGGGATGAGCCTGGGTTGCGATAAAGCACGGATGATTTGGCAATTCTAGAAATTCCATTAATTTTGTTTCGTCTTCTCTTACATGATAACCGGAAAATATCAGCCCGTTCTTTGACAATTCCTCCACGTATTCTGGATTAACCTCATATCTATGCCTGTGCCTTTCCAAAATCACATTTTCTGCGTTATTTAAAATTCCCAGTCTGAAAGCCTGTTCGGGATTTTTCTTCAGTTCATTTACCTTTAGCGCGTCCCTGTCCAGTCTCCCGGTTTCTTTATAATTCTTCAAAATTTCAGAGTTTTCAAGTACGGCGGCGTACGCCCCGAGCCTCATGGTTCCGCCATACTCGCTTTTTTCCATGACACGCTTTTGCGACGGCAAGATGTCTATGACCGGATAATCCGTGTTTGGGTCGATCTCTGTCGTGTGAGCATCCCAGCCAAGAACGTGTCTGGCAAACTCTACCACGGCGAGCTGCATGCCGTAGCACAGGCCGAGAAACGGAACATCGTTTTCCCTGCAAAACTTTATCGCGGCGATCTTGCCTTCAACTCCGCTTGAGCCGAACCCCCCTGGAATTATTATTCCGTTGCAATTGTTAAGCTCATCCAATTTCTTTTGATTTTTTTCAAATAATTTCGAATCTATCCATTCTATATTTATGCCGACATCGAGCTCTGCTCCGGCGTGTTTCAAAGCCTCGTTTATCGATATGTACGAATCGGCGAGATTGAAATCTCCTATATCAACATATTTTCCAACTATCCCTACTGTTATTTTTTTGCGCGGATTTTCTATCTTGTCAACGAGCTTCTGCCATGCCGTCCAGTTCGGCGTTTGCAATGGTTTTACGCCAAACCTCTTTAAAAGCTTTTCGCCGAGTTTTTCTTTTTCAAAGTTCAGCGGAACTTTATAAATCGTTTTGATGTCCGGAGCGGAAATTATGTTGTCGGAGCAAATATTTGCATAAGTTTCTATTTTCTTTTTTCTTATGTTATCGAGAGGTCTCGCTGCCCTGCATAAAACGAAATCCGGGAATATCCCGGTTTCGTTGAGCATTTTTATCGCCTGCTGCGTTGGTTTGGTTTTCATCTCTCCGACATTTTTAGGTATCGGCAAGTAACTTACTAAAATATTCGCGACATTTTCTTTTCCGTACTCGATTTCCAGTGATTTTGCCGCAAATAAAAACGGAAGGTTCTCATAATCTCCTATCGTTCCGCCTATTTCAATAATAACGAAATCATGGCCCTTTCCCGCCTCTTTTATTCTTTGCTTGATCTCATCCGGAACGTGCGGTATGAACTGCACCGTCTGGCCCAAGAATTTGCCAGACCTCTCCTTTCTGATAATTTCTCTGTAAACCTGCCCCGTGGTGATGTTATTCTTTTTTGGAATGTCCGCTCCCAAAAACCTTTCATAGTTTCCGAGGTCCTGATCGATCTCACCGCCGTCATCCGTGACCCATACCTCGCCGTGTTCGGTTGGCCTCAATGTCCCGGCATCGCAATTAATATAAGGGTCAATTTTTATTATGGTGACCGAGAATCCATAAGATTGCAAAATTTTTCCGATAGAAGCGGCCGCGACGCCCTTTCCAACACCGCTTATCACGCCGCCGGTGACAAAAATAAATTTCATATAGAATAGAGTTGCGTAAAAATTTTAAAAAGTTAAAGATCATCAAGCGCATTGCCC
>JAGGUE010000062.1 GCA_021158665.1 Candidatus Aenigmatarchaeota archaeon
GGCGACAACGCGCGCGACGACTCTCTAATCACAGTTTATGGCCGTGCCTCCAATTCGTCTGCGCCGCGACTTCCCGGAGTTTTATGCGGCACTCTCGGAGCATGAGCCCAAGGCGTTAACCAATTCTTCGATGCCGGCGTTTGTCTTTATCCCGTTGCCGCAGAATACGGTCCGCGATGCGCGAAAACCTTTCTCGCGCAGTTTCAGGACCATGTTATCCGCTTTTGCCAGCCGTTTTTTGTATTTTTTTGCGACCCAGTGCATGTCGTAGTAAAACAGGTCGTCGGTCTCGCCGGTTACCGTATTCACGATCTTAACTCCGTCGAGATTCCTTTTCTTTATTTCTTCAGAAACTTTGCGGCAGAAATCTTTGTCGTGCAGTTTGCCGAGATATACCTTGCCTATCTTATGTTCGCCAACGATTCCTTTTTTCCAAAACCCGTCATCGCATGAAAGAAAATCAAATTCCGTCAATATCTCATTTGTCTTCTCAACCGAGTTTTCAACTGTTCCGAATGTTCTTATATAGTGCCTTCTCGCATAACACAAGACGGGGGTAAAGCACTTGCCGTATTTTGCGAGCTCTTTTATGACAAACCCAGCAAGGATTCTGGTCCCGAGCTCTTTTGAGAACTGGCACCTGAAAGGACGGACACCGTATTTTCTTTCGCACGCATTTGGGTATATGCCGAACAGCGTTGCGGTGTCGGTTGCCGTGACGCATAGAAACGAAAATTTTGATAAAGACCTCGCGGCAGAGTCTATAAAAAGACACGGAGAGCCAAACGGGTCGACGTCGATGACATCAAATGTCTTTTCGGCGAGAAGGAGGGCGGCAGACTCGTTTTTTATGCTCATGCTTAGTTTGTTAAGTTTCGCGTTCTTCCGCGCAAGCTCTATTGCGCGCTCGTTCTTGTCGTTCAAAGTAACATCGCCGCCGACTTCCTTCTTGTATCTCAGCCCGCGTACGCCAGTTGCACAGAGCGGGTCGCAGATTTCGATCTCGTTTTTGGATTTTTCTGAAAACATTTTTTTGAAAACAGACAAAACGGCAACTGAAATGTCCCTGTCGAGACTCATCTCTGGATTGTAGAACCCGTATTTTCGCCCGCGCTCCGGAATATCTGTGTCTGGAACGTACAGCTCAATTCCGCCCTCCCGGACCTTCCTGAATTTCATGATATTATGATTGGCAAAAAATTTAATAAGAATTTCTCAATCGAGCAGCCCGATCAACTCCGACAGTCTTTGAATCCTGAAGTCGGCGTCCATGCCCATGCCGACGACTTTGCATCCAGCCCCCCTGCCGGCGAGAAAGTCCGTTTTCGTGTCTCCAACAACAACGGCCTCACCCGGTTTCACATCAAGCATTTTGCACGCCTTTAAAATCATTTCTGGGTCTGGCTTTCCGTGCCTAACGTCATCGCCGGTCACGACGACGTCAAAATATTTTTTAATCCGAAAATCATCGAGCAATTTACGCACCTCATTCCCGGGCGTGTTCGTGACGAGAGCCGTTTTGAATTTCTTTTTAACTTCTGCGAGGACCTTTTTTGCGTCCGGAAATAAGTTTGATTGCGCGCTCAACTCTTCGTGCTTCTTCTTGCAGTATTCCGCGGCATCGCGGCCAAGCGCGGCATTTTTAAAAAGCGCCCCGAACTCCTTAATATTCGCTTCGACGCGGTTTCCCCAGTACTTTTTTCTGAAATCTTTTTTAGAGATCGCTTCTGCGCCGAATTTTTTCAATGTCATGTTAAACGCGGTCAGCCACGTGTCAAAGGAATCTACCAGAACGCCGTCGAGGTCGAACAAAACCGCCTTGGCATCTTTTATCGGCATGACAATTCAATGAGCATAAAATAATAAATTACTTTGCGCCACCGGTCACGATTCTCCGTATATACTCAAAGGCATGAGCGATGCCATTAAGTCGGTCGCCGAACACCCGCGCACTGTGAATATCGGGCTTAACGGTTCTCCGATTTCTTTTAGGTTGAACCCTGGTATTGACATTTTTTATAACAAAACCCTTCACAAATTTAAATTTTATCATATCCGTTAATATAAAAGGTTTCAATTCCTTTTCCCGCACGCTTTCTAAATTTTCCCTTGCAAATATTGAACGAATCTTTTCTGCTAAAATTTTCTTTAAACCCGATTGTTAAAATCGAGCTTCTTTTCTCTATCAACAAATTGTTGAACAATGAGAGTATTATACTTTGCTCTCAACTATATAATCCACCGCGGTTTACCTCTTCACAAGTTCTTTTGCAACATCGTTCGCCTTTTCTATAATTTTTTCCTCATTTTCAACCTTTCCGCCCCTCATAATAATTTTTCCGTCGCATATCACCGTATCAACGCATGAGCCGTTTGCGGAATAGACGAGGTTTGATGTCAGGTCGTGCATCGGCATCATCTCCGGTTTTTTAAGGTCGATGAGCAGAATATCGGCGAGTTTGCCCTCTTTTATTTCGCCGCAGTTAAGGTTAAATGCCTTCGCTCCGTTTATCGTTCCCATGTCAAACGCTTCTTTTGCAGACAATGACATCGGGTCATTTGAATTTATCTTTTGAGAAAGCGCCGCGATTTTCATCGCTTCAAGCATGTCGAGATTGTTGTTTGATGAGCATCCGTCCGTGCCGAGACAGACGGTCAGTTTGCTTTTCATTTCATCATATGGAAATAAACCGGACGCCAGCTTCATGTTCGATGTGGGATTAATAACAACTTTTACGCGATTTTTTGAAAGTATGTCTATCTCATTCTTATTGACCCAGACGCAATGGCACGCGATAACATTTGGGCCCAAAAAACCTATTTTATCTAAATACTCGATCGGCCTTAATTTATTCGTTTTAATGCAATTGTCAACTTCCTCCTTGGTTTCGGATACGTGTATATGGATTAGCAGGCCGTTTCTTTGCGCAAATTCTTTTATCCACGCAAGGCTTTGTTCCGAAACCGTATAAATAGAGTGAGGGCCCATGGCGAAGATTATTCTTTTGCCGAAATTTTTGTTTTCCCGATATATTTTCTCGTTCATCCTTATTTGTTCTTTCGCCTTTTCCGGGTCGAGATTATCTATAAACACCAAACTGATCGCTGCCCGTATTCCCATCTCATTAACCGCTCTCGCGGTTCCAGACCAGTGCCAGTACATGTCATTAAAAAATGTAGTGCCGGTTTTTATCATCTCCAGACACGCGAGTTTTGCCCCCCAATATACGTCATCCTCGGTAAGCTTCGCCTCCAGCGGCCATATCTTTTGCTCGAGCCATTGGTTAAGAGCCATGTCATCGGCGTAGCCGCGCAGCAATGTCATGGCAGCGTGCGTGTGGGCATTGACGAATCCGGGTATTATCGCTTTCCCCCTTCCGTCTATAATCTCGTCGGCACTTTCACCGCATTTCGGAGAGATTTCGGATATTTTATTTTCTTCAATAAATACATCCGTTTCTTTTTGATTGAGAAGACAGTTCTTTATCAAAATGCTCATTGAAACCACGTCAATGCATTCGGTTTACAAGCAAATCTCTTTCAATCCTTTTGGGTCA
>JAGGUE010000050.1 GCA_021158665.1 Candidatus Aenigmatarchaeota archaeon
ATGCAGATTTTAATGCATCTGTAAACATTGGTATTAGGGCAACGCTCCCTAATGCCAGAGGGTGTGTAAACAACCCTTTAGGTATTATGACCTATAAAGCTCCCTGCGATAGTGGGGAGTAGTTTACCTTTAACAAAATTAATTAAGAGAACCAAAGCAAATCTTCTCTCCCAAAAATTTTTAGATTTAATGAGTTTTTTAGAAATTTCAAAAATTTCATCTTGTTTTATTTTTGTTATAACTCTAATTCCTTGAGTTGCTAAAGTATCGCATACCGCCCAATCTGCTATATCTTTGCCAAATTTTTTAGTAAGCTCTAAGGTTTTGTCAGGATTTTTTTTGCATATCTTACCTAAAATCTTTGAAGCGAGCAATTTTTCTTCAAATGCTCCGGATTTCCAAAGTTGCTCGACAAAATCAAAATCTTCGTTTTTAAGTTTATTAGCCAATTCATTTAAAATTGGGACTTTAACTCCGTAAACTTTTTCAGAACTTGGAATAAATCTTTGGAAGCTATCTTTAACTTTATTGTTTGAATTTTTCTTTAACAAATTTTGAACTTCTGCGATTTTCATTTTGTTCACACCAAACATGAACTATCCTAAGAGACCTGTCAATAAAACGCACGCCACTCCCAGAATAATGCTAATTAGCCCGACTTTTAGATTTTTTCTTATCTGTGCTGCTGGGATCAATTCTTCTATTGAGATATAAGTCATGAAACCCGCCGCGAGCGTTAGCGACGCTCCCAACAAACTTAGCGAAGATTCTTTTAAAACATAGTAACCGAAAATAAAACCGATCAATTCAAATAATATCGTTGCCGTTGTTATGATAAACGATTTCATTCTCTTTTTGGTTAAATTGTACAGAGGAACGATCACTGCGATATTCTCCGGCACATCCTGTGCCGCGATTCCCAATGCTATCATAATTCCAAGTTCGGGTCTCAAAGCAAAGCCAACGCCTATCGCCAATCCCTCCGGCACATTATGCAGAGCCATGCCAACAACGAGCATCGCAACGCTTCTCTCAATAGATGGCTTCTCTTTTTTGAGTAGTTCTGGATTTATGTGCGGCAGAGTTCTGTCAACGACCCGCATTATCGTTATTCCAAGAAAGAGGAAAAGCAATACCAAATAAAAAGAGGTGATTTTTAGTGCTTCAGGGATTAACTGAAGGAAAGATATGCCAAGCATCATAGAAGCGGCGAATGCCAGAGAGCCGTATAGAACGGTTCTTTTTGGTTTACCCGTCAATCCAAACAGAGAGCCAAGAGTTTGACCAATAAAAATTAGAAATATAATTAAAAACAGATTATCCATTTTTTTCATCTCTTTTCAAGGCATTCTCGGCGGCGCTTATTATCGGATAACGTATTGGCGAGGGCGTGAGCGCGGGATGAGTGCCTATCTGCAAGGTTTTTATATCCTCGGCCGTTGCCTTATTTTTGATTAGAACGGCCAAAATATTACCAATTTCTCCAGTTGTTATTCCTCCGCAAACCTGAGCCCCCAATATTCTTTTCGTCTTTTTGTCAAAAACGAGTTTAACTTTAATCTCTCTCGCCTCTTGCATTGAGTCGGGATGCTTATCTACGGTTACCGCCTCGCCAACAACAACGTCAAAGCCGCATCTCTTGGCCGCATTTTCTGTCAAACCAGCCGCAGATATGCAAAGGTCGTCCACCTTGGTTGAAAAAACCCCTATAACGCCTTCATTTTTTATACTCGGCTCAAAAATATTGGTAGCTGCAATTCTAGCCTCGTTTGTTGCTATGGAAGAGAGTCGCAGATTGAGAGGTTTTCTTGTAAAGAAGGAGAATTTTTCAGCGCAATCGCCAACGGCAAAAATATTTTTATCAATGGTTCTCATGTACTTGTCGACATGAATTCCGGTTTTTTCATCAACCTTTAAGCCGGATTCCCTGGCAAGCTCGGTGTTTGGAGCCACTCCTATTGCCATGATTACGGCATCGGCCCTCAATCTTTTGCCATCAGAAAGCTCCACTTGCTCCGCCTCGTTTCTGCCCAAAATTGATTTAACGCCCCTTCCTGTAATTATCTTCACTCCCGCTTCCCTGAGTTTATTTTCGATTCTTATGCAAAATTCTTTGTCATAGGCCGTGAAAAGGCAATGCGGAAGAAGCTCCACTATAGTTACATTCATTCCCATTTTTCTGCATTCGTCGGCAAACTCAACGCCGATAAAACCGCCGCCCACGATTACGAGGTCTTTTGAATTTTTCAGGGCGCTTTTTAATTTTTTAACATGGTCTATATCTTTTTTTATCGCGAAGACATTTTTCAATTCAACACCGCGCACGCGAGGAATAACCGGGGTGGAGCCGACGGCCAAAACCAATTTTTTATATTTAATGCTCTTACCTTCCAAAGTCGTGACGGTCTTTAATCGCCTGTTTATTGAAATAACCTCATCGATAATGAGGTCCACGCCATCTAACAACTTATCCGGCAATATGTCCTTATCGGGGGATCGCAATGTCCCGAAAATGTAGGGTATGCCGCACGGTATCAAAGCCTTTTTTTCCTTTCTAATCAGAATTATTTTCCCAGTTCTATCTTTTGCGGCAATTGCTGCCGTAACTCCGGCCGGTCCGCCGCCAATGATTACAAGGTCGGCGTTCAGTTTCAAAGTGACTCACCAATTACTGTTTTTGAATACGCGTGTTCTTCCGTAATTTTACAAACACCGCATCAATTTCTGTTTGTGAAATAGGAAGAACGTATGTTCTTCTGTAATTTTCAATCCATTTATGTTAATTGTGTGTGTTTTTTTAAATAATTTACAATTTTCAAAATGCTGTCATCTATAACAGGCTCTCCCTTTGAGTATGACTCCAGGATTTCCTTTTTATACGGTATGTCTCCTATTATTTCTGTTCCGCATTTTTCGGCGATTTTTTTGATTAATGACCCGTCCCCGATATCGGAGCGGTTCAACACAATTTTTGCCGGGATTTTTAAAATTTTTAGCAACTCGAGAATAAGTTCCATGTCATGAGCGCCGAGAGGTGTTGGCTCCGTGACGGCGAGAGCCATATCGCATCCAAGCAAAGCCGAGATAACATCGCAATGAGTTCCCGCCGATGTATCGATTAAAACAAAATCGTATTTATTTTCTATCCCGTTTACATAATCCCTTATGGCGGAGACGACAAACTCCGCTATTGGCTGGTTTGGGAATAGTTCTCCGGAAACAAAATCAAGTTTCTGTTTTTTACCGGAAAATATTTTTCCTATTTCCTTCTTTGATTTTGAGATCGCATTTTTCGGGCAGGATATGATACACGCGCCGCACCCGTTGCACTGATCCGGAATAAAAATCGGGAATCTGCCTTTAACAAAAACTATCGAGTTTGCTTTGCAAACTGCAGAACACTTCCCGCATTTCACGCATTTCTTAAAATCCCATTTCGGTACCGTTTGCTCAACTCTTTTCACTTCCCTCCTTTTTATTGACAGGATTAAATGGTCGTTTGGGCAGTCGACGTCCGCATCCACCAGTAAAACCCTATTCTCTTTTGCCAGTTCAACTGCCAATGCCGTCGCTACCGTTGACTTCCCCGTCCCTCCTTTGCCTCCCGTGATTGCGATTTTCATAACAATTTCACCTGCCAAAAAGTCTGCCAAGAAATGATTTTCTCAGGCCAAGCAGTTTCTCAATTTTGTTTTTTAATAAATCCTCATCAGGCACGCCGACGATTCTCTTGACCTCATTTTCATTGTTATCCAATATTAATAGTGTTGGCAACGCCATGATATTATACTTTGAAGAGAGTTCCTTTCCTTCCTGGGTTTTCATTCTTATTTTACTAAAGCTCAGCCCGTATTCTGGCACGATTTTTCTTACAATGCGTTCAGCGTCCGGGCAATGCGGACAATGAGATGAGACAAAAAGCAGTATTTTCATGTTATCTCTCTTATTTATTATGCATCACGACGGCAAATATTTTTAAGAACCTCGAAATCCTTTAGGAGAAGATTTTTAGTCTCTGGGTTATAAGTGGCGGTTGCCGGGTGATACATTGGTATTATCTTTCTAACTCCGGTTAGATTGAAAACATCGAAAGATTTTCCGTGAACCGCGCCAATCGTCTCTCTCTTCAGGCCAAATTTCTCAAAGATGTAATGCAGGGCGAAGCTTCCCAATGTGGCGATAGCTCTTGGTCTTATAATTGAGATTTGCCTGTCCAAATAAGGCGTGCATGCACTTATCTCATTTTTCAAGGGGTTTCTGTTTTGAGGTGGACGGCACTTGAGCACATTTGTGATGAAAATCTCTTCTCTCTTCAAACCTATGTGAGCGAGCAGTTCGTCGAACACTTTGCCAGCCCTGCCGACGAACGGTTTGCCTTGCTTGTCTTCGTTATATCCGGGAGCCTCGCCAACGAACACGATATTTGCATTCAGGGTTCCTTCTCCAATAACGGGATTATTTCGAGTTTTCCACAATTCACATTTTTTACAATTTTTTATTTCCCGTTCTATTCTTTCCATCTCTTCTTCTTTTGACATAGATAATCTCTTTTCATATCACTCGCGCAGAGAAGCGGCCGATTTACCGGCATGCGCATTTAAATCGAATTAAATTTTTACTTCCGAAGCGCGTTTCCGGCATCATCTCCCGCAGCCCTCTGTCAGGTCCTCGAGTTTGTCGAGATTTTTTATAACATCTTTTACCGTTTCAAATCTTCCCGTCTTCAGTTTTATTCCTTTTTGCCTGCAAAGCGCCATTGCTTTCGCGCCGATACCAAAGCAATATATCATGTCAACATCAAAGCCTTCGATTGCAACTATGGGCGAACATCCCTCCACTTCCCTGACATCGCTCGCGTCTATTTTCTTTTTCTCCGAGTCGTATATCATCATGAGCCTCGCGTGCCCAAAGTGCTGGCTAACCCTGGAATCCATTCCATTGTTTTCTATGACTGGAATTGCAATTTTCATTTTAATCGCTTAAAAATGATTTTCGGTTAAAAACTTAAATGTTTCCCCTCGCTTTCTCCGCTTTGAGAATCCTTTCTATTGCAATAACATAGGCTGCCGTTCGCATATCAATTTTGTTCTCTTTAGAAAATTTACTTACTTTGCTAAACGAATTCGTCATCATGTCCTCAAACCTTTTTTCCAAATATCTTGTTTCAAAGACGTTGCCGGTTTTATTCTGGACCCACTCGAAATAGCTGGCAACAACGCCCCCGGCATTTGCCAAAATATCAGGGATTATGATTTTTTCTTTCTCATGAAGAATTTTACATGCCTCTGACGTCACTGGCCCGTTCGCAAGTTCCATAATCCATTTGGCTCTTATCTTGTCGGCATTCTCTTTTGTTATCTGGTTTTCCATGGCGGCTAACATTAACATGTCGACATCTAATTCCAAAAGCTCCTCATTTGTTATTTTTTTTGTTTCGTCGCAATTGATAACCGAACCGGTTCTTTGCTTCACTTCCCTTACCTTTTCCGCATCAATCCCGTTCTCGTTAAAAACGCCTCCCTTACTATCGCTGACGGCAACCACATTAAACCCGTTTTTCTGTAAAATGAGGGCGATGTTCATGCCAACATTTCCAAAACCCTGGATCGCTATCGTTATATTTTTATCGATATCTTCTGAACGCAAAAATTCTTTTAATACGATGAAACCGCCGAGAGATGTTGCCGCCTCTCTTATCGGGCATCCACCCAACTCAGTCGGCTTTCCAGTTATCATGCCCGGCTCGTGCCGTCCCTTTATCTTTTCAAATTCGTCGAGCATCCATCCCATTATTTCGGGGCTAGTGTAAACGTCTGGAGCCGGGATATCCTTGTCCTGACCCAAAACATTGTGAAATGATTTTATGTAAGCCCTGCTCACTTGTTCAAGTTCCTTTCTCGTAAGCTCCTTCGGATTTATTCGCACACCTCCCTTCGCCCCGCCATATGGCAGACCAGCCAGCGAATTTTTTATCGTCATCCAGAAAGCGAGAGACTTTATCTCATCTTCTGAAACATCTGGGTGAAATCTTATTCCCCCCTTTCCCGGACCCAACGCATCGTTATGCAAAATTCTCCACGCCAAAAATTTTTTTCCGTTTACTTCCAGTTCCGCTTTTTTTATCTGCTTATATTTTAATAATAAATCCTTCTCTTCTCTCGTCAATTTCATCGTTTCGCCGACCTTTTCTATCATTTCCCTTACATTTTCAAAGGTGCTCATAATTATTACCTCAATCCTTTTCCCGCGTCTGTTGCTTGAGCCTCGTAAGTTTATTATCTATGAAATTATTAATAATGTCTCCGACTCTTTTGCCATCGGCCTTATAAACATCAACTAAACCGTCTCTCAGCGCGTGAAAGGATATCTCCCCTATTTCTTTTGTTATAACCGTATCTATTTTTTCTTTAATAACGTAATGAGTAACGGAAATGCCCGTTCTCACTTTTTTCGTTTTGAAAGGATTTGCTTTAAAATAATAAGATTTAATTTTTTTATTATCCGTCAAAACGAAAATAAAATATTCTGCTCTGCTAAAGTGTTCCGATATTTCCGAATTCAAACCGTTTTTGTTTTTGACCGGCACGAGTATCTTTTGCCTTTCTGTTTTGAACGGCTCAACGTGAACGGTGAACGAATCGACCTGTTTTATTTGCTCTTTGATTTTGTTTTCTATGTTGTCTGCTATTTCATGCGCCTTCGCAACGTCAACGAATTTTTTTATTTTAACGATAACCTCGCCGAATATAAAAGGCCCGGCTTTTCTAAGCCTTAGGTTTTCAAAACTTTCTACGCCTTTTATTGACTTCAGTATTTTTTTAATTTTGTTTTCTATTTCCTTGCTCGGGCTGACATCCATCAGGGCAAAGACGGAATCTCTCATGCTAATTATGCCTATCTTGAGAATCAGCGATGCCAAAACGATTACGACGGAACCTTCGATATAAGGGATTTCATAATAATTCGACAGAATCGCGACAAAAACGGCAATGGAGGAAAGCGCGTCCACCTTCCTTTCCTGGGAATTCACGAGCAAAGCCTGGGAATTTATTTCTTCGCCAGTTTTTTTCAAATATCTCGCGACCAAAAACGAAACGGCAGAAGAGATTAGAGCAACGGATAACGCCGCCGGAGCAAAATTTATTGCCGATACGAAAAACAAATAATAATATCCCCGCAACAACAATCTGAAGGCAATAAAAAATATTATTAATGATATAAACAATACGGCCAGCGATTCTGCCTTGTAATAGCCATATGGAAATCTTTTTGTCGGCCTCTTTCCAGCTATTTTCAAGCCGACAAAAGATATGGATATTGTCACGATATCTATTGTGCTGTGCAAAGCGTCTGTGAGCAGGGCCAACGACCCCGACAAAAGTCCCACGACCGCTTTAAGCATGGCTAATAATGCAGTAATTATCGTGGCGTTTTTTGCCGCCCGCTGCCCTTTTCTTATGTCCATAAATACCACCGAAAGAGGATATCGCATACGACTATAAGCCGGCATCCCTTATGCTCGGCGGAGCATTCGGCGAGACGGGGATACGAAAAGCGGAAACCATCGCGCAACCCGAAGCTCAACACGCATGACCAAGTCTAAAAATTAGAATCTTCTTCCTCTGCCAAGCCCTCTTCCCATGCCTCTTCCGCCAAAGCCCATGGCTCCGGGCAATGTAATCTTGGCGAGTTTTCCGCTCATGAAACCCTTTACATTGTCTTCAACCGTTCCGGCAACTCCATGATATATTTCTATGCCGATTTGCCGCAAAACATCAAATGCTCTTGGCCCAACCGCTCCGGATATTACGGCTTTCACATTCTGGTTCGCAACCGTTTGCGCTGCCATGATACCGGCTCCGCCGGCCCGGGTCACGGCCCGGTTTGCTATGCTCATTACGCTCTTGATTTTTTTATTTTCTATCTCCACTATCACAAAATATGGGCATCTGCCAAAAATACCGCTCATCTGGCTGTCCAATCCCCGGCCCGCTGAACTTATTGCGATTTTCATAATATCACCGATCGAAATGGGCTAACTTTAATTATTTTATCTTGCTCTCGTCATAAGAGTTCCGCACTTCGGGCACTTGCACTGAAAGCACGGGACTCCTCTCTGGTGAGCCATTCTGTATCCGCATGACGGGCATACGCATTCACCGCTCGGTCCTAATCCGAATCCGCCCATTCTGCCTCTTCCAACCATTTTATAATCGCCTCCTTGTATTTTAATTGCCCTGCCGTTTACTATGGCATCTGCCACTTTTCTTCTCGCCGACTCTATTAGCCGGGAAAATGTCGGCTGCGAAATGTTCATCTTCTTTGCAGCCTTTTCCTGCTCCAGGCCAAGAAGGTCTTTCAGCCTCATGGCTTCAAACTCGTCTATCGTCAAAATAACTTCCTCTAACCGAAACAGGCCAACGGGCCTGAAAAAACTTACGTTTGGCTGAAACCACACCCTTCTGCATCGTCTCGGTCTCGGCATTTTCCAACTCCTTTGATGCTCATTTTCGAATGCCGTGCGATGTCAAACGCCTGCCTGGCGATATGTTTTGCATTCGAAAGCTTCGAGTCAATTCGTTGACTTAATTTTAAACTATTTCTAACTTTGAAAAGGGTGCCGCATCTTTTATTTTTTACTTAACTCGGCGAGTTTCTCTTTGATGTACCTTAACTCGGACTCGAGCTCTTTTTTCTCCTCTTCCAGCATTTTTCTTTGCTCTTCCTTTGTCAGGCTCGCTGGCTCTAGAACCGGATAAGCTGCTGGATACGCAGGCCTTGTAACAGGCTGAACCACCGGTCCAAAAAATCTTCTGAATCCAAATCCGCGACCGAATCCTCTTCTGAAAAATCCTCTGCCAAATACGGGATTCATAAATCCCGGTACATTGTATCCGGCGCAGTAACCCGCGGCCCTTCCTGTCATGGGTCCCATTCCAGCGGGTCCGGTTCCATCTCCTCCGGGCATGTTTATCACCTTAATGAATATATATTCATAAAGTATTTAAAGCTTTCGGTGTCACATGAGAATGACGCCGGCACGTTAGGTCATGTCTTGTTCCCAATGCCGTTTCGCCATCTCTTCTCCGTAATACGGAACACCGCGCGGGTCGGTCGCCGTGCAGACCGTGTTAACGAGCGTTCTTTGCTTTTAATTTTCACAGAGCATTTGTTTTTGGATTAAAATTCAAAAATTTCTCTGTCCACATGCCCGATAAATAAAATCGAGCCCTTTTTTGCAAGATTCAACAATTTTTAATCTTTTTAAAGCATTTTTTACATAATTTTTCATATTAATTTTTGCTCTGAGAATGAGGTGTTTTGAAAACTATAAAAGTTGTCCGTGATATTGATGAAACTTTTGGTTTTCAAAACGGTATTTGGTGAGGTGTTTTGAAAATGAGTGGGAAATTTTTAAAGGTTAGATGTAAAAAATGTGGCAACGAGCAGATAATTTTTAGCAGAGCTTCAACG
>JAGGUE010000047.1 GCA_021158665.1 Candidatus Aenigmatarchaeota archaeon
CGGCGGTAACAACGGGTTTCGGGGCATATAATCAGGCGCATGCGACAGACGAATACGTGAAGATAAACGACCTGGTCAAAGGGGCGAAACTGCTCGAGGAATTCGCGAAAGAGTATTTGAGATGAGCGCGTATTGTCGTGAAAGGTTTGGAAATGAAGAAATTGAGTTCAAGGGTTGGCGATCAAGATGTTTTTGTTATCAGTTTTGAGAAGTGCTTTGATTTTCAAAATATTTTTCTCTCAAAAATGCCGAGAACTCCTTGTTCTTTTTTACAAATTCCCAGAACTCGTCGTGCTGGAGAATTTTCGCGTTTGAAATAGGCTTTGCTATGTGATTTGGCACGCCGTTCTTTTGCAAGTTTTCCGGGCCGTCCGACAAAAAGCGTCTCAGCAACAGGTGGGCCATCTTGAATTTTCTTTGCTTTTCGATGACCCAGTTCTGTTTTTCTATGTAAGGGCCGTACAAACAATTTTTATATTTTTTCAGAAAGTCCCTGGAGTTTTTAATCGCAAAAACGGGGGGCCCGACCATCTTTTCTATGAACGGAAGCAGCCATGTCTCCATTTCAAAAATCAACGCGACCTTTTTCCCGGTTACAAATTCATATTTTCTCAATGCCCTGAACTCGTGATGAGCCATGAGACTTGCCAGCCTTTCGGACGCTTTTCTTAGTTGCGGATATAAAATGTCGTCCATAACATCCGGCTTGTCGAACAGTATGCCCAAAAATTTTGTTTTTCTTTGCTGCAAACTCTTTATCTCCTTCTTGCTCAATTCCTTTTTAACTGGAAAAAAGAAATCCATGCTCGGGTTTTTCAGAAACTCCCTCGCCTTGCCTACAAACCTCATAAAATTTTCGCATGACAATGCCGCGGCAGCGTTCCTGTTTTTGTCTACCGGGTCGATTATTATGAGCGGCTCGCCCCTGAATTTGTTTTTTATTTCTTCCGTTGATTTATCGATTCTCGTTAAGTCCCTGAACCAGAGGTTTTCAATATCGATGATGTGGCCGGGATTAAGTTTTGAAACGGCTTTCAGCACGCTCTCGAACCTGCCGTATTTTATGACCAGCAGCTCGCATATATACCCGCTGACACCGAGATTCTTTGCGTCGCTTCCGTATATCCCGATTCCCTTGCAGAATTGCTTCAATAATCTCGCGTCGTCTCTAAATTCCGGGTCGAGTTTTTCTAATATGTAAGCGACGTGCAACGGAGAGCGGTCAACGGCAGAAATTATTTTGTCCCCCTTGCCGATTTTGTAGCACGGGACTATATCGATTTTTATGCCGTTAACGGTCGCGCGAACGTAAGGGTGCTCCGCGTATCTTATTTTGCACCGGCCCTTCAGCGCATAAGTGATTTTTTCGCCGTATTCGATTCCGCGCTTTTCCAGATTTTTTCGCGAAACGGATTTCGGGAACATTAGAAACAGGTCAATGTCGCAGTCGCCTTTCAGCCACGTGCCCTTTCCGATGGACCCCGTTATTATTGGCTGGGTTTTTGTAACGGTTTCGGCGACCCGCAGCAGCTCGATGACAAAATCCTTCATTTTCTCGCTCTCTTCGCGCGTTGGCTTTATCTTTCTCAATACGAGATTTTTTATTTTTTCCATATTAATCTAATGACGTTCATCGTATATAAATGTAGGCATTGGCGCGATTCCCAGATGCCGCGCGCCGCTGCGAACAGGTTGTCACCGGAAATGAACGCGAATCGGTAACGATGAGAACTCTCCGTTTGAAGTCCGCAACCCCGCATCCGCGAGTGGCTGTTCACGAGCATATCTCTTTTATTGCCATTTTCCATCCTTCCGGTCCGATGCCGTCGATCTTTTTTGCGTCCCCGTCTTCCCAACTCCCGTCCGGGTTTTTTACAAGGTACGCGCGGTCCACGGCTCTGAGCATCGGCCCGTCATTTTTTGAGTTCCCTATGCCGTACGTTTCAACTTCGCCGAATTCTCTTTTGAACAGCTCGGTCAAAATTCTGACCGCCTTTCCCTTGTCCGCGTTTTTTCCCATGACCTCAACGAACCGCCCACCGAACACCACATTAAAATTCTTTTTCAACTCTTCCACCGCCTCTGCCGAGACCTCTGTCAACGTCTCCGTGTATTCTCTTTGCTTGGCAAGTTTCGCAAGTTCGATGCCAAGCCCGGTTATCTTCGCGACCTCTTCGGCGCTTAAAATAGCGTATCCCACGATTTCATATCTTTTCCTAAGCTCGTTGATTCTGTCTTTTATTTTTGCATAAGAAACCCCGAGCTCGATTACCTCATAACCGTTTTTTGGCTCCCCGGCCGAAAATGAAAAATAACCTTTTGGGACGCATATAGCTGAGCCGTTCTCAACTATGAACGGGTCGCTCACTCCGGTCTCTTTTCTCAGAACCTCCTGCTCGACCCTGGTCTTTGAGGAGCAGAACACGAGAGGAATCTTTCTCTTTTTAACCAGTTTAATGCCGGGCAAAGACTTTTTATACGAGCCGGTGTACGCGTCTATCATGGTTCCGTCAAGGTCGGTGAAAATAATTTTCTGTTTTTGACTCATTTCACAGCACTTTGCAAAATAACTTGAGCGTGACGATTTCAAACGGTTTAATATCGAGTTCGACGCGGTTCTCATTTACGGGCACCTCTTCCAGCTCTTCCTCAAGCAAATCGGTTTTTACCGCTCTTTCGAGTTCTCTGAAAAAGGTTATTTTGGCCTTGGTCTTTTTTCCGGATGCCTCGTAAAATCTTAAAACAACGCCTTTCCCGTCTTCCGACGGCTTGAAAGCAGTCGACACTATGTTTTCTGGCTCTAATTTTATGAAAGATCTTTTTGCATTAAATTTTTTCGCTCTCGGTATTTGCAGAGGAATTATGCCGAAGTTGAACCCGTAACCCTGCACGTATGATTTCGCCTTTTCCCACCCGCCTTCGTGAGGGTAGGCGGAATAATTGAATACGTATCTTTTCGTCTCCCTCGCGTCGGGAACCGGTATCAGCGGCCCGGCTTTTCCGTCGCATGAAAGCATGTCAACGGCTCTGAGAAGAGTAATATAAATGTTGCCGTCTCTCACTTCGTTTTCCGGGGTCCCTTTGTTGATAATTGTCAGCCCGATTTTTCCGTTGTTGTAATCTATCCACCTCAACGAAGGAAAAATTCCCGATGGTTTTTCGCGCCATCCCTCCCGATTAGAATAGTACTGATCGGTTTGTCTGGAAACCGTGCCGAACTGCGTTTCGCAATGATAGTTCTGGCTTTTTATATCAGTTGAAAACTTCACCCTAAGCCTTATTCGCGGGTGATTGTTTTTAACCGTGGTTATGAAATCCACTCTCGGCAAATTTTTATAAACTATTATTTTTTTGGAGATGCTCAGAAAGTTGTGCCTCCATATCATCGGCTTTAGTTTGTCCGTGAGCCTGTAAGGCCATCTCAGAGAGAAATAGTCCGTTTCAACATTTATAACCCTTCTGAGCGGCGATTTGTCTATCCGGAAGTTTTTAACCCTGAAAGAGCCGTATTTTATTCCATCCCCGCTCTCGGTTTTTATCAGGTTTCCGTGATTCTCCTTATGAAAATACAGATCCCCGATTTCCTCTTCTATTATTAATTCGTTTGCCTTGCAAATTTTTTTCCCGTTCTTTATTATGTCCACAAGGCCCGTGTCCGGATAAAACCTGACCTTCAAAAACCTCGTTTCTATCGTGTTGCCCCTTATTCTAATGAAATCCTTGTTTCTGGTTTTCGGCTTTCTTTCTATGATTTTATAGATTTTATATCCCATTGCCGGAACGTTTGCGACGAATCCGATTCTCGCCGACTTCAGGAACTCGTCCTCATATCGCGCGAACCTCAGCACCTCAACATCTATTTCTTCGTTCCCGTTTCTCAACCCGGCGATTTTTCTTATTTTTCCATGCTCAAAATTCAAATCAATTTCAACCCAGTTTGAAACGTCTCCGGAGAAGGGATTGAAAACGACTATATCGCCGCAATCCATCTTCTTCCCGGAGTCGCACTCCATTAATTTGCAGAGAACCTTTGGCATCAGATATGAAAGTTTTGTTTCCAAAAACTCCAAATAACTTCTCGTTTCATCATAACTTCTGTCCATGCCCGTGCCGGGAACAACATCGTGAAAGCCGAGGAACAGAATCTTTTTCCATAAATAGTTCAGTTCTTCCATGTACTGCTCGGCATGGCCGCGGTTTACAACAAATAACGCGCTTAAAAATCTCTCAAACGCCGATAGCAGGTTTTCGTATTTTCTGAGATTCATTTTGATCCATATCCTGCTTGAGCAGCAATCCGGAAACACCTCGGAAAACCTGCCAGAGTACATTTCACCTTTTTTTACCGGCAGTTTTTTGCCGTGCTTTTCTATGGCGTTGAAAAATTCCGACGGAGTCGCTATTTTCATCTTCGATTTGTGCTTTTCGTTCCATTTTTTTACGGCCAATGAAGTTTCTGGCTGCGGCATCATGACACCGCTCCCGGACGGCATTAAAATATGGCTCGAAGAGGCGAGCGGTTTCAGTTCCCGATAACTTTGCTCGAGTTTGGTCAAGTCCAGGCCCGCCCTGTACCCAAGCGGCATGAAATGGGATATTATTCTCGTCCCGTCGAGACCTTCCCACAGAAACTCGGAGTTCTTTTTGTCCGGGCACCCTCTCCTGAACGCGACATACCTGTATCCGGATTTTTTGTATATCTGCGGGAGCTGGGCATTCAGGCCGAAGCTGTCTGCCTGCCACATCACCGGAACATCCACCCCGAATTTGTCTTCCACGTATTTTTTGCCGACGAGTATCTCCCTGATCAGGGTCTCCTCCTGGGGAAGCATCGTGTCCGCCATCAGGTATTCTCCGTCGGCGATTTCTATTCTTCCCTCTTTAACGTATTTCTTAATTTTCATGAAAAGTTCTGGAAACCTTTTTTCCACTTCCTCGAGCAGATACGTCTGCTCTATCGTAAACTTGTAATCATCGGTTTTTTCAAGCAACTCAACGACTTTCTTCAGAATAAGGTCAATGTTTATATAATAATAATCTTCCTCTGTAAAAACCCACACGCTGTCATAGTGCGTGTGAGGAACCAGATATATGTTGTAATCCTTTTCCTTGGCCGTCATAACACTAAATATAGGTTAAGGATGTATTTAAAATTTTTGTTTCAACGTCTCGCAGATCGTGTTCAATATCCGCATGATAAACGAATTACAAATCTCTCCGAAATTTTTACCAAAAATTTAATCGGGTTTAATATTTCATAATTCCTCTTTCTCGGATAGGTAAATCCCTTAAAATCAGAATCCCTTGCTTGGCAACCGCATCTCTTGCAGATATAATTTTGCACCGATCCTCTGTATTTAAGTTTTCGTTTACCATTCTTTATTCGTGGGAAACCGCATTCATCATACACGGGTTGAAAAGAATCAGCATAAATATTGTTGAATTTTTCGAAATAAGTTGTTTTAAAGGAAAAGAAAGTTTTACGGATAAATATTGTATTTGAATAAAATAAGCAGAGCGAATGAACTCGTTTATCCCGTTTTTATATCTCCAGAAAAAGCAAATCTTGAAGAGATTTGAGTTTTGAATGATTGCAAAAAGTTTCCTAATCATGAATGAAAAGTTTATATATTATGAACAAATAATTTATATATTATGAACTTTGATAAGATATTATCTACAAAAGAAAGGGTCAAAATTTTGGAAAGCATAATATTTAAAGAAGGGGAGTTTGGAGTTAATAAAATAGCAAATGAAGTAAAATTGAGCAAAGGTCTCATCTCAAAATATTTTGAAATACTTGTTAAAGAAAAAATTCTTGGAAAGAAAAAAAGAAAGTATTACGTTCAGAAAAATATATTTGTCAAAAGTTTGAAAATTATGTTTAACCTAGCAAGAGTTGACCCGAAGATATTTAGAAAATATAAATTTGTTAAGGCAGTAGGAATTTATGGAAGTTGTACTAATGGAACAAATACGGAAAGTTCTGATGTGGATGTATGGATAAAAGCAGAGAACTTAAAACAGAAATTTATTCCAAAGTTAACTTCAGAACTGAGGAGAAAAGTTAAAAACATTAAAATTCTATTGCTCGATGATAAAAAGCTGGAAATATTAAAAAAAGAAGATCCTCTATTTTATTATTCTCTATATTTTGGCTCAGTGCTGGTTTATGGTAAAGAAGATGAGATATGATATTAAAAAACCGGAAGAATTAAATCTGCTTAGAAAGATACCAAAATCAATGAAAAAAGCTAAAGAAAGCATAAGCACAGCAAAATCTGGCTTAGGGAAGCTGAAAATAATTTAAGAAGTAAAGCTTTTAGGTCTTGTATTCTTTCAAGTTATTTAGCTATGTTTCACTCAGCAAGAGCATGTTTATTTGTGAATGGTTTTAGAGAAAAATCTCATTTTGCCGTCGCAAGATTCTTGGAAGACTTTTATGTAAAGAAAGACCTGCTTGAAAACGAATGGATAGAATTGTTAGATCATTACAGAGAAACTAGGCACGGTGATCAATATAGCACTTCTTTTATTGCAACAGAGGATGAAGCAGAGAGTGCTTTAAACTCTGCAAAGAAGTTTGTTGAAAGAATAAAGAAGCTGTTAGAATTTTAAGTTACGAG
>JAGGUE010000014.1 GCA_021158665.1 Candidatus Aenigmatarchaeota archaeon
AACAGATACATCATAAACTATTATTGTATACATTACCACCAAATCCGGAAAGCCTTAAATTTTTTCATGCCGATCAAATGCTTTATCAGCTTGTAACACTCCAACCTTATCAATCTTTGATAAGAAATTTTTCTTCCCAGAGTTTTGTGTTTGATGGTCGTCTTCAATTTTTCATCATATTCTTGCAAAAACAATCTTTTCCCCTTTTCGTTCAGTATGCAATAATTGATTGTATTCAATATCCGCGACGAACGGATCGCATCGCGCGAATGTAGTTGCCCCGCTTTCATTTATCGCGCGCGGTTGAAAAGAATCATAACATAACAACTTTTTCAAATCGATCTTTCAGATTTTTTCAACAGAGCCAAAAACAATGAGACCGGAATAAATAATGCGTTGTCACGTTTTTCTAACCGGCTTTTTGTCAGAACCATGTATTCCTTGATTTCATCTATTTTCGTGAGTTTTCGTTTCGATTCTTCTCTATATTTTACTTCGATTCCCAGAAAATCGCCATTATTTTTTCTATAAACGAAGTCGATTTCTCTTCCGGTCGATGAATAAAAAAATCCCAAATAAGTTTTCCATTCTCTTAAATACGGGATTTCTTTTGTCTGGATCAAATGATTTGATACCACGGATTCGATTAGAACGTCTTTATTCTTTGACAAATTTTCCTTGGAATTAGCAAAACCGTCGGCACCGGTAAGAAATGAAGAGACGGCATGATAAATAAATGGGTCGAGAAAATATATTTTCTTTTCACCCTTAAACATGGGCTTTTTTCTTGAAATGTCAAACGGGTAAACGACCTCTGCAATAAAAGAATTTTCAAATAACTCCAAATATTCTATTACAGTTTGATGCGGCAGTTCTATGTCCTTGCCGATCGCCAAAAAAGAGTATCTGGTTCCATATCTTTTCGCGATTTCTCTTATAATTTCTTTTCCGATTTGCTCGCTCCTTCTAATTTTTGATATGTCGCCGAGAACGATTCTTACAAGCGTTTCATACGCTTCGTTTTTAATCGTTTCCTTTTTCTTTGCAAACTTGTTGTCAAGGTATTCGTTTATAACAGCCGGGAATCCTCCGGTCAGAAGATATATGTTCAATAAATAATCCAATTCTTCTTTAAAAGCCATGACCGAGTTTATTTTATCCATTATCGAATTCGTATTTTGCTCCAAATCCATTGAATTATTTTTTAGTTTTTCCTTTAATCTTCTAAACGCCTCTCCAAATTCCATGGATTCGATTCTTGGTATTAATTTGTCTATCGTTTGCAATGCAAATTCCCTGAAAGTCAATGGTTTAAAATAATATTCGTTTCCCTCAACTCCTCTTCCCGGCATTCTTTCGGTTTTTTCTTTAATTTTTACCGGGTTAGAACCCGTGGCAAAGATTATGAGTTTATCCATTAAATTGGAGTCCGCCAGTGTTTTCAGTTCAATGCTCCAGTTCTCTAAATAGGTTATTTCGTCCAAGAAAATGAAGAGGGGCTCCAAATCCCTGTTCATTTGAACAAAATTATTAACAATGTTTCCGAGTTCTTTTCTAGAGGCAAGTTTATCGCATGAAACGTACAAAATGGTGTTCGGGTTGATATTTTGGGTTATAAGATTTAGTACGGTTTGCTTTATATAAGTGGTTTTTCCGCCTTGCCTAACGCCTCTCAATACGTACGCGTTTCCTCTTTTTAGTTTTAACTCTCTTCTTTCAAACTCGATAAACGCATCTTTGACTTCTTTCAGATTTTTATCATATTTCCAAAAATCCTTTCCAAACTTCCACCAGAGGTTCAGATTGCTCAAATCTTCGATTCTCATGATGGTAATTAGACTTACCAAATATTTAAATATTTCGCTACTGCAACTACCATGCAGTCCAGCTTACATTAGTATCCCCGACTGCACGAAAACTTTAAATATTAGTGCATTGAAGTAAAATTATGAAAGTTGACGAGCTTTTCAGGTTCAATGAATGGTGGGATTCCGGAAAGGTTAATGAAACGAATCTCGAAAAATATAAAAGATATTTGTTTCCCAAACTACTGAAGTTCTTGCAAGACAAGCAAATAATTTTGTTAACCGGTTTGAGAAGGGTTGGAAAAACGAGATTGCTGTATCAGATAATTCAGTATTTATTAGATAAAAATGTAAACCCGAAAAAGATATTATATTTTTCATTCGATGAAGAGGCGTTCGACGTAAAGGATGTGATAGAAACCTACAGAACCGGGGTTTTGAGAAAAGACTTTAAGCAGGTTGATAAAATATATATGTTCTTTGACGAAATTCACAAAGTTAAAGACTGGGAAAACAAGATTAAGTCGTACTATGATCTCAATCCAAACGTGAAGATCTTTGTTTCCGGCTCCGCTTCTTTAATTCTCTCGAAGAAATCGAGAGAGAGTTTGGCGGGAAGAATATACGAGTTTGTTCTAAAACCGCTGACTTTTGCGGAGTTTCTGGAAATGAAAAATGTTAAAGTGAATTTTGAAGATGCCAAACTTTTGAATCAAAAAATCTTGCCCTATTTTTCAGATTTCATAAGAAAAGCCGGGTTTCCGGAGATAATAAACGAGGAGGACGAAGAAAAAATCAGGTCCTATGTAAAGCTTTCTGTTATAGAAAGGATAATTTACAGGGACATACCAAAGGAATTCGGCAAAGTCGATGTCGGGCTTTTGGAAATTTTAGTTAATCTTTTTTTCAAAAATCCGGGATCGACTCTCAACATTGAAAATCTGTCCAAGGATTTGAGGAGAAATAAAAGAACCTTGATGAATTATATTCATTACATAGAACTTAGTTTGCTTATAAATTTGGTTTCAAATTTCAGGCCAAGCGCTCTCGCGGGTTCCAGAAAAAACAGAAAGGCGTATCCATCAACCTCTTCATTAATATTTTCTTTAACCGGCAGGTTCAACGATGATATTATCGGCAAGGTTCTCGAAACCGCGTTTTGCTCAGAAACGGGAGCGAAATATTATTTCAGAAAAGGCGATAAAGAAATAGATTTTCTTTTAATTGGAAACAAAAAAACGATACCGGTCGAAATAAAGCACAAAAAATCGGAGACGGATGTAAAAAGATTTGCCTCGATAATAAAAAAATTGAATCTTAGCGAGGGGATCATGCTGACGTTTGATACATTTGAAAATTATGAAAAGGGCGCAAAGGTCCTGATATGCCCAGTATGGGCGTTTCTTTTGTTCAAAGACAAAATTATTGCTCAATTGTAGAGAAGACGCCTTTTTCCCTTTCGCTCATTATCGGCAAATCGATATCGCTCGAGTTGCCGCGTGAACGGCAACTTGGCTGACATGAACGCCGGGTCTTTTAGCAAATAATATTGATAAACTTTATAGGTGATTATGTAACTCCAACCACTAAAATATTTGGGCGTGGTTTTTAAGCAATCACCGCGATACTTATATTTTTCAACTTAACGGTTGCTTTTTCATAACCGTGCAATAAAAGCATGCAAAGTTATATATAAAAAGTTATATAAAACTTAACAACATTGAGTTAATTTATGAAGAGAGCGTTGATAACAGGAGTCACCGGACAGGACGGCTCTTACTTGGCGAAATTCCTTTTAGATAAGGGCTATGAAGTTTATGGAACTTATCGCAGGGTTTCTACGCCGAATTTCTGGAGGCTGCAATGCCTGGGCATCTTTCATGAAATTCGTCTAATTCCGATTGAACTTGTAGATTCAGGTTCGGTGGTGGAGGCAATTAAGGTTTCGAACCCAGATGAAGTTTATCATTTGGCGGCACAGAGTTTTGTCGGGGCGTCGTTTGAACAGCCGGTTGGGACGGGAAATATAACTGGCTTGGGAGTTGCCAGGGTTCTGGAAGCAATAAGACAAATTAATCCCGAAATAAAATTTTATCAGGCATCTACCTCTGAATTGTATGGCAATGGAAATTCTGATTCACAGAACGAAAACACACCATTCAGGCCAACATCACCTTATGCTGTTGCAAAATTGTATGGATATTGGATAACGAAAATTTACAGGCAAGGATATAAAATTTTTGCATGCAATGGAATATTATTTAATCACGAATCGCCTTTAAGAGGACTGGAGTTCGTCACGAGAAAAATCTCTAATGCGGTTGCAAAGATTTCATTGGGTCTTGAAAAAGAATTAATATTGGGAAATCTGGAGGCAAAAAGGGACTGGGGTTATGCGCCAGAATATGTTGAATCAATGTGGCTTATTCTTCAGCAAGATGAGCCAGATGATTATGTCATCGCAACAAATGAAGCCCATAGCGTAAGGGAATTTTGCGAAAAGGCCTTTGATGTTGTAGGCTTGGACTGGCAAAAGTATGTTAAAGTTGATAAAAGATTTTTCAGACCATTGGACACCAATTATTTGCGGGGTGATTATTCAAAAGCAAAACAAAAACTTAATTGGGAGCCGAGAACAAAGTTTGACGACCTGGTAAAAATTATGGTTGATGAAGACCTGAAAAAATGGCAGAGATGGCAAAATGGTGAAAGATTCCCGTGGGATGCCCCGAATTATCCCGGCGAAGCCGATATATTGACAAGATCATTGAGGGTTTAAATGATTAAAATTCCGGTTGCAGAACCTCTATTAGGAAAAGAAGAACTTGAAAATGTAATTAAAGCAGTTAATAGTGGCTGGATTTCTTCAAAGGGAGAATTTATTGAGAAGTTTGAAAAGGAATTTGCAAAATATTGCGGAGTAAAATACGGGGTTTCAACATCAAATGGAACAACTGCTTTACATTTGGCTCTAACTGCCTTAGGAATCAAAGAAGGAGACGAGGTTATAATTCCAGATTTAACATTTATTGCGACTGCGAATGCTGTTACATATTGTGGCGCAAGGCCCGTATTTGTTGATTCCCGTCCCGAATACTGGTGCATTAATCCAGAAAAGATAGAAGAAAAAATAACACCAAGAACAAGAGCAATTATTCCGGTTCATTTATATGGCCATCCTTGTGATATGGATGTCATAATGGACATAGCAAAAAAATATGGTCTCTTTGTGATAGAAGATGCAGCAGAGGCGCATGGGGCAGAATACAAAGGCAAGAAAGTAGGTTCTTTTGGTGACATTTCTTGTTTTTCGTTCTATGGAAATAAAATCATAACAACAGGAGAGGGGGGGATGTGTCTAACAGATAACGAAGAATTAGCAGAGAGAATGAGGATTTTAAAAGACCATGGAATGAATCCTAATAAGAGATACTGGCATGATGTTATTGGTTTTAATTATAGGATGACAAATATTCAGGCGGCGATTGGCTTGGCTCAACTTCAAAAAATAGACAAATTCATAGAAAAGAAAAGACAAATTGCAAGATGGTACGAAAATGGATTAAAAGAATTGGCAGAAAAAGAAATGATAACTTTGCATCCAGAAATGAAATGGGCAAAGTGTGTTTACTGGATGTATTCAATTTTAGTAGAAGATAAATTTGGCATGAGAAGAGATGAATTAATGAAAAAATTAGAAGAAAATGGGATTGAGACAAGACCATTTTTTTATCCGATGCATACTATGCCACCTTATAAAACCAATGAAAAATTTAGGGTTAGTGAAGAATTGGCAAGAAAAGGGATTAATTTACCTTCTGCTATTTTTTTAGATGAAGAAAAAGTAGAAATGATTACAAAATCAATTAGGGGATAAAATGAAAATTGCAATGATATTTCCTGGTTTTTCAAGGAATATTACAGGTGGGGCTGGGGGGTTATTACTGCATTTATGTGATGAGCTTATAAAAAAGGGTAATGAAGTTACCCTGATAACTACAGAAATTGGAGAAATATGGAAATCCATAATTCCGGACAAATTAGAAATAATTACAATAGGGCGTGTTATCAAAACAGGGAATCGCGATTTAGATTTATTCTTACAACATTATGATGTCGCCAGGATGCATAGGTATTTAAATAATAATTTTGACATAATAAATATTCATAATTACCCCTCACCAATTGCATCAGCATTAGCCAAAAAATTAAAAGGCCTAAACACACCAGTTGTGTATCAATGTAACGAGCCCCCAAGATTTCTTTATGATTTACATAAAGAAACGATCAAAAATTCCTCAATAGTTAAGAAAATAGGAATATCTATTTTTACACCTCTTTTAAAAAAACTTGATAAATGGGGTGTCAGTAAAGTTGATGAAATTATTTCAATAAGTAAATTTATGCAAAGGTATATCAAAGAAATCTATAAACGGAACAATTCCTTTATCATGCCTGGAATTGAAATTGACAGATTTAGACCGGATATTGATGGAAATAAAGTGAGGAGTAAATATGCAAAAG
>JAGGUE010000026.1 GCA_021158665.1 Candidatus Aenigmatarchaeota archaeon
CGTCTGCCACGATAGACGATGTTGTATTTCAGGTCGAATACCATACAAACTCATTTACGTCAGCATCCGGTTGCGGAGACAACCGGGATGATTTCGAGGTTTACAACGGAACCGGTTACCAGTGCGTGGAGGATTGGGGACACGACACGAGCGGTTCCGACGTGTGGTGGAACTCGTCCGATGTTTCAAACATTATAGATACGGGCGAAAAGGCAAACGGCATGAAGATAAGGTTGAGATGGGACCCGGAAGGAACGAATGAAATTCTGTATCTTGACACGGTAAAGGTTTTGATAAACTACACGGTCAACGAGACCTTTACACCGAGCAAAAAATACATAACCTCGCAAAACGGCAACCTCGTAGCCGGTCTGGTTTTCGCCGGCTCTCATTTCTATAACATAAGCCTCGATGCGAACTCAACCGCCGAAGATTATCTGTTTCAGTTAAGGCAGTCTGCCAGAGACAATAAAGTTCTGATACCGGTAACGAATGGGACATGGAATAATATTGATGATAAAATCATGGAGGTTGACCAGGACAAGCTGATCGGAACAACATTCGGAGACTTTTCCGTGTCGCAGCCGAATTCCGCGTGGACATACCTTGCCCTGATTTACGACGACATAAACCTGACAAAAAACATAAGATGGGGCGCGGGAAGCCATGAAATATTTATAAAAAATGCGGGAAAGGTAAACGACAAAACAAAAATCGAGATGAATATAACAGAGTAGTCCGTCCATTTCATAACTCATCACCGAGAGGAAACCGCTCAATTCATTGAGCGGGGGAATTTCGGATTAACTTCAAAATTCTCAGCTTCTTCTTCGCATGCTCCTTATCCCTTTTCTTGATTTCCATCTTCGCCTTTCTCCGAGTTATTCCCTCTTCCCTTATGATTTGATGCAATCTTCCAACACTTATCTTTATGCCTTCCTTCTCCAAGAAAGCTTTCAGAAGCCTTATGCTCCAAGTAGCTTCTGGAATTCCATGTTCTCTCGGAGTTTTCTGAATAATTTCCAAAATCTTCTTTCTTACCTCCTCTTTAAACTTCGGCTTTCTCCTCCCCTTTTCCTATCGTACAAACTCTCTATTCCCGTCTTTCTCAGAAACCAGAGTTCGTTCAGCTGTTTTCTCGTTAATTTGATGTCCATAATATTTATTTATATAATTTTAGACATGACTCTTAAGGTATTTTTCTTTCAATTTTTCCATTATCTTTTTCACATCCCACACCTCTATCCCTTTCGGCTTTTTTTCCAAACCTTTCTTATCTGGAACAATCAAAATCTTCCTACAATCAAAATTGGAAAACGCTCTTTCTATTTTATCAATCTCTCTTTTACTCACCCTATTCTTCCATTTTACCTCAGCAATTACCTTAAGTTTTTTAAAATCGGTTAGAGCAATGTCTATTTCCGGCTCTTCTATTATAACCTTTTTCATTCCGAAGAGCTTTGAAAGCAAATTTCTGAAAAATTGCTCTACATGAAAAGGAATTTTAATCTCTATTACCTTTCCTATAAAATTTTTCGGAATATCGCTTTCTATATAACCGTATTTCTCATCCAAATAGAAATGCAGGTCAAAAACAGGCGAAATATGGAAATATCTGAATTTATTTTTATTCCATATTTCTAATTTCTCCAAAATACCGATTTTCACTAGGTTATCCAGATATCTCTGAACATATCCTGGATTATCTTTGGAAATGAGTTTCTTAGAAAAAAGATAGCTTGAAATCTCCGTACTTATATTTTTTCCCGAAGCAATAGCACGCATTATACCTTCATATATTTCAGAAAGCTTTCTTTCCTCTTCTTCAAATATTTCTCCTATAATTTCTCTCATCGATAACCTATTTTCGTTTAGAAAATCGGTGAGATATTTTTTTAGAGGAGGTTTGAATTTCTTTGCAAGCAAGGGCTCTCTAAGATAAACAGAAGTTTCTATCAATTCCTTATTTTTTAGATTTTTTAGGGAAAATAGGATATCCTTTTCATCTACCAAACCGAAAATTACTAAGGAAAAAAGACCGAGCAATGGCGATCCCTTTCCCAAAAGCTTTTTTGAGAACCAAAGCGTGGACGAAATAACTATAAGATTTCCCTTAACCCCTAAGAAATGCAGATAATCAAAAAATTTTTCCGGCAATCGATGAAACTCGTCTATTACTATTTTCTTCCTTCCCATCATTTCTTTAAAAAGTTCAAAGAATGTTTCATAGGAAATTTCCTTGGCATCCTTATCAAAAATTGTGCTATCCTTTCTTACAAAAAAGTACTCATCCCATTTTAAAAAATTTTTTACAAAAAAGGTTTTTCCGGTTTTTCTTCTACCGCATATGTAAATCCAAGGTCCCCCCGCTTCAATCCTTTTCATCTCTGCCTTTCTGCTAAGTATGACCATAAACATAATGTTCAGAAATATATATAAATAGTTTAGTTTACATTGTAAATTTCAGCAACCACTTCCACAAAGGAATAAACTTAATCTTCTTACCTTTAAACTCTCCTTCTGCCTCATAATCCCAGCTAATAACTAAAAGATTTTTGCATTTTAGTTCGTCAGATGCTCTCAACAATCCATTAATTTCTCTTTCCTTAGTTTTTTCATTTTCTAGAGAATAGCAAACCTGAATAAGTTGTTCAATTCTATTTTCTTTTTTTATAATAAAATCTACCTCTTCTTTTTGAGATTTCCAATAGTATAATTCTTTTTTATTTCTGAGTAACTCTAAAAAAACAAGATTTTCAATTAATCTACCCAAATCTCCACTAAACTTAAAAGAAATTAAATTTTTTAACCCGAGATCTATTGAATAAACCTTTTTTGGATTTAAAATTTGTTCTTTTAAAGAAAAAGAAAATTTTGGAAGGAAAAAAATTAATCTCGCTATTTCAAAATATTTTGAAAATCTTTCTACAGTATCTAAACTTAGTTTAACAAAATTCTTAACTTTGTTGTAAGATTGTAAAGTTGATATATTTGTCAAATAATACTTCGCGAGAGTCTCCAATTTTTCTACTTCTCTTATATTAAATCTTTTTTGCACATCTTTTATTAAAATATCTCTAAAATAACTCTCCAAAACACTTCTCTTTTCTTTTTCATTAACTAAAACAACTTTTGGAAAACCACCAAAATTCAAATATTCTTTGAGCAAATTCTTTATTTTGAACTCTTGCTTAATCAAATCTATTTTATTTTTAATAAAAATATTTTTGAAAATCAAAAATTCCTTGAATGAAAGAGGAAAAATTTCAAGATCAACATGTCTTCCAGACAATAAAGTAGAATATTCTTCCGAAAGTAATTTTGAACTAGAACCTGTAATTAAAACATGTACTTTTTTTGCTTCACTTAAATATCTTGCAAACTTTTCCCATTTTTCAATTACTTGAACTTCATCTAAAACAACAAAATGTTTTTCTTTTGGTTGGACCTCTTCTAAATAAACTTCATAAATTTTGTTTAATAAATTGAGATTTAAATCTCTAAATCTAGGATCTTCAAAATTTACAATTAAGGAATCTTCTTTTCGTTTTACATTTTCTTTTATAAATCTTGTAGTTAATGTTGATTTCCCCGCTCTTCTAACACCTTTAACAACCACTATCTCTCCCGTTTTCATTAAAGATTTTAATTTCTCTAAATATTCTTCTCTCTCTATACTTTCATCTTTATAATTTCCCCAAAAATTCCAATCTATTAATATTTTCAATATTTCATCTTTTTTCATAATATATCGGTAGGTTTTAATAATAAATATTATAGTATATCGGTAGGTTTAAATTAGTTATCTAAAGAATAGTTTTTAAGAATTTACTTAAACCCAACTCTGACGCTTTCTCTCCAAACTTTATAAGTTTTTCAGAAACTTTGTTAAAAAATGTGCAGCCCAACCTCCTATAAGTAAGACATTATTAAGTTTTTTCAGTCTGTTTAATTCCTTAAATGAAATTTTTGACAATTCATTATATTCTTCTACCAGCATTTAACCACTTTTCAAACAAATTAAACCCCAAATCCGCATAAGTGCCCATGGCGATCAGGTCTGCACAAACCTGCGGTATACTTGCTATATTCCAACCCTTTATTTTCAGGCTTCCGTTAAAAATATCTTCATCATAAATGTAAAATAAAACATAACCTCTTCCCATTCTACCGAGTTTTTTCAATTTGTTCTCTATTTTAAGATAATCTTTTTTTAAATAAACCACGATTGGTTTTCCAGGCGATTGTCCCTGTATCAACATTTCAGCAAACGGGCCCGACACAACATATTCTTCAATAACTTCTTTTATCTTATCTGGGAAAAAATGTCAACTGCCAAAGGTTTTATTCTATTAAAAATATTCCTCTTGAAATCTCCCCACTCCCTTATCAAATTAGAATAATTAACATATAATTTTTCACCGCCCCAAATAACATTCTTTTCCTTTAAATCTTTCACACTCTTTGAAACATACGATTTTGCTAACCCGGTTTTTTTGGCTATTTTCGAAACTGTTAAATAATTTTCGGTGGAAATAATTCTAAAGATCCTCTCCTTTTTAATCGGTATTTTCATATATTATGTTCTCTCAAGTATTTGAGAGAACATAGAGAACAATGCCAGAAATAATGTCAAAGGAGTATGCGGAAACGGAAGAGTAAAAACTTCTCTAATCGGGATTTATTTGACAAGCCCCTTTTTAATTAAAATTTTCATTTATATTTCATCTTCAAGTATTGTGCTATATATTTTGCAAATAGATCAAAATCATTTAATTTTTTTAGATGCTTTATTAATTTTTTTATATCCACTTCTTCATACATGTGAACCAAAATATTTCTGAACCCAGCTGACGGTGCAAAGCGCTTAGCAAATTCTGCTGGGATTATTTTATTTTTTCCAAGAATTAGAATTATACTTTTATAATCTTCCGGTCTTTCAAAATTTTCAACAGATATAATAATTTCTCCTATTTCAAGCACAGCCTCTAAAGCAAGCTGAAAATTTCTTTCAATAGCACATTTTAGTGTATATTCGTATTTCAAATCCTTTTCTGAAACACCTTTATATGATTTAAGAAAATCGACATATTTTTTCATAGCTCTCATTTTTCTTGATATTTTTTCTTTCTCATCCATATTCCCACCTCAAAAATTCAAACCATGTTTTGATACTTTATCTAAAAAATTCTCAGAAGCCTTTTTATCATAATATCTTCTGTCCAAATATTTTGACATTATAGTATACTCAAATTCTAATTTTTTTGTTTTATCTTTTATATAAATCGGATAATTTGCTTTGATTATTTCATAATTGACGGGTATCGATACATCATTCATTATTACCAAATCAATTCTGTCTGTTTTGAGCAATAATTTTAACTTATCAATTAACTTCAATTGTAATTCAAACGCCCTTTCTTTATCTAATCTTTCATTTAAGAAAACACCTATGTCTATATCACTCAATTTCCCCGTCTTTCCTCTTGCCGCAGAGCCAAATAAATAAGCCATTTTAATATGTTTCTCTTTTTTAAAAAATTCTGCAAGCTTTTTTGTTAATATTTTTTTATTCATATAAACACCCGAATAAAATTATCTTTTGAACATATAAAACTGAAAAATTTGGCGTTAAAACCACAAACATGGGCTTGTCCAATAATTATTAAACCATGTCAATTATATGCAACAACAAAAAGCGGCTACCGGAGCGTATACAACTCCATAAGAAGATGATTTTTTGAAGATTTTTAAAGTTATTCAGGCCTTTGCAAACAAAATGGGGAGACCCTGGAAATATCGGAAATGGGAAGGCGCCAGAAATATTGCCAAAGGAGTATGCGGAAACGGAAGAGCAAAAACTTCTCTAATCGGGATTTATTTGACAAGCCATTCCATTGCCCCGTTAACAAACATATACATCAACTATGCATACAGATTTTATGTATAATTGTAGGTAAAGTCTATAAACGTTTCAAAATAATCAAATACGTGAATCGGTTGGTTTTTCAAATTCGTTTGGATTTTTAATGTAAATATATTTTTCCCGTTTTCTGCCAAATATGACAAAAGATATGATTCATTTTTGACAATCCTTTTCTTTTTTCATCCAAAGTAACGGATTTTATCACCATAAATACAATTACCATTATTTAAAGTTTTTTGGTCATATAACGGGCGATCTCATTTTCTTTTCAACCGGCCGGGAAATTTGAAGCGTTCCATACATTTGCTTAAAATCCTCTCGGTTCTTTGTTTATAACCGACATATCCCACGGCGATCAAAACAAGTATAACGACGCTTACGTTAACCAAGTTTATCGGAACGTGAAATAAAAAATTCAGGTAAAAAACCGATAGCGGAACGAGGGCTATCGACAATCCAAAACTAAGGGCAATTCTTTCGATCCAGTCAACCTCATCTTTCTTTGGAAAGAAAGCCCAGCTCAGCGCAAATCCCGGCAAGAACAGGACAAAAATTGAGCCAAAGATTATTTGAAAGATTTCCAGCATGATTTCACCTTAGCACAAATATTTATATAATATTCCGCCTTCATCATTTAAAACTTGTTCAAAACAATTATCCTCAAATTTTCGCGGATTTATCATGCTGTTGCTCGGATGCTTTCCAATGAATATGTATAATGGTTTTTCATACATATTCAGCAAGTCTTTTATTTCTCCAATATTTCCGGAGGACCAAAATACCGACCATTGTCGACGGTTCCACTTGTTATGGTCAAATAATCCCGGAGCGATGGTTTTTCTTCCAGAATAACCCAAAACCCATGGCGAATAATAGCTCGTCGCGGCCATTACGAACGCGTCTTCTTCCGTGAGATTTGAAATTTTTTCTATCGACACCAGTTGCGCGTTATTTAACAGGGGACTTGCGGTTGAAGCAAAGTCGTATGCGGTAAAACCGCTCGCAGCCAACAACAAAATTACGATTCCGACAGATATTTTATTTGATTTTATTGAATTTATAATGCCGTAATATATTCCCGCGCCGGCCATCAGGATCAATACAACATCCAGTTGAATTATAAACCTGTTGTAAAACATTATCCGAAAAAATACGATAAAGCCGTTAATGAGGAACCATAAAAACAACGGGTTCCATTTTTTTCTTATTATCGAGAAGAAAAAACCGAGCAAAGCAAACGGCAGATAGCTCAGAGATACGAACTGGTACGTAAAAAAAGAATAGAACGTCCCGGACCCTATGGTTCCCGGTGCCACTACGCTACCAAAAACCCCTTCCAATGGTTTTAGAATGATTTCATTCAAAATTGGAAGATAAATTATTAACAATAAAAAACCGGTCGCCAATATTTCAGTTGCGTTTTTCCTGACAATCTTCTTATTCTTAAAATTAACAATAACATATCCGGTCCACACCATTAACAATACAAGAAAGGTTGGTCTGTGCACGAACCCGACGGCGGCGGCAAACGCTATCATTAACATTGAAAATCTCTTTTCTTTCATATCCATGAAATAAATGGAAAACAGCATCAGCCCCATGGCAACGACATTTTTATAATACATATACCAGAATGTCTGCAATTGGGTATAAGAAAAGGCATACAATAAAACGGCCAATAATCCCGTTTCTTTGTTAAAATATCTCTTCGAAACGAGATAGATGGGAAAAATGAGCAATGAGGATAATAAAACAAAGACCGTGGTCAGCAATTGGCGGGTATTGAAGCCGGACACATAAAACAGATCCATTAGGGTCGCCAGGCCAGGCGGAAAATTGCCCACAACCCATGCGTCCATTCCAGCGCCGGGGATGTTTGGCAGGCTTCGCTCAAAACTTTCGAAGATATATTTATATATTCCGGGGTCATAGCCCAATGGAACTGAATTATTGAAATAAGGAACAGACCTCAGAAATAATGCAAATATCAAACCGATGGAAAACAGGGCAAAAATCCATTTCATCTCGGTTTCTTTTTTTGACCCATCATTTAAAGCAAAC
>JAGGUE010000018.1 GCA_021158665.1 Candidatus Aenigmatarchaeota archaeon
AAAAATAAAAGAATTATTTAACTTCTTCGGTTTTTCCCGTTTTCTGCCTCTCTATATTTGCATAAAATGGCACGGCAAGAATCCAGTCATCACTTATACCCGCGATGTCTCCATCTATGGCATCGCACGTCTTTTTTATCCTTGCCACGGATCTTTTCAGTTCTTCAATGTCTTTGTCTTTTAGCTCCTTTATTTTCATTAATACAATATTTCCTTCTCTTATCCTTCTCTGTATTTTGTCAGAATCAGCATAACTATTGAGGTTCTCCACGACTATCGTAATCTTTCCAGTCTTTTGTGGGGGTTCTTTGTCTAATGATAACTCTATGTATTCCTCTTTTTCAGGTTCTTTGCTCATTATTTTCTTAAAAATATCCAAGGCCATTCTCAATCTCCTATAGTAATTTGATATGCGAAGTTTTTTAAATCTTTGCTCTTTCCCTTTCAAGCATCGACACTATATTCCATAATTTTGTTCTCGAGTATACCGGTAAATTTGTGTCATTTGATATACTGTCCATTACCGATATTACTTTGCCGATTCTCACGATTTTTTCAGTTTTCTTATCGCTCAGATCGTTTATGGCTTCCTCTATTTTTGTTCTAACATTCTTTGGAACGCTCCTATCATTTATCAATTCGTTCATCATCTCTATAATATCTTTTATCATCTCGATCACAATTTATTATATCAAACTGAAATAAAATTTTAACGGCAAATTTAATAAATATTTAATACATCCAAATCTTTAAATTTGCAGTTACATCCAAGAATTTCCGATACACTTGGCTTTGTTCTTCCGTTGTCCCCGGTGATAAGTTCTTTTATATATAAACCTGCCTCGCATCTAACAGTTAATTGAAACATTCTTTTGTTAATGTATTTTACTTTTGCATCCTTTACATCTCTTTTCCTTATTTTGTCAGACCTTCTATGCAAAACTCTCGTGGGTGTTTTTTGTCTGACCGTCCCGATAATTGATTTGATTTTTTTTAATTCGTCTCGGCTTATATCCCTGTCTGGTATCACGGTTATGCGATACTCTTTGTCGGATTTCATTTCTTTTATTTCTCTCACTTTTGAAATATTCGACTCCGTTAATTTACGTACAACGACTTTCTTATTCTCGTTTATCATTTTTTCTATTTTTTTGAGATTAAAAAATCTTTTTTTCGGTTCGGTGATTTCGAGAACAAACGGTCGCCATGCCAAGCACCGCGCATCTATATCCTCGCGCCCAAGCCCGTGAAACTTATGTTCCTCACCTTTTGTTAATTTCATCAGCGGTTTTGCAATTATCTGCTCGACGGAGGTCCTGTACTTGCCGGACGGCCATTTTGTTTGCGGAATGCCGCGAACGAGTTTTCGATATTCGCCATAAATAAACAGGGGGTTTATCTGAATTCTCACGTCTTTTTTTGGAATATCAATAATAGCATTTATGTCCGGGTTCTTTGGATCCGCACTTTTCTTCATTCTTTTTTCAATTTCCTTTCCAATAACCCGGTTTATATTGGATTTTATCGGTTCGCAAAAATCTACGCCTATATTTTCCCAAAGATTTTCTTCTCTGTTTAACAAGTCCGACGAGAGCGTCGTTCCAATTAAAAATGTTTTGAACTCATATTTTTTCATTTTTCTAACAATTTTTTTTATCCAAAAATCAATATTATTAAAAAAGCCGTTACATATTTTGCAAGTTCCCGGTTTATCTATTTTTACATTATTAAGTTTTTCATTATGAAAATTAAATCCATAAAAGTTTGACATATCAATATTATCCGTTTCACCCTTTGCGTCGATAAGCATTGCAAAAAATGTTCTTAACGTCTTCCCCCTTTGCTCATTTGTTGTGCCAGAAAGTAGTTGAGAAAATTGCCTGCCAAGACATTCATCGCATATCGGATTTTCAAATACTTTATAAAGTTTTTCTATCATTCCGACACCTCAATAACATTTCCATTCGGTTTTTCTTCCTTAAAAACCTGTGCCCAGAACCGATAAAGAATGGCTTTTTTTGATCTCCACGTTCCAGCTGGCAGGCCGGCCTTCCAACATAGGTTGTCGAGAAAATCTTTTTTATCTGTAATTTGTTTCCATACCGTTGGGAGAAACAGTCCAGAAGCGATGCCGTATTGGATTATCAAACCGTCTTTTTTCGGTTCAATTTTTTTCATATATTCGTCTGGCTTTTTCACATTTATCTTTTCCGGCTTTGTTAAGATAGAAATCTCTACAATAATTTTGTCGAGTTCACTTTTATCTAACGACGGAAATCTCGGGTCACGAGTCGCGTCTTTCGCGGACTCTATCAACGATTGTTTCAATGGTTTTATTGGATACGGTATGCCCACGCATCCGCGTAATTTATTGTCCGGATATGTTTCTAATGTTGTGAACACGCCCCTCTTTTCTTTAAGCCATTCCATATCGAGGCTTTCTTCTATTTCCTTGCCTTGGACGAAATTCTCAATTGTCCTGCGCGCAAGTTTTACCAAAAACTCTCCCCGCTCTTTTGAAAGTATTTTCATTTTAATATATTTAGATGAATAAACTTTAAGTATTATTGGTGATCGCGTTGTTGCTTGCTATTTTAGGCATGTTCGACATCATCGTCGGATTTAGTTTATTGTTTCATGATATATTATCCTTCATAACTTTTTACATAGGAGTATTTGTCTTAGCAAAGGGTTTGATGTCTCTCATAGGAAGCTTAGCAAACAAATATTTTTTTGATTTCATGGGCGCCATAGACGTTATAGCGGGCATTTCACTGATTTTAAACTTTACGATTCCATTTTTCTGGTTTCTGCCGATGTTAAAGGGTATTTACTCGATTTTTTCCGAGTGAACTGACACCCAATAACAGATGGCTTCTGATGCTCTCCCCCATATCAGCTCGCCATTTCATCATCTTGGCTGAATTGCCATGCGGACAATAAATCAGTCTGTCCTCTCGCAAGATATAAAAATCCCATACTTATCGGAATTCAGCGCAATCTCTTTTCAAAACAACTTATAAAAAGACCGATAGACGATTTATATTTAGCGAGATGCACTATGAGAACAAGAAAAGGTTATCTTTATACGCTGGAGGTTCTGCTTGCCGCATCGATGATTTTTGCCGCAATTATATTCACATTCAGGTACGCTCCCATAAAACCACAGACAGAAATGAGCATTATAAAGCAACAGGGCTTCGACGCATTAAAATACATAGACGAAAAAGGAGATCTTAGAAAATATGTCTCGCTGGACGATGAAACCGGGATAGAAAATGACCTGAGCGATATACTGATAAAGAGCATAAAATTTGAAATTGATATATGCGATAATGTATGCGACCAGAGAAATGTACCAACAAACCAGCCGATAATAATAGTTGATTATTATATTTCGGGATACGACTCAGATTACGGATATAATAAAGTAAGACTTTACATGTGGAAAAAATATTAGGAATCGGTGAAAATCTGTATGAACAAAAAAGGGCAGTTTTTCATAATCGCGGCAATAATAATTACGGTCACGCTTGTCATGATACGCACACTGATTAGTGCCTATTCTGCAGCCGAGATAACAACGCATGAAGAAACAAAAATTCTTGGCAGGCAGTTAGAAAACATAAAGGGGGAGTATGAGTATATAGTTGGCACGGCGTCCATGCAAAACGATGTCAACTCATCACTAAGCCAGAATCTGGCAAATTTTTCAAGTTACATAAGAGACCAACTGGATAGCGAAATCCTATGGGTTGCCATCTATTTCAATAGCTCAAATCAAAATTATTCGGTAATAGTCGGCAATTTTTTGCAGGATAATATTGAAATAAATTTAACGATATCAAATTCGACGAGCCATACGGAAGCGATTTCTTTAGGCGATAAAAGCATTGGAAGCAGGTCGTTCAACATAACCGGTGACGTAAATCTGACTTTATCTTATGCATTAAAGGATGAAAGCAGGGAAGATATAATATCATTTACGCTTTCGGATAACTCAACTATCGGTTTTTTTGACATATCCTTGCTGTCAGATAATCTGAAAGTCAGGACAAAGGACTTGTATGAAAGAAAGATAATTTAACCTATGTTAATCGCTCATTAATTGCTTGCCCAACTCAGTCAAATCTGCCGTTATTCTACCATATTCATCCAATCCTATCTTAAGAAGTCCGAGACTTGCATATTCGAAAACTTCATCCCTGTCTTCTGGCGGAACAACACGAAATCCATTTTTTACTTTACCTTTTCCATAACTCAACTCCTCTGTTCCATCTTCATAAACTTTGCAAATTTCAATTGAATTTTCCCATAAACTTTCAAGTGATTTTTTCTTTAATCTTTCAGCTATTCTACTTTTTAACGGAATAGGGAATATATTAAGTAATCTGAATTTTAAAGATTTTCTATATTTTTCCACTTCTTCGGGTTCTACATTGTAAGTTGGGGCCTTTTCTATGAGTTTTTTTATTTCATCGTCATAATTATTTCCTCTTAAAATTTCTGACATGAAAAGGTTTATTGTAGAATTCAATGTTTCCGGTTCTCGCGGGAGGATGAGTTTGATTTGTTTAATACCATATGGGTTTGAAGAGAGTTCGAAAGAAACGCGCGTTAAGTATTCTTCACCCGTTTCGGATAAAGAAAGATTCATAATAATCCCAAATATAGTTTATCTATATTTAAAGATTTCTGCCATTACGACCGTAATTACAGCAATTTTATAATTCCGGGCCTTGGCTCAAAGCACGTGCCTTCATTAAGCAACTCGTTTATTATTCTTTCCACCGAGTCTTCACTCAAACCGGATTCGCTTATAATCATGGAATATTCGCACCCGTTTCCAGAATCAAATTTTTCAATAAGTTTTATTATTTTATCTTTTTCAGCTTTTTCGTCGACTTCATCCTCTTCCGAAGTTTTTAAGACTTCCTGCGACATGAGAACGGCCTCTACATGCTCCGGGCTTATGTTAAATTTTCTTTTGACAAACTTTTTTAGCTCGTCCATATCAGATGTATTCTTCTGACATTCAATAATAATCTTTTTCTTCTCTTTCAAGTCTTTTAACTGTTTTTTCAGTTCAGCTTTTCTGAGCAGTAATAGGTTTGGATCATCTGTCTTGTATATAATCTCCGGTATGATGTATATCTCCTCATTATAGAGCCTGACTTTGCCTATTACATCTACCAAGTCACCTTTATCTACTGACCGTAGAATTGAAATAAGTTTAAATGCCTTTGCTCTGATAGTTTCCGTGCTATCGTCAAGCGTTATTACGGCGTATTGCTCATCGGCGGAAATAAATTTATCAACAACTGTTGCAAGAACTCTGACTCTCGACAATTTTTGCCCAAGATTCGTCAGCACATAGCTCGGGTTAAGTCCGTCCTGCCTGATGAACATACCGTTTAATATGGATTTTATATCCGTTTTTATAGCAGTTATTCTTTTTATCTCGGGCATAATGCAGTACACCATTATGTGAACATCTCCGGCTTACGTTTGGAGCTTCTGGGTTCATCGTCACACTCTCGGACAAAGACTTCATGCAACCGAGAGTTAAATTTCGCGGATTTTAAGAGAGAGGTGTTATGGAGGTCGCGTCCTCGATCGACATATCACACCAACGGGATTATTCCATGACTTTGCTCCACCCAGCGACCCCACAAGCATTTTTATTATAACTTAAAGCTGCTCAGTTCCCTGCCTGACTTAGTTCGTTATAATAAAAATCCTGCGGGACCGGGCTTCTACGCTTGGCCATGGAGTCCCGCCGGCATTTTATGCCTCTCTCGGACTTCGGCCCCCGCATGGCACGATTTCGGGTTACAGGCTACGCGCACCAGCCCGGCCTAGACCTCCAATTAGAATTAAAATGTAAAATTTTAAAAAGATAAATCAGGGGTTGTCCAATAATTATTAAGTTAGGTCAATTAATTATGCAACCGACAACAAAAAGACCTAACCATTGGGGCGTATGCCACTCCATAAGAAGATATGATTTCCCGGGTTGATGCTTTCTGTCACGCATATAACCTCTTGGCAGATTTATTCTTTGGAATAAAGATTAAAAATAATGAGTTCAAAAATATTAATTAGTGATTTGTCTTGAAATTCATAAAATATTTTATCCCGATTTTTCTTTTAATCCTCGCGTGCGGTTGTATAGAGGAACGGGTGCCGGAAGTACTGGAAGAAAAGCTTGACATAACGGCAAGTGCAATTCCCAATTCCATAATTGGAGGCGAAACGACAACGCTTTATTTTGATTTTGAGAATAATGGAGACATCGACATACATAACATTTATCTGAAAATAGTTGATCCGTGCATCTTGAATGCAAGCAGAATCATGACATATGGAAGAGAATGGAACATGAAAGAACCCGCAACCGTTAAAGAAGGAGGAAGTTTTACGAGAACATGCAACGAGTTTGTGGGAGATGCGTGGGTGGAAGCAGACTATACGACAGAACTTGAAAAAGTAATTTCGTCAACTACTGTAAGAGTGAAAATTAAGAGAAAGAGCGGGGGCATGGCATCCCAAGAGGTTTCAAAAGGCGAAGAGATAGAATACGGCTCTTTTAAAGCGGTTGTCCGTGATATAAGAGCAGATGAAGCAGACCTTCAGCCGTATTGCAAAACAACAAAAGTTGATATATCTGGATATGGCATCGGTCTCGGCGACTTAAAGCCGGGGCAAATAAAGAGCTGGGAGCAGGAGTTTAAATCAGAAAAGGTTAACCTGCCGATTGACTGCAGCATAAGATACACTACAAGTTATGAGGCAAACATGTCCGGCATGTATGATATAACGGCAATATCACAGGATGAATATGCGAGATTGGTAAGAGAAGGTAAAGGGCATCAATTTTCACCCCAATTCTATAAAACGAAATCACCCATTGACATAGAAATTTCGTTTTCAAAGAAACAGCCGATAATAGAAAATAAAGAATTCTATTTTTATATTAAATTTAGAAATGTTGGTGAGGGAACGGTTGAGAATTTCGATGTAAGCATCGACTACCCCGATTTTTTAACCAAGATTGATTGCAGCGATCTTTCCGGAAAACCGTTAACCGGAAGTCTTGAATTCAGAAAAAAGGAAACAAAAAAAGTTGTGTGCAAATTCAACGCAACGGACATCGACATAATGGAAAAGGGTCAATTTATTATTAATGCAAGATATGGATATAAAATTGACAAAACGATTTATTTGAAGGTGCTGAGTAAATGAAAATAAAAACAATGAACAATTGCCTTTTTATTATACTCCTATTTTCGCTTGCATTGGTAAGCGGTTGCGTGGAGCAAAGCGATAAAATTTCTGGCCAGGGCATTAGAGTCGTTTCTTTTGAGCCGGAATTTTCCGAAGTAGATGGCGGGGAGACGGTAGAATTATTTTTAGACCTTGAAAATACTGGCCGTTCAACGGCAAAAGACGTTTCTGCTTTCTTATATGGATTAAATTTTGAAAACGAGTGGAAACTGCTTTCCGATAACCCGCAAAAACTCGGGGCGATGGAGGGCGTGGACCCAGTAACAAATTCGCCCGGAGATATAAAATACACGTCTTGGACATTGGAGGCGCCGAGCATACCAAAGGATATGACAAATACATATAAACCAAAAGTCAGAATTTTTTATACCTATAAGACAACCGCCTCGACATCTATTCCAATTTTAAGCAAAAATAAATATCAAAGATTAAAGCAGTTGAGAAAAACGTTGCCGAGACAGGCGCAGACTCTTGTATCCGGGGGCCCGCTAGATGTTCAGATATATACGGAAACGCCTGTAATAACCAAGTCGAAGACATTTACGGTAAAAACAACCATTAGGAATCTGCGGGGCGGAAGCGTGTTCAATTCAACTTACACAACTGCCACCACGACAACCACAACCTTGCCATCCACCACGACAACCACGATACCAGCCACCAATGAAATCGCAATATTTCTTTTGAAAGATATTTCAACATGCATTGTCGGTGATAAATGCACCGATGCGTGTATTAATGTTACACGAAAAGACGGGACAACTTATATGCAATTTGAAGACAATGATAATTTCAAAGCACTTCGACCAAGCGATCCGTCTATCGATACTTATGAACAGAAAGTTTGCCTAAACACAACTCTAAATAATTCTGAAATAGATTTCATAAAAAATGAAATCAACGAATTTATATCAAATGTTTATGCGTGGTCAGGAGCTATAGGTCTTTCACCAAAATTTATAGAAATTTCAGGAGAGATGGACATGACTAAATATGGCACTGGGCTCTGGATCGCTCCTTGTGATTCAAGGGATTTAATAAAACCATATATAACGAGAAATACAGATTTCATCATCGTTTCTAATGATATGTATGATAATAAACTTGATTTAGTAATACCCGTATCCGCTTGCGGCCTTAGTTATGGTCCCGATATGGGAGTCGGGGGTGCTGGATATTCATGGGTTCCCAAAACGCCTTTTTGGTTTGAATATGACAAGACTTATATCCACGAATGGCTTCATAATCTAGATTCTGCTTTGGAAAAGGTAATGTACATCCCCGATATATACTCCACCTTATATCCCGACGGTTTTCCAGAATCTTTATGTGGTCATGCCGACCCCGATCCACACAAATGGTTCCCTAACCCAGATTTCGCTGCGACCGACCCCGATTTTCCAGCATGCCAAAACCATTATGGTGATTGGGGTGGATATTGTGATTCAATTAAACCAGAAGATTGTGATTATAAATGGGATGAGCATTTGTTAAGAGATCATTATAACTCAACTTGGGTTTTGATCGGTAATCATTGCAGAAATGGAATTAAAGATTTCACAGAGACGGGAGTTGATTGCGGTGGTGAGTGTGAACCATGCGAAACTCCATCTACTGCATCCGTAATACAAAAACTGATAGAAAAAATAAATCCAACCGGTGAAATAATAGCAGGTGATATAGACACAAAGGATTTAAACTGGATAAGAATTAAAATAACAACGCCGTTGGAGGCGAAAGACTGCCCCGGGCTCGGCGAATATGCTTACATTAGAACAAGGGCCGGCGAAACTGTTCATAACTGCGAGTTGATAATGCCCGATGTGGAAACGATGGAAAACATGCCATTTATAGTTGAACTGGAATACGGATACTTTTTTGACATTTCTACCGCGATAAGAGTAAGGGGTGAGTAAGCAAATTCCTCAATCTTTTTATCTATCGGCATTTTTTAAGTTCGCAATAGCATGTTCGGTATAACCAAATATATTAATCTCACTATTCAATCGGCTCAACGGTAATGTCCATCTCTCCTCTTAGTTCATAAGTATAATTGACATCGGCCTTTATATTGAATGTTTTATACGGTGCGCCACCCAATTCACTTTTAGACGGCGCTTTTACCTTGAAGATTAACGGCGAGGACTCTCCCTGATATAGTTCTATCTCTTTATTATTAGATTTGGTATTAGATTTGGTCCCTTCATCGAAACCGTCAGGAACTTCTGTAACATCACCGCCTCCGTCCACAAGTCTTTCAAAATTTATAGTTAATTTATTTGGCGCGACCTTATTTTCTTCTAAATCTCCGCGGCCCTCATTCTTGATTAGAAATTTAATGCTGCCTGTTCTTCCAGCCAAAATAATGTCCGTTCCAATTAATTCTGGGTAGATTTTTATGGGCCCGGAGCCAATTATTTTATTTATAGTTGGCGTTATTTTTTTACCGGCCTTTTGCTGTTTCTCGATTTCTTTCATGTCAACAACCACGACATCATAGGTCGTTGTTCCGGTGAAGTCGTATTTCACATTAAAACTTACGGTTGGCGTGACTTTGACATTTGCGATATCTTCTGCCGACGGCGTTTTGAGCGAGAATGTTATGATTTTCTGGCCTAAAGGAAGAAGCGATGTAATAGTTTCTTTATCACTACCTGTTACAGTAAATATTGACGGGTCAAATAAATTGATCTCAATATTTTTGACTGTCTTATGCTCATCCAAATTTTTTATGGTAAACATCAGCTCAAAATCCTGGCCTGGCGGGATTGGCGATTTTGGTATCGTTGTAATGTCCTGAATTACCAAAATATCCGCAGTTTCTTCTTCTATATTTTCCTGTGTCTGAACGCCCTCAAAATCGGAATTAAATCCAAAGTCTCCAAAATCTTCAACGCACCCGGACACGAGCAGAACGATTAACAGGATAAGCAAAATCGCCGAACTTTTTCCTATGTTCATATAAATCAGCTAAATATGGTGAAAAACACAAATTTTTGGCATATTATTTGTTTTTCACATATATAATCAGGCCATAAAAAGCACGAATATTGATGACCTTGGCTATAATTGATAAATTGCTATTTCTTGATTATTATTCTATGCTTTAGTTTTAATATTTTTTATACATACCTTTTAATAAGATATTCATGAAAAAAATGATACCTTTGTTAGCATTGATAATTATTTCTTCCGGATGCATTCAAAACGGGGTAGAACTCCCGCAGGATATTTTGAAAATAGAAACACTCGGCGTTATTCCAGAAACACCCGTGGCAAACTCGACTTTTACCGTGACATTTTTAATAACAAATTTGGATGAAATAAAAGAGATTGAAAATGTGAAACTTACGGTTTACGATTCCGGGATGTGTGAATCTATTACATGGGGCGATAGTTTTACAAAAATCTATCCAATGTCAACAGAAGAGATCGAATTAGCATTTAAAGCGCCGACAAACCAAGAGCTTGGAAACATGCCAGGAAGGTGTTCTATAAAATATAAACTTGCTTATGATTTTAATGCGGAAACATTAACAGAGGTTGTTGTTATAAACGAAAATAAATTAGAAGAATTGCAAAAAGCTGGAGAAACGG
>JAGGUE010000022.1 GCA_021158665.1 Candidatus Aenigmatarchaeota archaeon
CTCTCGGCGTGTAAAATTCTCCTGCTGATTGACCAGAACCCTCTGCAAATTTTCTCAAAAGATATTCATAGGCTCTGCCAAGAATATCCGGCTCAACATCTTTTAAGCCGAGCCTGTGTTTGTTAAGCGTGTCTATCAACAACTTGAGTTTTTCATCGCTTATCACTCTCTGACCTGCGGCAGTGGCATTAAAATCTACAATGTCTATTACTCCCTGAAGCTTTGGGTTCTCTCTCGCAATCGCTCTGACGGCATCTGTTAGATATTCTCCCAGCTTGGTACTTTGCTTTATTATGTTCGACCATCTTGCTTTTGGAGGAATGTAAAACCATACTAAGCTGTGATCTTCTTCTATTAGTTCTTGAGCTGTTCTTCTGTCGCCGTAATCTTCTGCAAGTTTTTCTATTTCATCATCAAAAACATCAGAAAGCCTTTTCAAAAAAATTAATGGCAAGATGTAATCCTTGTATTTGGGTGCGTCTATTTCTCCGCGTATTTTGCAGGCAGCTTCCCACAGCCAGTTTTCAAGGGTTTTTATATCCAGCATTTTAATCGCTCTTCATTTTCTCACTTTCATTATAATTTCTTTTATTTCCTCTTCATCATGCAAACATCTTATCCTCTTTTTTAGAAGCTCTTCTAAGAACTCCTCTATGCTAATGTATTCTTTTCCATAAGATTGGGGATAAAACGTAAGAGGAGCATCACCATTAAAGATAACTAATTGAGGATAAAGAGATTTTGTTCTGAGAGTCTGTTTTATACCGATTCTTTTTACTACAGATAAACGCCATAGAAATTGCGATTTGATTTGTTCTTCTTCAGAACTATTAATAACTTGCTTGATAACTTCTATATTATATAAAGATCCAATTTTATCTAGAAATCTGTCAATCTTTCTGACATCATCGGTGTCCTTCAATCCTTCAGGAATGTAAAATACAAATTTAATACTCATAGAATAAGGTAAATATTTGATATTTAAATAACTTACGGTACCCTACCCTACATTTCTGAGATTGCTTTTTCTGGATGAATTAACTGGCAAATTCTTTTTCTATAATCTTTTGGATGTAACTTTATTGTTAACCAGCCGTAACTAGGCGATGATATGGTTGGAGAAACCATTGAAGTTGGAAGCTCCGTGTGTAGTGGGGAGTAGTTCACCTTTAAGTATGTTAGAAACTAATTCTATTCAAATGAACTTCATGATTTTTCTCGGGACAGGAGGCGGAGGAAAGGTTGTCTTTAGCCAGGCGAGGGCAAGCGGGGGTCTTTACTTTAACATGGACCGTGTAAAATTTCTAATAGACCCGGGACCTGGTTCGCTCGTTAACATGAGGAGCTTGAAGCTAAAGGATCCGAACGGGATTCTGCTTTCCCATCTTCACCCGGACCACAGCACGGACGCAAATATGATATTGGATGGTCTGAAAAATTCTTTTCTCATAGCAGAGGAGCATTGCTTGAAAATATCCAAACGGTATTATCCGTGCGTAAGCAAATATCAGCAATCGTTGGTAAAATTTTTAAAACCGGTGAAAGCCGGAGATGTTGTCAAAATACCGGAAAGCGAAATTAGAATAGAGGTAACAAAGGCGGACCATTACGTGCCAACCGTCGGATTTAAAATAATCGGGTCCAAAACCATCGGTTATCCGTGCGACGGCCCGTATTTTTCGGGTCAGGAGAGGCAGTTTGAAAAATGCGACGCGATAATTTTCAATGTTCTCGTGCCTCACGGCAAGGTTCCGATGGAGCATAAGCATATGAGCGTTGACAACGTTATTGCGTTTTTAAAGAAACTCGAACATAAGCCGGAGCTTGTGATTATCCAGCACTTTTCCTTCTGGATGCTCAAGAGCAATGTGCATGAACAGGCCAAAATCATAGAAAAAAATGCGGGAATAAAAACGATTGCGGCAAAAGATTTCATGAAAATTAACCTCGATTTGCTAAAGGAAGAGAAAAGCGGGCTTGGAAGGTTTGTTTAACTTTTTTTCTCTTTTCTCCCCTTCTTAAAAGCCAATGTAATTTTGTTTGATCTGCCTCTTTTCGTGGTTTTTATCAATCCCCTCTGCTCAAGGCTCTGAATTGTGCGGGAGATTTTTGATTTCGAGTAATCAAGCTCGCGGACAATATTTCTCTGGTCAATGCTTCCTTTTGATTTTAAAACCATTTCCATGACCTTTCTTTCCGGCTCATTCAAGACTGGCAACACATCTTTAACTGCGCCCCTTCTTTTGAAAAAGAGTACGGAAAAAATCATAATCAGAATAACGACGACGGTAATCGCTATTATCACTATTTCCACGAACTCAAATACGGGTTCGTATATAACGGATATTCCGATAGCCTTGCCAAGGGTTGGATTATTAAAAACCCATTTGACATAAATCCGCCTGCCGTCGCTCCCCTCCTCTCCATTTTCAGGACTGAACGGCTTCAAACCCGTTCCCTCCAGTTTTTCCTTCTCTATGATGCCGGAAGCGAGCGGAAGTTTTGCGGTAACCTCAAAACGATTGATTATATCTGTTATTGGAAACGAATATGAAAACATTTTAACAGTTCTCCCCGGCTTTACCATTCTCTGCGCCGCGAATGAGTATGTAATTTTTTTTTCATGGATATTATCGCAAACTATGGATGTTCCCAGATCGCTTTTTCTCACGTCACAATCCAGCCTTCCTTGTTCACCGGTGACGCTGACATCGGATATCGTTGACAAAACAAAATAATCCGACTTCGACGTATACTCCGGGTACTCAAATGTAACCGTCCACTTTACGGAGCCGTCTTCGCTTATATCAAGCAAAACCTTCTGGCTCTCTATTGTCACGGCGTGCGAAATACTGATTGCCTGAAACAGTAAAAAGCATGCCATCAAAACTAAAATTCTCTTCATAAATAAGACTTATAATATAGAAATATTTAAAGCATTGCGATACCTCATCGGTCAAAGCTCAACCCGAAGCTCATTTAACTCGCCTTGTGTTGATACGGAAGAAAACGACCCATGCCGTTTTCCAACCACATCTTATGGGGGCGGAGTTGCCGCATGCTCAGCCTCAGGCAAACCAACGATGGCGATTCTTTGCTTTAAATTTCGGTTCTATCAACGATGGGTTTATTTCAAATGTAAAATTGAATTTTTGGATTATAAATTAGATGCGTGTGCTGTGATCGGAGGAGCGCGTTACATGATACGGAAAGACTTATGTCTTAAGCCTTCCGGTCTTTTTTAGAACGTCCCTGTGAGTCAAGAATATGGTTCTGCAACAATATTTTTCCAATCCAAGTTCATCCAAAACCTCTTTGGGATCCCTGCCCTTGCCGATTTCTTCAAGATACTTTTTCCATAAATGGCCGATCGGTTTTCCGCATGTAATACAACGC
>JAGGUE010000048.1 GCA_021158665.1 Candidatus Aenigmatarchaeota archaeon
CTTTACAAAATAAAACTATTTATCAGATAACTCGCAATTTATCTCGGGAATCACGAACATGTTTTGCACGATACCGGTTGCCATGCCAAAAAGGGATGCTCCGTTTTCTTTTGCTTTAACAACATCTTCTGTTGAGGATAAGCCCCCGGTTGCCATGATCGGCAAATCATAACCGTTTTCTAATTTGTGCTCATTGACCGCTTCAACGAGTTTAAGATTGACGTCTCTTATACACGGGCCGCTTAGCCCGCCTTTGCCAACCGATATTTTATCGCATTCGACTGTCTTGGTATTCCCAATCGTCACGCCGGCATTTTCATAACCCGCAATTATATCAACGAGTTCAAGATTCCTTTCTCTGTCAAAATCTGCCGACAATTTCACAAACAAAGGCGTGTCGTCTATTTCTCTGATTTTGTGCAAAAGTTTGTCCAGATTTTCCGGCTTTTTACACAAGTTCTGACCGTCCGGGGTGTTTGGACAGGTGGCATTTATTTCCCTGAATTGTTTTTCGTATTCGAGAGGTGAAAATGTTTTATAAACATCTAAATACTCTTCAGTTGAATTTCCGCCGATGCTTATGCCAATCGGCCTGCCATAAGAAAATAAATCTGAATTTTCTAACCGCTCTTTCATCTCGACGGCTCCGGGACCTGGAAGCCCCATGGCATTGATCATGCACTCTCTTTTAACGATTTTATCACCGATTTTGTATTTCTTTTTTTCTCTAATAAGTCTTGGTCTCGGATTCCCAGACCTTTTTTCTCTCGTCGCCGTTTTTATAATGGCTCCGCCCAAACCGAGTTTCAGATATTTTTCTATTGCGCCAAGGTCATGCTCATATGAAGCCAGTATCAGCGGTGACGGAAATTTTAATCCGAAAACCTCTGTTTCCAAATTATCCGGTATCTGATATTCAATTAAGAAATCGGGAATATGCTTTACAACATATTTTCCAATTTCCGCTACCCGCTCATAATCTTCCGGCCTGCGGAATATCTTTTCATACCATTCATTCAGAAATATCAAAGCCTCGCGAGACAAACGATAAGCGTGCTGTGAAAGCTTAAGTTTGACGTTTGGCATGTTTTATTGTCTTGGCCGAATGCTTAAAAACCTTGTCGCATTTCACTAAAATTCTTTAGCATCATTTCCCTTGCCTCGTCTTTTTTAAAATTGCCGAGCAGCCACGCGAGTTTGATGAATGCCGATTCAGGGAGCATGGAGCACGGTATTACTCCGATTTCCAGAAGCATGCGCCCGGTAGAATAGACATTCATATTAACCCTTCCGTAAATCGTCTGAGTCGTCATGACCAGCACGCACGTCCTTGCAAGTTTTTTCAGATTATTGAAAAATTTTTCGTTCCCGTGCCCGATCGGCGCGTGCCCAAGCCCGGTGCCCTCCAGAACAAGGCCTTTATAATTTTTGTACGCATCTATAATTTTCGGGTCCATGTTTGGATGGAGTTTGAGAATGCCCACCTTTTTTTCCATGCCGAGTTTCAGCTTCAACTTTCTGTTTTCGTCTCTTTTCCTGTAATCCGACATGAACTCAATTTTTTCTCCAACTCTCGCTATCGGCTTCGAGTCTATGGGCTTGAACGCGTCCCTTCTCGACGAGTGCATTTTTCTGGTTCCGCACGCCGGCAGTATTAAGCAGCTCTTGTCGTCGAGGCTTTCGTGCATGCAGATTCCAACGCCAGAAAAATCTGTCTCGGCAATGAACCGCGCGGCAGACGTCAGGTTCAGAAACGCGTCGCTGCTTCCCCTGTCGCTTGAGCGCTGGGCACCGACGAGGATTACCGGCGACGGCAAATCCCGAAGCATGAATGCCAATGCACATGCGGTGTAGTGCAGAGTGTCCGTGCCGTGGGTTATGATGACCCCGTCGGCGCCTTTTTCAATTTCTTCGCTAACCGATTTCGCCATTAACTGATAATGCTCAAATCTCATGTCCTCTGAAAAAATGTTCGACAGAAGTCTTGACTCTATGTTTGCGATCTTCATAAGCTCCGGGTACATGCCGACCAGATCTTCCGGCCCGAAGCTTGCCACAACCCCGCCGGTCTCATAGTCGACCCTCGAGGCGATCGTCCCGCCGGTGTGCAGAATAGAAACGGTCGGCCTGCTCTGGTCCGGTTTCTTTATTTTCGGATGCGGTGCCCCGGTTTTGGCCGGAACATTTCCCTTTGCGTTTGAAAATGACACGGCGCCGCTTACGGCGCGGTTTTTTATCTCCATTCCCTTTTCAAACTTTATGCCTATGTTGTAACCGTCATCGAGCTTTATAACGAGACAATCTTTGTCCCCGAACTCATGCCTCGGCATCAGCGCGCCTTCGAACGCCACTCTTCCTCTTTTTACAAGAATTCCGTCCCCAATTGAGATTTTTTTTGCTTTTAGAATTTTTTCAATTCTTTTCGAATACATAATAATATTTATTCTGAAGAATATAAAAACTATAGGTTATTGCTCAAAAACAACTCATAAATACTTTAGAGGGTCTGATGACAATAACGTGAACATTTTAAATCGGGAAATAAGATTTGCATGACTCATTGGTCAATTATATGTTAGTGGCGGAAGTTGCACGGTCGCCAAACTATAATAGCGTGATGTCTTCGGTCTCGACCTCACCGACCTCCTCGATTTCTCTTATCCTGTTTTCAATTTCGTCTGTCCCGCCCCTGTCTGGAAGAACGATGAGCAGCTTTATCGTTTTCAGGCCAAACGCCAGGTCCTCTGTTTTCATGTCCTTTATGTTTATGTCAAGATTTTTGATTTTGTTTTTCATTTCATCCATATTTACATCCGTCGTTTTTGGCATGACTTTCAGTTTTACGGCAACCTGGCCCATTGCATCACCTCATGCGGTTTAATATTTCATTTTTTCCGTCTTTTTGATATTTCGGCGCGACTTCGATCACGGCCCCTCGAACCCGCATTTCGGGCATACGTATACATTGCTTAGCTTTCTGCATTTCTCGCATCTAACTATCTCAGCTTCTCCGCATTTCGGGCATTTAAATCTGGTAAAGTTCTCTTCCGATACCACGTTCCCATGGCACGATGTGCATTCTATTCTTATTTCTGGCATTTAACTCACTGCAAAATATTATAATTTTTAATTTAAAATATGATAGCATTATTAACACAAATATAAAAACATTTAAAATTATGCCGAGCCCTTATAGTTCAGCTGGATAGAACGAAGCCCTGCGGACAAAGTAAAAATCTTCTTGATGCGCAGTCAGGCTTTGACTTGGGTTCGAATCCCAATAAGGGCATCGCAACATTACAGGGCGAAAACGATAAAAAGTCGGTAGTTGCGACGAGTGCATTTATCAAAAAAGATAATAAATACTTGCTGGTATTTGATCCCGGATTTGGATTTTGGAGAGTGCCTGGAAGCGGGCCAAGTTTTGGTGAAAGAGTTGAGGACGCGCTAAAGCGGGAGATGAAAGAAGAATTGAACATAGAAATAGATATTATAAAATTTCTCGGTTTCGGACAAGATACCGTAACTCGCATCGAAAAACGAACAAAGGCATCGAGACTCTTATTATATTTTGAATGTGAAATCAAAAAAGGCGAAATTAAGGCAACGGCTCCAAACGAAATATCGGAAATGAAATGGCTAAGTCCATGCGAAATTAAAAAACATCAAAACACGGAGCCCGGAATGATCGATTTTTTCAAGAAATTTGATTTTTGTAAACCAAAAAAATTACACATCAAGAATTACCCGAGCCTTCCATGCATCATTTTTTTCTATTTTCATCTGATGGTAAGTGCACGCCTTTACCTCTGTCCGCAGTTTGTGTTTTTTCTCGTCTATTTTTTCTCCCCTGCACACGGCGCTTAACTCAAACCTCTTTTCATCTATCCTGACATCAAATCCAGAGAACGCCATGTTCTCAGAATCCGCATACACCAAAAGCTCGTTGAGCCAGTTGAACATTAGAGACGGCATGTCATTTCCATTGACGTTTACTTTCCTTTCTGTTTTCTGTTCAACGTTTTTCGTGTCTATCATAACGTCAAACATAGCCAGCGCGGCATTTGCGAATAACTCGTTCGGGGTTTTGCCGTATGCCACGAATGCCACGTCCGCGGTTGTTATGTCTATGAATTCAAATTGCTTCATAAAATTATTTAATCCGATTAAATATAAAAACCGAAAGGGCCGCTCGATCCGCGCGCGGCAAACGAAAAAGCGGGAGAAAACTTAAATACGGGTTGAATCGACCGGAGAAATCGCAAAATATCAAATCGGCCTGTCATCGCCCGCTCAATGAAATTTGCAGAGCGGTTAAGAGCGGGCAAACACCGAGCCGATATCGGATTGCAAGATTTAGTCAACTGCCCCAACCTAAAGTTACTTAACAGCGAAAACAGCAAATAAAAGAAACCGAAGCGGTTTTTCAATTTTATTTTTTCCTTTTTCAAAACTCGCTACTTATTGCAGTTATTTAAATAACCTTTCCAAATCCCTCAAATCAAAACAGTAAACCTTTTTGCCGTCAAACTTCCCAACCTGCTTGCTAAAACTTTTTGCAAAAATCGCAAAGCTTTCCTTTCTCTTTTCGCTGTGCCATTGAACATACTGAGCTTTCTCCGCCAATTCTCTGCAAATTTTCTCTGCATTCGCCCTGGCTTTCCATTTGCACTCGCAGAACAAAACCTCCTTCGTTTTTTCGTTCAAACCGACTATGTCTATTTCATTATCCTTGTGCCACCATTTTCCTATTTTAGGGAAAGGAAAGAGCAGATGGAAAATATCCAACACAAAGTATTCGAATCTTTTCCCAAAAAATGGGTTTAGCTCTTTGAGATTTACTTTGTAAATGCCCCTCTCAATAGAGCCTCTGTTCTTATGAACGAAATTAAACCAGAAATCGAAAAATACATCCTTTATTACGTAGATGCTTGCCTTTTTCTTTCCGAATATCGGAGTTACTCTCTCCAAAAAACCGAAAGCGATTAACAATTCCAAATACGGATAAATTTCCCTTGTTTTAATTCCAATGAAGTTGGCGATCTCCGTAGGGGTCGTATTTCCGTAACTGATTGCATTTAGAATGGAAAAATAGGTTTTTATTTCCTTGAATTCTCTGCTCAAAAGAAAATAGGGTTCTCTGTAAAAATATCCGTCTCTTTCAAAGAACTCCGCAGAAATAAATTCAAAAAAATTGTCATATCTTGAGGCAACGAGTAAATATTCTGGAATCCCTCCCATGCTCATATAGGTTTTTAGAGAGTCTTCAAAATTGAAATTTAGAAATTTAGCGGCATGCGGAAATGATAAAGGAGTAAGCAGAATATCTTTTGTCCTTCTTCCGTAAAGAGGTGAAGAATGGGAAAGCACCTTTTCCTTAATAATTCCGAAGATGGAGCCGCTTACTATAAAAAATATTTTCGATCTTCTCAGCACTTTGTCAATAAACCTCTGCAAAACACTTGTAAGTGAAGGGTCATTTTTAACCAAATGTGAAAACTCATCTATCCATATATAGAATCTTTTATTCAAATCTAAAGTTTTTTCTAAGTAGGAAAATAAAGAGCTCCAAGAATCTATTTCCTGATTCCTTAAAAATTCGTCATTCAAAAACGAAGCCAATGCATTTTTGAATTCCCTAATCTGTATTTTTCTGTTAACGTCTTCGACCGTATAGCTTATCCCTTCTTTGTCTTTCAAAAATTCCTCTACCAACCTCGTTTTCCCTATTCTCCTCCTTCCGTAAACCACCACGAAGCAATTTTCCAATTTCCACAACTTTTCCAAAGTTCTGAGATCTCTTTCTCTGTTAATGAACCTAATCATAATTAGTACTAATACAAATTAGTATTTAAACCTTTTCTCTCCCAAAATTTGGTGATTGGGGTCTTGATTTTCGCTTTAATCGCGCAAAATATATAATACCTTTTGAGAACGATGAGAAAACGGTTTCCTGACTTCTTGGATGTGCTTTTGGTTTTTGCCATGAACTGAACATAGAAAACCTAATCACTACAAATGGGCGGGAGTTAAGATTTAAACTTTGATTGCCATAAATTATGCATGGATGTTCTTGAATGCATAAGGACCAGGCGCTCGGTAAGAAGTTTTAAATCAAAGCAGATAGAGAATGAAACACTTAATAAAATTTTAGAGTCGGCGACTCTCGCCCCTTCTTCTGGAAATTTGCAGAACTGGGAATTCGTAATCGTAAAAGAGAAACGATCAAAGGAAGAACTAGTAAAGATCGCTCTTGGCCAAAATTTTATAGCAGAGGCGCCGATAGTTGTAATAGTGTGCTCTAACCAGAAAAGGATTTCCGTTTATGGAGAGAGAGGTGACAAATTGTACTCGATACAGAATACGGCCGCCGCGATTCAAAACTTATTGTTGGCCGCGTGGTCTTTTGGCATCGGTTCTTGCTGGGTCGGCGCCTTCGATGAGAAAGCGCTAAGCGGATTTCTAAAATTGCCAGAACATATAAGGCCTGTTGCGATGATACCGCTCGGTTATCCAGACGAAAAGCCAATCAAACCGAAAAGGTCAGAAGGCATCTTTTGGTTAGAAAAATACGGTAGTAAGGCATGACAACGGTTCTCGGTATCGATGAAGCGGGCAGAGGCCCGGTGATCGGCCCAATGGTGATATGCGGGTACATGATGGATAAGCGCGAGGTGGGTCGATTGAAAGAGCTTGGCGTCAGGGATTCCAAACTGCTCTCGCCGAGAACAAGGGAGAGGATCGCAAAACGGATAAAAAGCATGGCAAAAGATTTTATCATCATAAATCTCTCGGCCGAGGATATAGACGAGCTCAGGACAGAGACGAACCTCAATAAAATAGAGATCGAAAAAATGAGTCGGATTATAAACCTGCTTGCCCCGGATGAGGTTGTAATCGACTCGCCGGAGGTCAACACAAAAAAATTTGAAAACAAAATAAGAGAAAAATTAAAGAAGAAAAAAACGAAACTTGTTTGCGAAAACTACGCCGACAAAAAGTATCCGATAGTCGGCGCGGCGTCAATCCTGGCAAAGGTCACGAGAGACAACGCAATAAAAAAGATAAAGAGCCGATATAAGGCGGAATTTGGAACCGGTTATCCGAGCGATGAAAGAACCATAGAATTTTTAAAACAATGGATTCGGGAGCATAAGGAGTTCCCGTCGTTTGTCAGAAAGAGCTGGGTAACGGCGAAGCTTATAATCAAAAACCATAGGGATGAAAAAGAGCAAAAGAAGCTGAGCGACTTTGCCAAGCTTTCGAGCCGGAAAGCACACGCCTTTTAAGGATGGGATGAATGGTGCGTCTGTAAAACAGCAGTACCTCCGAGAGTTGATAAACATATTGGTTCCTAAATTTTAAAATCAATTGGCACTACCGATAATAAAAAATATCTACTAAATAACTCGTGCCAAAAACGGTGAAAAATATGTTCAATAAAAACAAACCCAACATCCAAATCGCGGGGCGAAGCAGAAAAGAATTAAGTTATTATTCATAACTCTAACTTTCTTTTTCTCTTTGATATTTATGACGGGTTTGGTTGGTGCGGGGATAACTTATGGAAGTTGTGCTTTGCTGCGCGATGACAAAATGGTTATGCTCTTTGCCGAGCAAAAGGTTTATAAAGTTAGTTAATTATATTTAACATAAATCAATAATTTTGGTTGTGTGAAAATGACTAAAGAAAGAATAAAAGAGGCATTAAAAGAAACGAACAAATGGTGGAAAAACCAGTTTGAATTAGATTATAAAGGTAGGGATATTTATAATCAAATTAAAAAATTTGTAGCCACTAAACAGATTCTTGCTTTAGAAGTATATTTTGTTCATTCGGGAAGATTAGAAGAAAAATATGTTAAGGTTTTGGAAAAGGCAAGACTTGAAAAAGATTATGTTGAAAAATTAAGAGTAGCAAAACAGGAAAGGGTTATTGCCCAGTATAATGTTTCAGTTGATGTTGAGAAAAGAACAGCAAAATGGATTTTGGAAACTGCAAAAGAATTTGTTGACAAAATGGAAAAATTATTTGAGGAAATAAAAATTGATGAAAAAAATGAGTAACTTTAATATTTCAGGCGGCGTTTCTTCCTCTTCAGCGGGGGACAGAAAATAGGCAAAACATGAATGAAATAAAATTATTAAAACTGATTGAAAAAATTTATAAAATAAAAAGAAAACAGAAAATAGCAATTTAGAGATGGGGTGTGTCAGCAGTTAGTCGTCAAGTTCCCTTGCCGTTTCTTCATCTCTTATCTGCCAGAAATACAGCCAGTCGTCGCCGAGCGCAAATTCTACGAGTTTATATGCGGGCAGGCGATTGACCATTTTCAAAACCTTATTTAATCTTTCCTTGTCGATTATTCTTTTCCCGGAATGAGCAACTTCTTCCAAGCTCTTCCTGTTTATTCTTATGGACTCGTCCATTTCCCCAAACCGGTTAAGCTTCGTCAACGGAGCGCTTTTCACAACCTCAATTATGAAATGATTTTTTAACAACAGAACGTTTCCGGAGACCTCGTCATCGAAGCTGTAATTTTTCAGATAGGAAAGGTCGTGAACGATTGCAACGTATCCGTCCGAATTAAGTTTTTTTATGAAATTCATTGCCTCGTTTTTCGGGCATTTCAGATAATGCGGACAAAGTTTGGCGTCTCTTTTATCAGACCTTATCATCACGTATTTCCTGTTTTTTATAAATTCTTCGATTTCCTTTTCCTGTTTTTTGCAGTCAAAAACAAAAATAGTTTTCGGAAACGGCAGGTTGTTGTCCAGAATTCTTTTTATACTTTCTAACTTTTTAAGACCATTTATGTCATGCGTAAACAATTCCGTTTTTTCCATCAATTATAACCTCCATTTCATTTTTCAGTTTTTTAGTTGCCTCGCCCGTCCCGACAACGGCCGGTATGCCAAGTTCGCGCGCGACGATGGCGGCGTGGCAGGTAATGCCCCCGTTATCTGTGATCAAGCCCAATGCCCTTTGCATTGCCGCGGTAAAGGATGAGTCGGCAAACGGCACGACAAGTATTTCACCGTCGTTCAGTTCTTCTATCTCGTCCGCTGACATGATTATTCTTATCTTTCCCTTGACTATGCCCCTGCTCGCTCCCCTGCCCCTCAGAATTACGTTCATTTTATCATCCTTTTAAAAAACTACTGTTAAGTTTGGCAAAGCATAAAGTTATCATTTCGTGCAAGCCGCGAACGGATATTCATTCACCGCATTCGCCGATCACCATTTATATATCTATACCAAACGGCTTATAAAACATGTCACTCATCAGTTAGCGGCCGCGCTCAAATCAAGCCATGCACATTCGCGATGCGCCGGTATTTGGCTGGGTTGGATCATGATTTGAATATTTATGTCGGCGGGCATATCGGCGCCCCGAAAGTCGTTTCGGTGATCGGCAAACAAAGCGCCTCTCTTTATAGTTTATTTGCAATAAAAGAATATAAATATAAAAAATAAATTAATTCTCAATGTCCGGAAAAATGATCGTAATCGAGGGGTGCGACGGCGCCGGCTGCGAAACGCAGTCGAAACTATTAAAAGAAAACATTGAAAAAAAATGCAAAAAACCCGTTCTGTATTTGTTTTATCCCGATTATCGCAATTCAATTGGAAAACTGATTCATAAATTTTTGCACGAAGAATTTGATCTCGACGTAAAAACGCAGTTTATTTTGTATTCGTTGGACATGATAAAAGATATGCAAAAAATTAAGCGAGCGTTAAAGGATAATAGATTTGTGGTCACGAATCGATATTTTTTGTCAACGATGGCTTACCAGGGATCGCAGGGCTTTTCGCATGAGAACGCCCTGCTATTTGCGGATATGTTCGAGATCGAAAAGCCGGATTTGGCCATTTTGCTGAGGATAATGCCCGAAACGTCTCTGAAAAGAAAGAAAAAAGAAAAAAATCATTTAGACAGGTGGGAAAGGGACGCAAAATTTCAGAGAAAAGTCGCGGCTAAATACGAAGAATTGGCCAAGAACAAGATTTTCGCAAAAAAGTGGGTTGTGATTGACGGCGAGAAGCCGGCAAATGACATCGGAGAGGAAATTTTCAAAATAGTTGCGAGCGAGTTCGGAGAGCAGTTGCGGACGCGCGCTGGACAATTACAGACGGGCAACAACGCGTCATTCATTGCACGTCAAGAGATGTCGAGCGCCCCAACCAAAAGGATGTGACTCGCTTAGGTGATTAACGATGCCATCAACCATCATCGGACCGGGCGGGCCGAGACGCACGGTTTCCTCGAAGCAGACGAGGTGAATCATTTGAACATAATCTTTTTGGGCCAGCAGGGTTCTGGCAAGGGAGAATACGCTCAAAGGCTTAAAGATAAATATAATGTTGCCCATATAAGCACGGGCGAATTATTGAGAGATGAGATAAAGAAAAAAAGCAAGATCGGTTTAAAAGTAGAAAAAATAATAAATTCTGGAAAACTCGTCTCAGACGAGATAATCACGCAAATGCTAAAAAAAAGGTTGCAAAAGGCTGATTGCAAAAATGGTTTTATTTTAGAGGGTTATCCGAGAACCATAAAACAGGCCGAGCTGTTGGAAGACCTTCTATCTTCTCTTGGCAAAAAACTCGACTTTGTTATCAATCTCGTCGTTAGCGATAAAATGAGCATAGACAGAATCACGAACAGAAGAACCTGCAAAAAATGCGGCTGGGTTTGCAATCTAAAGTTTATACCGCCAAAAAAAGACGGAGTATGCGATAAGTGCGGCGGCGAATTGTACCAGAGAGACGACGACAAAGAAGAGATAGTCAAAAAAAGATTGGAAGAATACCACAGGCAAATATCTCCCATACTTAATTTTTATAAACAAAGGGGATTATTAAGAGATGTTGATGCCAACAGAGATTATAAATCGGCCGTAGACGACATCGAAAAAATATTGGGCGAGAAGAAATGAAAATCGTAATATTGGGACCCCCGGGCTCTGGAAAGGGAACATTCAGCTCATTAATATCGGAAAAATACAATATCCCGCACATAGAAACCGGGAGAATATTAAGAGAAGAAATCGCAAAAAGCACGGAACTGGGAAAAAAGATAGAAGAAACGGTAAAATCGGGAAAACTCGTCTCAGACGAGATAATTAACGAATTGATCAGAAAGAGATTAAAAGAAAGGGACTGCGAAAACGGGTTTATTCTCGACGGCTTCCCGAGAACGATCAAGCAGGCGGAAGCATTGAAAAGTATGACGGACATAGACATAATTATAAATCTGAACATCCCGGAAGAAGTTTTGATCGACAGAATATCCGGCAGGAGAACCTGCAAAAAATGCGGCGCCATTTATAATATAGCGGATATTCACAAAGAGATCGGCGGAAGAAAATATGACATGCCTCCAATCCCGCCAAAAAAAGACGGAGTATGCGATAAGTGCGGCGGCGAATTGTACCAGAGAAAAGATGAAAAACCAGATGTTGTAAAAAAGCGTTTGGACACGTACAATGCAAAAACCAAACCGCTGATAGATTATTACAAAGACATGCCGTTCTTCAGAAACGTTTTTGTGACCTCGTCCAAGGATTTAATGAAACAAAAGATATTTGACATTATAGAATCTGTTAAATCATAATTACTTTTTTAACTGCCCTTTTAATTCTTCAATATTTTTTATTATCTTTTTTCCGGCAGAAATTATCGCGTCTCCTGGGTTTGCCGCATTCACAACGATTTTCGGTTTTGATAAATAGGGATGCTCCTTTACAAAGCCGGCGAACCTCACGTCCTTTACCGTCCACAGGTATTCGCTAACAAGAGTTGCCAGAGTCAAATCATCCGTTTCAATTATCATTTTTTCTTTTTCGTTCATAAGAACATTTGCTGCCATACAAATCAACTATTGGTAATAATTATAGACGCGCGCAAATTTAAAAATCTTCAATACCCGCGTTCGTTGACTTCAAAGAGCTTTCGCAGCCGATGATCCATCGATTGCAACGGCATTTCCAAAATTCCCAATAAAGCTGCCGCCCGTCAACCAACGAGAAGGGGTTCTTTGTTTAAATTCGCGCATCTGTAATCTAAATATAATGACATTAATTCTTAGTGGGCCTGGAAGGATTTTCGTTCAACCTTTTTCTTTCAGAGAAAGAAAAAGACTTGTGGAAAAAGAAAGATTTATATTTATAATTGGTGAACTCTTCCTGCGATTCTCGTCGGAGTTCAATTATTTTATCTTCTTTTGTCGAACTCCTCCTGCTCTCTTCTCGTCGGTTTCTGTTATTTTATTTTCTATTTAGCAAAAACCTCCTGCGATTCCGATAGTCTTTTTCTTTTCTTTTTCCAATGGTCTTTCTCTCAATAATATATGCGAAAAATCTTTTGATTTTTCGCCCAATTTTTTTCTCTTCTCGTCAGAGTTCACTTTTATATTATTTGTAATTGGTGAACTCTTCCTGCGATTTTCCGAGAGTCTTTTCTTTTTTCTAAAAAGAAAAGGTCTTTCGAACCCACGCATCCTTTCGGAAACAGACTTAGCAGGCCTGCGCCATGGTCCCGCCTCGCAAGACGGTGTAACCAGACTTGGCTACCCCAGCACTATGAATACTTTCTCGCGAATGATTTAAAAATTTAACCAGCCAGCGAAAGAATACCGGAATGCATTGGGCGTCAGAAACTATTTAACTTTCTGGCAGCAAAAATATTTTTATGATAATCGTTGATACAAACCTTTTACCAGAATTGGAGAAGACGGACATTTTTAAAGAACTGAAAAAATTCTCGGAATTCGGAGAGATCGCGTTATTTGAAGGCTCATTGAGAGAGCTAAAAAAGCTGAAAAAATCAAAGTTAATACTTGAAATTATAAAAAGAAATAAAATAAAAATAATAAAAACAAGAGAAAGTTATGTTGATAACGCCATTTTGAATGGCGCGGACCCGAAAAAGGATGCGGTTGCGACAAACGACAGAAAACTTATAAAGAAATTAAAGTTAAAAAATGTTAATGTCATAAGATTAAGGCAGAGAAGATATTTCGTTTTAGAATAAATTTACTTTTCAAACCCATAAAAAAGAGGATAAAGCCGTAATATGAACCTTTGGCGCTCACCGATTTACGGTTTCATCAAATCGTAAGTGTGATTTGATAATGAGAAAAGAAATCTTGAATTGGTGGAAACGAGCAGAAAAGGATTTAGAGATCGCGGGGCATTGTATTAAAAGCAAAGATTATTATGCAGCGGTTTTTTTCTGTCAGCAATCTGTCGAAAAAGGATTAAAAGCATTAATTATGAAAAAAGAAAAACAACCGGATATTATTTCCCATTCTTTAATATATCTTGGCAAGCGAATTAAAATTCCAGAAACATTTCATTCTTTCTTAAGAGATTTAACGCCTCAGCGCATTTTGACAAGGTACCCCGATGCGAGTGATGAATTGCCATTTGAATTGTATGATAAAGAAATAAGCATTTAAATTTCTGAATAAAACAGAAGATGTGATGAAATGGATAGAGAAACAATTAAAATAGTTAAAAAATTTGCCAATGAAATTAAGAAAAAATATGATATTAAAAAAATTATTTTATTTGGCAGTAGAGCAAGGGGGGATAATTTTATTACAAGCGATTATGATTCTGTTATCGTATCTAAAGATTTTGAAGGAGTTCATTTTTTGAAGAGGATGTCCGATATTTATAGATATTGGAATAATAAGAATGATATTGAACCGTTATGTTATACGCCAAAAGAATTTATTAAAAAAGGTGAGGAAATAGGTATTGTTAGGCAAGCAATTAAAGAAGGTATTGAAATATAAATATTGAAAGATTATAGTTGTTAATGACGTTTGAAATGAAAAAAATGATTGTGCGGCAAATGATACAAAAAACGTGCAACGGGCATTAAGCGGCGCAAAACCAAAAAAAGGGTGATAAAAAATGTTCAAAATTCTAAACGTAACCGATACGGTTCGCGTGCAGCCAAAATATTTTGGGATGAAGATCGAAGACGCAATAACCGAAAGCCTGAGAGAGCAGGTCGAGGGAAAACTTGACCCGGATATAGGCGTGTTTCTGGTTGTGACAAATGTCCTGGAGTTCGGAAAAGGCACGATAGAGCCGGGCGACCCGTCAATCCACTACCCGGCAACATTTGAAGTGCTGACGTACATCCCGGAGGAGCGTGAAGTCGTTTATGGCGTCGTGATAGACATAGCAGAATTTGGCGCATTTGTCAGAATAGGCCCGATGGACGCGATGGTTCACGTCAGCCAGATATTGAACGATAGGGTAGTTTATGACCAAAAAAATTCCATGTTCACCGGAAAAAGAACGGGCAAAAAATTGCAAATAGGTGATGTTGTGAGGGCGAGAATCGTGAGCGTCTCGCTCGGCAAAACCAGAACAAAACTCGGGCTGACCATGAGGCAGCCCATGCTCGGCTCGTTGAAGTGGATCGAAGCTGAAAAGAAGAAACGCAAGAAGCCGGCCACCAGAAAGGGCTCCAAGGGTGGAAAAGCTAAATGATTTTTGATATCATAACAAACTTATTTTTGTTCATTCTCTCGTCAGTCATTTTATCAAATATCATTACTATAGTAATGAGAAGAAAATTGATGATTTTGCAGATAACTTTTGTCTGCACGCTTAACATCGCGACAGC
>JAGGUE010000020.1 GCA_021158665.1 Candidatus Aenigmatarchaeota archaeon
CAACAACCACCACGACAACGACAACCCTGCCGGCGTTTGAAAGGCCAATACTGCTGACAAACAACGATTTCTGGAACATCTTGTTCGCTTCTTCTCTTGGCTATCCAACTCTCGTATGGAATGACACGAACGATTTTACAAAACAGCGGCAAAAAAAATTCATTGAAAACTACGAGCCGGACGTTGTGTTCACGCTTGGCGTGGACTACCCCGCATACCTGCCGGGCATCATATCGCATTCGGTTGACAAAAATTCACTGAAAGATTATTTCCCCGGGCAGGGGCGCGTGATAATCGATGACAACAAAACAAATGCAATCCTTTCAGCATCGATAGCAAAGATGATGAATTACAGCCTTGTCATGACAAACGGATTATCACCCGATGATTTTAACAACTCGATATGCGATTTTTATTATGACGGTTGCGGCACGGTTCTTGAGAACGAGGACGAGCTTCTAAATTATATTCTGAATCTGACAGAGCAAAATAAAAGAGAAGTCAGGTACATCGTTGCCGCAAACACAAACCATAATGAATCGGCACTTGCTCCGAAATTTTCAGACGCGGTGCCAGTTCCGTTCTCAATCAATGAAAACTATTCCGGCAATGCGGACGAGGCAAATGAAAACAATAAAATACGTGATATTGTGAAAAAGATAAATCTGACCGTTGACAAAATCGGGAACAAAAAACTTCTTGGCAGAAATTATCTTTTTAATCAAACCCTGTTTTTGGCATTGCTCGGCATGCCATACCCGGTTGTCAGAGACCCGTGGGACGATGACAGCTGGCACTTGTCGGACGGAGAAATGCTATTTACGGACAACCTATACGGTGACATCAACGGCGACGGCTACATTGACCTGGCAACGGGCAGGTTCTGCTGCTCGCCGGCGGAGATTTCTTTGCAGATTGAAAACGCAAAGACATGGAACCGGAAAATAAACCGCTCATTGATTTTGTCAGAATATCGGTTGCCAAAATATCTTGATCTCCTCGCATTTGGCGGCATGACCCAGGGCTTTGCAACCGACTGGGTCTTGCGCAGCTCCGGCTTTGAGACGAAAAGATTTGTCGAAAACAGGTTGGAGCAGGTAAGTGAAAACGATATACAAAATATAAATGAGGAATTTGACTTCTCTTTAACGAGTCCGGAATACTGGATCGGCAAGGCGTTTGACTTTTTGAAGCTAAAGAAATTTGTAAAGTTCAAGTATGCATTGCTTGAATATAATTGGCCGGAACCAGAAAAGTTGCCCGGTCTTACGGACGAGAATTTTCTTAACAATAAGGATTTTGCACCATTAATATTTTACTTTGGCATGGGGGACCTCGACAACTGGTTTCTGCCATCTGAAACAGATGAAAGATTTTTCACACCGTATCCAGGCGATATAAACATAACGCCGGAAAATTTCAATTTTTCAGAGCCAAAGATTTTGTTCGATGAGCATTCCTTATCCGGCCATCCAGAAAGCAGTTTCATAAGGTTCAACGATCTCGCATACATAGGCTCGACTGGCATAGTTCATGACACGGTCACCGGTCCGCCGTTGTTGATATTCCTAAGAAACATCGTCGGGGGAAACTCTCTCGGAAAGGCGGTTCAGAATATGAAATATGTTAATGTAAACAGCATGACAAACGAAACAAATAAAAAAAGCCCAATAACTTCCACGACCGCCATGAGCGGCCTAAAACTCATGCAAAAAGAATCTTATCAGAAAATCTTGTACGGAGACCCGGGCATCGTAATAGACCCCGTAAGCACGGCATCAAACGAATACGTTGTCAACGCGGATGGCGAAAACCTTTATGTGAGGGCAGATTTCAATTTGTCGTATGATTTAATTAATTATACCGTTGGCAATAAAACTTACACGGACGTTAAATTTGAAAGCCCCGACTACTATTTGTATGATTATGGCAAGCCTGTTGTTCCCGTATTCAGAAAGGAAATGATACTGCCGGCAAACATAAGCGTTAGCAACGTCAGCATAGAGATCGCGCCAATTGAAAATTTGACATTGGACCCTTTGCTTTTGCAGCCGGACCAGTTCGCCGACAAAACCTTTGGTTATAGCATATTTCCAAAATATAATTGCTGGGTTGATATGCAGGAATTATTGGACGGAAGAAGCAAATTAATAATAAATTTCGCGCCGGTGAAATATTTAAACGTCACAAAAAGCGCCACGATCTATAATATGAACTTTAGCATAAAATATGAGTCGCCGCTTGAAATTCTTGAACTTGAAGTAAGCAATAAAAATATTACAATGGGTGAAAACCAGGAATTTGATATAAATTTAAAGGCAGGCGGTTATGTCAATCTGTCATTGCTGATTTCTGGCGAAAATTTTACATGCGAGATAAACGGAACAGAATTCGTAAATGGGACGAAAAATGTTTCAATTGCGTGGGCACCTGACAGGCCGGGAAACTTTTTGGCAATGCTCGTTGCCGCTTCTGACGGTCTGGTGGCTGGGCCAAAAGAGATCAACTTTACCGTTGGTGAAGCGCCGATGACCACAACGACTACAGTCCCAGAATCTGCAACAACTACTATCCCGTCCACAAAACCATTTAGAAAATCAGAATTAACGAGCCCAAAAAAGATAGAGCGCGAAACCATTCGAATATTTGAGCGCGCGTATTTTATGAGAAACAAAGGCAAAGAGATTTTTATTTATCAAAATCCCAGGGAATCGATCAGAATAGAGAATACGTACAACAATATTACAAAAACATTTACCACGCCGTATAAAAGACTGAAAATGTTTTCGGACCCAACCATGTCAAGATACGAACTGACAACGCCGGATGGAAAGATAATAAAAACCATGAGCAACGGCAATGCGGTTCAGGACTGCTGGGCAAACTGCGACATGCTTTCAGATGAGTTGGACGCCGCCATAGCATATTACAATGAATTAGCAAGCGCGTTGAATGAAAAAATAAATTCGGGCGAACTGGCTATCGGATAGAAAAGAGATTGCTTATAAGAGTTTCATAAATATTAAGACATGGAAGAGGTGGGATAAAAATGTTAAACAAAAAGAGCATTATCATTTTATGTATTTTTTTGGCACTTTCCTTATTTTTGGTTGTTTGGTATTTCGCCCCTCCTTCTGAAGAAGTGAGAAAATTCAGCGATAAGATTGATCGATATCGGCCAGAAATTTTGACTAAGGAGAGGGAGAATCTACTTTTGGAGTTCGATGAGTTTGCCTTTGATCACTTTCCCATCCTTGATGACGACCACCCTCTTTTCATCCATTCTTATCTTCTTTCCGATTTGCACAAGTTTTACAGATTACGTTTTGATAAATTATATTCCGAGATTAAAAATGCTAAAGTTCCTGACGGGCAAATAAAGATTTGGTATGTCTATAATATGGGGGTGGTGGCGAAAACAAAAAATTTAACAATCGGTTTTGATTTAGCCAATAGGTGGATTAACTTTGATATCCCAAAACTTGCGGACCAACTTGATATCTTAATCATCAGCCATCCTCATCAAGATCATTATGACAGTTCTTTGGTTAATAGAGCCTTAGAGAGAGGGGTTGCGGTGGTGCTTCCGTCTGGAAAAGTTAAAGAAGAATGGCGCGAGCCAATGCGCAGCGATCCAAAAGGAAAGGAGTTAAAAGAAATTTTTGGCAATTCAGAACATCTTATCTCTATGGACGAAGACGAGACAAAGGTGATCAAACAAGCCAAAATCACCGCCTTTGCTGCCGAGCATGGCAAAGGATGTCCTCCGGTTCCGACCCGTTGGTTTTTGGTTGAGGTTGACGGGTTTACTATTCTGCACACCGACGATGCCGAGCTAATCGGCTCCGAAGCAGTTAAAAAAATCCCCGGAGGCATTGATATCTTTTTAATGGATATCAGAGCTCCGAACAGATTGTCCGAGATTTCATTTTTAAAACCTAAAATAATCGTCCCGCTTCATCATTGGGAAATTTTTCATGGAAAACCAAGCACCATAGATGACGGGGAGAATTTTAGAAAAATCCTTTCTTTTAAAGACGAGGTGCATCAGCAAATTCCAACATCAAAGGTTATTCCTTTGATTTGGGGAGAGAGTGTAAGTTTGGATACGGAAATCTAAAAGAGCCAACAAAAGCAAAAGACGAGATTTTTTAACTTTCGCGTTTTTGTAATTTTGATTGCTAGAAAAGAAATTTTTAAAAAATCAAATTCAATTGAAATTATGGTGAAAAAGAAACTTTCGATTATTTCTTTGATTGTTCTAGTAATAATCATCGCAATATTTCTAAAAACGCCGTTAGAGAAAGAAGGAATTGAAGAGGCGCCTCAAAACTTGAATGAGAATATTGAAATAAGAGGGCTCGACATTCATATGCATGATAAAGAAGGAATTAACATAGCAAAGACTACGGGCGCAAACTGGGTTGGATTGATGTATTTTGTTGAGGTTGATTGGGATACTGGAAGAATGTTCGAGCCCGAATGGAATAATCCAAAGAGACTGAGAAAGATGATGAGAGAAGCAAAGAATCAAGGGCTAAAGGTTTTACTTCAAATATATCCTGAATATTACATAGAGGGCATGCCTCCCGGTTATTCTCATTCAATCGAACTTGAACACGGCCCTTTTAAGGACCAGGAAGGTTTTTTGAAAAATGCCACCGAGCTTGTATTGGAATTGGCCGAACTTGCAGAAGAAGAAGGGGTTGATATGTTTTCTCCATGGTGTGAAATGAACATATTTGTTGATTGGGAGCATGCAAAAGATTGGAGTCAAGAAATACTTCCAAAGATTAGAAAGGTTTATTCTGGACTGGTTGCTCCTCCAAAGGGTGAGATTACATGGGAAAAATACGGCTTGAAAAACGAAGGAAATTTAAGTTATTGGAATTTTTCAGGTTACGATTATGTATGGGCCGACGTTTTTGATAGCGATTATCATTTTAACAACTTGAATGGAAACTGTAAAAAATACAAAGACTATGAAAGATATATAGAAACCTTGCTCAACATTTTAGAAAAACTAAAAGAAAGGGATAAAACAAATGGAATAATCCTTGGCTCTGAAATTGGTGTGGCAGAGCAGTTTTTAGCAAATGAGGTAAAAAACGGGAAAAATGCAGAAGATGTGGTTGAAAAGCAGTGGAAGATACTTTTTAATAAAACTTATGGAAGAGTTGATGGTTACTTCTTCTACCCATGGAGAGGTGAACAATACCTCGCTACCGGTGTGATTTTTAATGCAAACTTTACTGAGTTTATTAAAAAGCACTATACGATCGGTGGATAATTTTTTTACTTCATCCTAAAAAAGGAAAAATTTATTGGACGATGACTGAGCCACACGCATCTGTCGGCGCTTGTTTCAGCACATTTCGGTCGGCTGTAAAGGACTCCGAGATCAGGCGATCGATGATTCCGTTAAGGTTCTTTTGCCTTAACTTCATCTCCTAGTTAGACATGGTTTTCATGCCATTGCGCAATTACATCGATAAAGAGACTCGTAATGAGGAGACGCCATCGTCAAATTCCAATCTTAGCCGAATTTGTGCAATCGCCTTAAAAGAATACGGGGAAGAATTCTATCTTTTCAATATAAAATTATCCGTATTCTCTGAGTTTATCAAAAAACCCCTTCCGTGTTCTTGTTTTTTCTTTGTCAAATGCCTTTATGGCTTCTCTCTGTTCTCTGGTGAGTTTTTTCGGTATCCGGACAACGACCTTTACGAGCTGGTCACCGCGCCTGTGGCTGTGAATGTCTGGCATGCCAAGTCCTCTCATCCTGAACACGGTATGGCTCTGGGTTCCTGGAGGAATTTTAAGTTTTGCTTTTCCATCTATTGTCGAAATTTCTATCTCTGTACCGAGAACTGCCTGGGCAATGTTTATCTCCGTCTTGCAGAAGAGGTCGTTGTTATGCCTTTCGAACACATCATGCGGCTTTATGTGAATAACAACATAAAGGTCTCCTGCTCTCCCGCCGCTCTCACCGGCATTGCCCTGGCCGGCAAGCCGCAGATAAGATTCATCGTCAACGCCCCTGGGTATCTTAACCTCAATCTTTCTCATGACTTTTTCTCTGCCCGTTCCATGACAATTTTTGCACGGACTTCCTATTACGGTCCCCTTTCCACCGCATTTATTGCATGTTGTTACAGTAACAACCCGGCCAAACACGGATGATGCGACTCTTTTTACCTGCCCGGTTCCATTACATCTCGGGCATTTCTTCGGAAATGTGCCGGGCTTTGCTCCGCTGCCTTTGCATACATGGCATTTTTCATATCTTGGGATTTCAATCGTTTTTGTCACTCCGTTGAAGGCATCTTCCAATGTTATTTCGATGTCGTATCTTATGTCAGAACCTTGCTCTGGTTCCCTTTCTCTGTCGCCAAATCCGAACGACCTGAAAATGTCGTCAAACCCGAAATCGGAGAAAATGTCTCTGAAACTTTCAAACCCTTTGAACCCTTCAAACCCGGCTTTAACGCCCTCGCTGCCGAACTGGTCGTACCTTGCCCTTTTTTCCGGGTCTTTCAGGACTTCGAATGCCTCGCTTATCTCCTTGAACCTTTCCTCTGCCTCCTTGTTTCCAGGGTTTACATCCGGATGATATTTCATTGCGAGCCTTCTGAACGCCTTTTTTATCTCCTCCGGCGAAGCATCCCTTCCGACGCCCAGTATCTTATAATAATCTTTATTAGCCATAGAACCACGACATAAGTTTATATGGAGTGCAAGAATTTAAGCGTTAAGTTTTTTTAGAATTAACAACTTCGCTTCTCAAATAAATTCTTCTCGTGATTTATATGTTGTCTTATTATGTATTACCTCTCTCATGGCTGTGGGACAAAATTAACCAGGCCGCCTTGACATAAACTATCGGCATCCAAAAGATTCATCGGGAGAACGCATGGCCTTCCAATCGCGGATTATGATCGCGCGGAATTAACATAAATC
>JAGGUE010000042.1 GCA_021158665.1 Candidatus Aenigmatarchaeota archaeon
ACGCCACGCGTAGTCGATATGAAAACATTTTACATTAAGACGAGTTTGCCGTACAGATATTCCGTTCAAGGGGAAGTAGATGTTGACATAAAGCCGGAGTACAAACCCTAAAAATAGAAATTATTTAAATTTCTCGTGCTAACGGGGTTTTAAAATGGATAAAATCAAACATGCAATAAAAATAATAAAATGTGTATTGAAAGAAAATATAATATTATTTGGTTCTGGCGCAATCGGCGGACTAAAAAACCGGTCGGGCTAATTTAGAAAGGCATTTTGAATTATGTAAGTGGGTGCGGAAAAATCTTTGAAGGCGTTTGTCAATAAAATATATTTTGAAAAGCTTAAGGTCAAGGACTTGAATAAATAATTAAACTGAATCTAAGATGAAGTGATTATAAATGATCTCAGAAATCCTCCAGCGGTATTTTTTTAACCCAATTTTATACGGAACGGGCTACAACATTTTGAACACGCTTTCCTATGCCATGATCTTTATCGCGGCATCTTTTGGAATATTCAAACTGCTCTGCATACTGAAAATTGAAATCGATAAAAGATTTTTTATCGGTCTTTTACCGTTTATTATATTCGGCTCGGTCTTAAGGGTTCTTGAAGACGCCGGGATCGTTGTCAGCTATTTTTTTGTCTCGCCCCTGATTTATGTAACGGTTTTTGCCATCGCTTTGCCATGCCTTCTAATTTCAATTTTCATTGGAAAAAAGACGAGAACGCCTTATCATCTCATCCTTTTTTCCGCCGGTCTTTTTGTCATGCTTTGTGCTGTAAAGTTCTTGAGTTTTGCAAGTCTGATTCCTCTGGCAATAGTCCTGTTATTGTTGTCCTTTTTTGCGTCAACGCTTTTTTTAATAAAAAAATTTTTCAATCCGCGCCTTCTCACAAATATAAATTCGTCTTTGCTCATGACCCATTTATTTGACGCTTCCACGACATTTACGGCCATGTCGTTCTTTGGCTACTGGGAGCAGCACGTTCTCGCGCGATTCATGATTGGCTTTATCGGGCCGATCGCGATGTTCGTTATAAAACTCGCGGTTCTGTTGCCAGTTCTGTGGATTCTCGACAAAGAAATTGAAAACAAACAAACCAACAAGTTTATAAAATTTGTGATATTTATTCTCGGTTTTGCTCCTGGATCGAGAAATCTTTTGAGAATGATGATGGGCGTGTGAACTTAGCTGATTTCAATGAATCATGAAATCGATCCTGATTTTCCATTTTCTTACGCCAAACGGGAGAACCCTTTTGCACTCAAGAATTTTCACCTTTTTGTTTAATCTCTCCGCGATTATTTGAATTTTCTCAATCCAGTCTTTATATAAGTTTTTTTCCTCGCTTATCGCATAAAAAAAACAAACACCGTTTTCCTTGAGGCATTTCATCGCGTTGGGCAGGAATTTCCATCCAGATTCGGGCAAAGGCATTACCACGAAATCGCATTTGTTGTAAAATTTTTTCGACTCCTTTTTTACGTCTCCGAGAATCGCCTCCACATTATTGACTTTGTTTAATTTTACATTTTCCCTGAAATATTTAACTGCAACCGGATTTATCTCTATTCCTATGATACGATTGGCGTCGGACATCTTAGATATTAAAATGGGATATGAACCGATGCCGGCAAAAAAGACCATGACCAAGTCGGCACCCACGATTTTTTTTGCAATTCTAAATCTTTCCGTTCCCTCGCGCGGAGAAAAATAAACCCTGCGCACATTGAGTTTGAATATGCACCCGTTTTCTTTGTGAGTTGTGACAGATTTGTTTTCACCGGCGATTAATCTAAGTTTGCGCGTTCTGTATACACCGATGCGGGCAGACGCCTTTTTGTACACCGTATTTATTTGTTTGTTCGTTTTCATTATTTTCATGGCAACTTCTTTTTCGCGTTCCTTTGTCTCAACTATCGCGATATCTCCTATGACATCAAAAGACTTCATAAATATAAAACACCGGAAAGATTTTTATTCATATTCTTATTGGCGAAGCGAAAGAAATTACGGATTTCGGGCATTTTGCCCCATTAATCAAAAAATAGAATAAATCAATTTATTTGTATTAATAATCAAATATATTGATTTAGCAACTATTAACGGCTATATTTGGGCATTATAGACCATTTTTCTATTATTTTTTGATTGAATTTGAAATACATAAAACAGTTTCATCTAAATTATATATATAAGTAAATACATTATAATTATATATCTTTAGAAGTTTGTTTGGGCTTTCATTGGCCTAAATAAACTTCGGCTTCTATACCGTAGGTATAGAAAGCTTTTTAACGAGTAACTTTGAAGTTCGTAAGAACTTCGCAAGAGGTGAAAAAGAATGCAATTATCGAAATTTGGTAAGATAATTGCCGCAGGTACATTAGCGACAGTCTTATGCGGAGCAACGGTCGGATTTGCAACGACATTGGCAGACTATCCATCGCCGTTCGTATCGGACGGAACAGTTTCATCATTAATAGTGGTCGGAGCAAAAGCTGACCCAGCTGACGTAGTCGGAGCCATCGACATAGCAGCGAGGCTTGGTGGAGAACC
>JAGGUE010000007.1 GCA_021158665.1 Candidatus Aenigmatarchaeota archaeon
CTGCCATTGCCCCGCTTGCAGAAGGGCCTCCGACTATCGGAGCGTCGGAACGAACGATAAAAAACAGGTTATATTTATCTAAATCTATGTCAAGAACTTCCTGCACGGCTTCTTTTGCCATTCTTGCCCCAGCCTGGGTATCTATTTCCGTCAACGGCAACGTATCAACAAAAACGTGACCATTACCGTCTTTTACAATAACAGACAAAGTAGCCAACACGCCCCTGTAACCGGTATCGGTCTTTTCAACGGCCGGCACGTACATATTGACATGCCTTTCAAATCCAGAACACGGACTAACAAAAACTAATAGAAACGCTAAAATAAAGAAAAATTTTTTCATAATGTGTATAACCTTTTTTAATATTTAAAAATTAAATATTTCTCATGAATAAACTGGAGGAAATACAGAATGTTTGCTTGAAAAGAGGGATTATATTTCCAACGGCAGAGATATATCCGACAATATCCGGGTTTTTTGATTATGGCTTTATAGGAACATTATTAAAAAGAAAACTCATTGACTATTGGAGAGAATTTTTTATTAAACCATTGGACATGATAGAGATCGATGGGTCTATAATTCTCCCAGAAAGGGTTTTCATGGCGTCCGGGCATGTTAAAAATTTTACCGACCCAGTAACGCAATGTAAAAAATGTAAATCAATTTTCAGGGCCGATCATTTAATAGAAGATGGCATAAAAAAATTTGTAGAAGGAAAAACCGCAAAAGAACTCACGGAAATTATCAAAAAAAATAAAATTAGATGCCCCAAATGTAAAGGTGAGTTATCAGATGTTAAGTTGTATAATTTGATGATAAAAACTGAGATATCTCCCATGGGGCGGCAGGTCGGCTATTTGAGGCCAGAAACGGCACAGAATATCTTTACCGACTTTCAGAGAATATATAGAACATCGAGAGCAAAACTGCCGTTCGGTATAGCAACGGTTGGTCGCTCATTCAGAAATGAGATTTCCCCGAGGCAATTTATAATAAGACTGAGGGAATTCAACCAATGTGAAATAGAAATGTTTTTTGACCCGGAAAATCCGCGTTGTGATATAAAAAAAATAAATGACAAAAGTATTATCTTACTTACAAGAGATGCGCAAAAAAGAAAAGAGGGAGCGAAGAAAATGAAAATAGGTGATTTGTTAAAGAAAGAAACAATTCCAAATCCGTGGTTGGCGTATTTTCTGGTGAAGGAATTTGAGTTTTACAAGTCGCTCGGTATTCCCGAACACGCCTTGAGGTTCAGGCACATGCTGCCCGAGGAAACCCCTCATTACTCTGCCGGCAATTTTGATTTGGAAATAAAATTTGACTTCGGATGGAAAGAGGTCGTCGGCAACGCATACAGAAGCGACCATGACCTGAAGAATCATATGAAAAACTCCGGATGCGACCTGAGTGTTATGACAGATGCTGGAAAAAAGATAATACCGCATGTTGTTGAACCGTCGTTTGGAATTGAAAGAACGGTTGCCGGAATTTTGCTGTATACTTTCAGACGGGAAAAAGAAAGAGGATGGAACTGGTTTAAGTTTCCGAGTAAAATAGCGCCATATATAGCAGGTATATACCCGCTAATCAACAAAGAAAAATTACCGGAAACGGCAAAAGAAATTTATAAAACATTAAAAAATGATTTTGACGTTTTTTACGATGACAGGGGCTCTATAGGAAAACGGTATGCGAGAGCGGACGAAATCGGAACATTATTTGGAATAACAATAGATGGTCAGACACTTAAAGATAATACCGTAACTATCAGGAACCGTGACACCACAAAGCAGACAAGGGTTTCGATAAAAGATATTCGAAACGTGTTAAAAAATAATGGCATTTAAATTTTTGGTGATTATTGCTTGCATTTTCTTGATACAGACCCATGATAAGAAATTAAAATTTTTCCGCCGCATGTGCAAAGACCGCTCAGGGGCATTCTATTATACGTTTTTTTGCATTTTTCACAGATAAAATCTTCCCAACCGCCTAATTTTTTTATATCGTTGGACTCAATATTTATATTGTGATTTACTTCCCTCCTTGTTTTATTCATAATGTCTTTTATATTTACTTGATGCCCTCCGCCCAATAATTCTGTTTTTGAGATCCCAACGGCTCTCAATATCCTTTCTATTGGCGGCAACAGCTGATTTGAAATATAATAATTTGAATCTATTGCAAGCTTTTTCTCTTTCACGTATTCAACTTCCTCGGCTCTTTTTGAGAGCATCGAATTACCCGCTATTATCACGTAGCCTAATCTGTCGCCAACCTTTGGCGGGTTTTCTGGATGCCTTTTGACGAGTTTTTTGGCGAGTTCGATATGCGGTAATGTTCCTTTATATGATGTTAACGACTTCGTAATACCTTTAACAATCGTCAACTTTTCTAATGGAATTTCATTCTTCTTGATTTTCTCTATTATATCCTTAACGTAATTTGTTGCGCTTTTTACGTCACCTTTTTTAAGTATCAATTCCAAAACCGTATTCATGGTTTCGGTTACCAATTTGCACCAATCTCTTCTGATAGTTTCTATGCCCTTCATTTCAATTTTATCTTTCCATCCGCTGTCAGTCGGTTCAAAACTCCATCCCGCATATCTTTTCTTTGTTAAAATCAGAAATGTTCTGAATGTCTTTTCAAATTCCAACTCAAGATATCCAGGAAGATTATTACTCACATAAGCTGAAATTTCTTCGCCCACTTTTTTTGCCTTGTCGAGATTTGTTATGTCCGTCTCCACAAAGGCGCTGTCCGTGTCCGCATAAATCACTTTGTATTGAAATTTTTCTTCTATCATTTTCTTTGTTTTCCGTAGATTTTCTCTTCCAAAACTTGTGATGGAATTTGCTATATCGAGAACGTATAATCTTGCCAAAACAAATCCCGTATAACCATAAAACGAATTTGCCATGGTTTTTAAAGCCAACTGCATCGCATTAAATATTTTTTTCTTTTCACCACTTGATTTTTTCATCATTTTTTTTATTTTTTTTCTCGTCTCAAGCATGTTTCTCAAAACTGACGGTATCACTCCCTCATAAATTTTGGCATCAACAAATTTTGCTCCGGTCGGGGATGTTATATATTTTATAGATTTTTCTATTTTTTTGTCCAAAATCAGAGAATCCGGCGAAATATTAAATGTTCTTATTATATTTGGATACAATGAAGCAAAATCCAGTACAATTATACATCCTTTGCAGTGCAATCCTTTCACGGGCTCAAGTACAGTTGCTCCCTTTAATTCTTCCTTTTCTCTTTCTTTTATTCTTCTATCAACCTCATCGTTTGATGGTTTCGAAGGCATCAAAATATTTCTTTTCTTAAATTCATGCATCAACATCGTCTCCACTCGTATAGATTGTCCACCAAAAGTATCTTGCAATAATAATCCGGATAATTTTGCCAACTCGACGAATTTATTTATCAATCCCTTTTCAAGAACTATTCTCAGCGCAAGTTCTGCATCTTTTTCGGCATATGAAATGAATTTCTTTATTTTTTCTTCGTCGCCGTTCCAGTATTTATCCATATCCCTGTATTTTATATCTATCTTTCCTTCTCCCAGCAGTTCTTTGGCAACAGTATTAAGGTCGTAATGCATAAATTTTATCCACGGGTCTTTTTTCAATATTTGATACGAATCTACGATTATTCTTCCTGAAATGTTGCATTGATATGAAATGCCGACCTTTCTGCTGAAAACGGGTTTATCGGTACATCTGCCGAATGTTGCGGCCAATTTATTTTGTTTGAATCTTTCCAGTATGTATGGCAAGTCAAAATCTTCAATATTGTATCCCGTTATTATATCCGGGTCAAATTCGTCTATAATTTCAGAAAATTTTTTTAACATCTCTTTTTCTTCTGCAAAGCACAGGACATTTTTTCCAGCTTTAATCATTTTTTTACACAGGACCAGCGTCTTTTTATTTTTATATTTTGGTTCAAATGACATTGATATTAAAATTATTTGGTCGCGTTTTGGGTCGGGCGATTTTGTAAAATCTTTTGGTATACACTCGATATCAAAGGATAAGTATTTTAATTGTGAGTTTCTGTCTTTTTCTATTCTCTTAATTTTCTTTATCTTAAATGCGGGACATTTCACGGTCTTGGTAAATATTTTGTTGCATTCGACGTCAACCCAATCCATGCCGTGTAAACCATAGTCTATTAAAAATCTATATTTAAATAATATGTCTGCTTCGTAAATATTCTTAACGAACTTTTTCTTCGATAATAATTCTCTGGTTTTTACAACGCTCTCGGGTTTTTTTGTGATAATTTTTAAAACATTTCTCGGCTCTTTCGTATAACCAATTGCGGGAATCTTTTTCTCCTTCTCGATGCTCACAACCTCTTCCGAATCCTTTAATAATTCTCTTACTTTCTCTTCCTCGCCTTCTACATAAAAATATGGTATAAAATCCTCAAAAAAACAGCATATTGGTTCATTTCTTTCTGTTTTTCCGAACAATCTTATTATTGGTTTTTGGTTCTGAATATAATCGGCATCTAGAAGTTGGAAACGCATACTAAAATATTGATTATAATCCTTTAAAATTATTTCTCCTTGAAGAAATATATTTTTAATACTAAAAATTATTTTGTATGTATTTCAACGATGTCCTTGTCTTTTAGAATGTATTTAAGACCAACCCGTTCACCGGGAAATTTTGTAGAGCCCCACACTCGCGCAAACATGAAAAATTTAATCATATCCTCGTGTATATTTCTTGCCAAGTCCATTACTCTCGAACCCTCCGGTAATACAACGGGCTTCTCTTGTTTTTCTTTGTTAATGCTTTTCGTATAAATACGAATTAATTTTAATGATTTCCATATTATGTCTTTTAAATCGTCTATATTCTCTCCGGTTTTTGCAGATATTAAAAACATGTCTTCCCGCTTTTCTTTTATCAAATCATTTTTGTTCCCCACCCAAATAATATTTTTAAGCCCCTCTTTTTCAATAATTTTTTTCATTTCTTTTCTTTGCCGACTATATTTATTCATATCTATTAGGCAGATGTTTAAATTTGATGACCGAGTAATGGATAAAAAAGATGGTTTAAAACTGGACGGTATTTCAATCATTTGTACCTGAGCTCCGGAGAGGGTCATCATTCCAATAAACGGCTTCTTGGTGCTATAAGGACATTCTGACGGTGTTCCAACACCCGTCAATTTTTTTAGTAGCATGGATTTGCCACTGTTCGGAGGGCCCAAAATACAAACCCGCGCAGCGCCGACCTTTCGTATGTTAAAGGTTTTTCGTGATTTTTTTCTTTGTTTCTCTCTTTCCGTTTTTAATTTCGTCATCCTACCATGCAATTGAGCCAATAAATTTTCCGTGCCTTTGTGTTTTGGTAGGGTTCTTATCATTTCTTCCAATGCTTTTATTTTTTCATCTACATTTCTTGCTTCAAGATACTTTCTCTGTGCATTGGCATAATCTATTCCTGCATTAACGGGCATAATAATATTCTCATGGAAATTCTTATAAAAAAGATGAGAAAGAGTAATGAATAATAAATTATCAAACGACGTATTTCTTTCTTTCTTTAAATTCTTCCATTTTTCCTTTATTCCAGTTTTGCACGGGCCTGAAATAACCAACAACGCGCGAATATACCTCTGTCCTCGAACCGCATTCCGGACACTTGAAATGCTCACCGGATATATAACCATGATTTGGGCATATGGAAAAGCTTGGGGTTATCGTGAAATATGGCAATCTAAAATTATTGGCAATTTTTCTGACAAGTGCTTTGCATGTTTCTGCCCGAATCCTTTCGCCGATAAATCCGTGGAAGACCGTGCCGCCGGTATAAAGTATTTGCAAATCGTCTTGATGTTTCAGCGCGGCAAATATGTCATCCGTATAATTTACGGGTAGGAATGTTGAATTTGTATAATACGGTTCGGCCTTGCCAGCTGTTTTTATTTTCGGATACTTTTTCTTGTCAATTCTGGCAAGTCGCGTTCCACAACCCTCGGCCGGCGTGGCTTCGAGATTGTAGATATTTCCCGTCTCTTCCTGATATTCCTTAATCTTATTGCGCATGAATTTCAATGTCTTAATTGCAAATTCTTTGCCTTCTTTTGTGCCGATATCTTTTCCTAAAAAATTGAGACACGCCTCGTTCATTCCAACGAGCCCTATTGTTGAGAAGTGATGATCCAATTTTTTTAGATACCGCTTTGTAAATGGTAATAAATTGTTATCGATATTTCTTTGCACGACTTTTCGTTTTATCTCCAACGACTCCTTGGCAAGATACATTAGTCTTTCCAATGTCTCGAAGAACTCATTTTCATTTTTTGCCGTGTACCCTATCCGCGGCATGTTAATGGTCACGACCCCAACACTGCCCGTCGATTCACCGAAACCAAACAAACCTCCGGTCTTTTTTCTCAATTCTTTTAGGTTCAATTGAAGTCGGCAACACATCGACCTCGTATCGCTCGGTTTTAAATCGGAATTGATAAAATTCTGAAAATATGGCAGACCGAATTTCGCGGTCATTTCAAATAATAGATTCGCGTTTTCACTTTCCCAGTCAAATTCTTTCGTGATGTTATAAGTCGGTATGGGAAATGTAAATACCCTACCTTTCCAGTCGCCTTCCGTAAAAACTTCTATTATCGCCCTGTTTATGATATCCATTTCCCTTTTATAATCGCTATACTTTTCATTTATTAACTTGCCCCCCATTATTACATTATCTTCTTTTAAATCATCCGGTACCGTCCAATCCAAAGTTATGTTGGTAAATGGA
>JAGGUE010000046.1 GCA_021158665.1 Candidatus Aenigmatarchaeota archaeon
CTGGCCTCTCGAGCCAGAGACCCGGGTTCAAATCCCGGACGGAGCATCGCGCATTTCTTTACTCTGTTTCAAAACCGCATTTTCTTTCCGGCTATGCCGTTTCTCTCCGTGCCTTTGTTCGGCATCATTAAAAATTCGGTGTTTTCGCAAGAAGACCGCTACCAAATATTCGCTTATTGTAATGTCTCGAGAATTAGATTATCCTCGGCCCCTTGAAGAACCCGTTCTCTTTATGCTCGCTGCCCGAAAGGGCCTGCTCCTGCGTCAACGTTTTCTCCGGTTCGTCTTTTCTTGTAACATTGGCGATTTTTATCGGCTGAAAACTCGGCTCGCAACTCGCCTCGATTTTGTCCAGGTCCCCAAACGCCTTCAGTATTTCGCGCACGTCTTTTTCAATTTTTTTCATCTCATTTTCCGTCAATTTAAGCCTCGCAATCGTTGCCACTTTTTTGATGTCAAATGCGCTTTGTCTATGCTCCATAAATTTTTATTAAATCAAAAACTTAAAAGTATTTTATCAAGCGGCTGATGATGTGATTATATGGCGAAAGAAATATCTTCTCTCGGGCAGTCTCAGATAGTTACGCACACGATTATAGTTATGTTTGTTGTGATACTCATTCTGATCGTCGCAACGACCATGAATTCTATAAGAGAAGACTATGACAATTTCGTTGGGAACATGACGTCGTATGAAATATGTTCGCTAATAAAATCTTCAATGGAAAAAATATATCAACCCGTATCTGGCAACATAACCGTGAACAGAACAGAAGATATGGGATATGTGATACTGGATTTGCCGCCAAAGGTCGGAAATTCCGCATACAGATTAAAACTTAGCGGCACAAATATAATAATCAGCACGCCCGACAAGACGTACTCGTGCGCCGTTGGACTCAATGCGACTCTGAACAGCTCTTGCGCGGGAGGAAAAATAAAGCTTATCTGGAAATACGGGAACGGGACAAATGAAATGAAAATAGAAAACGCGTAGCGTTTGACGGACCGTTTATTTGTTTTTCGCCGGCGATATTATGGAAATGAAAGAAATGAAAGAGTTGGTTATATCAGCTATCGCGTTGGCAGTCGCGTTTGGCATCGCGTTCTCCGGCGGTCTTTTCGAGATTTTCAGGTCTTTTGATCCGATCGGAGTGCTAATCATGATTCTTACGTCATTGATTGCCGTTTCTTTGGGCTTTATTTTGCACGAATTGGGTCATCGCCACATGGCAAGGAAATTCGGATGCTATGCAGAATATCAGATGTGGTCCAAGGGTCTCGGAATTGCCATATTGTTTTCTTTGTTCGGATTTGTATTTGCCGCCCCGGGCGCTGTCGTGATTCATCCGAGAATAGATTTGTGGGGAAACCCGGTTTCGTTATCAAAGAAAAATTATGCCGTAGTGTCTTTGGCCGGACCTTTTATGAATATCCTGTTGGCGGGCGCTTTCGTTGTATTGAATTTTATTTTTCCGTTGTCCGTCTTTTCTTCCGGTGCCGTGATCAATATATGGCTTGCATTATTCAATCTTATTCCAATTCCTCCGTTGGACGGAAGCAAAGTTTTTGCTTGGGATAAAAGAGTTTGGCTGGCCGCGATTGCGATCGCCGGAGCGCTGTTTCTCATTTATCCGTTTTGATTCCGCTCTCATCTAATACCAGACAAATGCACGAAAACATTGTCAACCGCCACGACCCAAGGGATTGGGCTCGCTCCGGGTGATTAGCTGCGCGGCCAACCGTCACATGACCGGACGGGCTGAATGACGGGGCCTCCTCGAAGCAGATGAGTGAACGATCGCGTTCAACACGCGCGATAAATAAAAGCCGTGGATGAGTTGCGCGGAGATTCCGGAGAATAAAGTTAGTGGCACGTTTTGGGTTCTCTCGGTTTATTTGAGTTTTATCGGTCTTTTGGGTATCGGCTCAAAAGCGCCCGGGCTCCTTAGAAATATTTAAATAAAATCAATTTATGGTAAAAATTTTTGGAGAGTTTTGCGGTTCGTTCGTCACGCTGATTTTGAACGCTATCCTCGTGAACCGTCATCCTAATATTTATAAATATGAAAAAATAATTATTTTAAGGTGTTCACTAATGATACCAGTTCACATTGGAATAATCCCGGATGGAAACAGGAGGTACGGAAAGAAACACGGCCTATCTATTCGTGAGTCATATGCCCGGGGTATATCGAAGTTGGAGCATGTACTTGAGTGGAGCAAAGAAGTTGGAATAAAGATAGTGACCGTATGGGGATTTTCAACAGAAAATTTAAGAAGAAGCGCAATAGAAAAGAAGATATTTTTCGGTTTGCTTGAAAATAAAATCAAGGAAATGATGAAATCGGAAAAGATTGAAAAAAATAAGACATGCATTAAGGTCATCGGTAAAAAGAGTTTCTTCCCGAAATCATTGGCAAATCTTTTTGATAAACTCGAGGCAAAAACCAAGAAGTATAAGTCGTTTAAATTAAATCTCGCTCTTGGATACGGCGGCAGGCAGGAAATCGTTGACGCGTGCAACAGGATATTGAAATCCGGGCTAAAGTTCGTGAATCCGGAAACATTTTCTAAGTATCTTTACACGGGCGGAATAACGGACCCCGAACTCATAATAAGAACGAGCGGAGAGCAGCGCCTTAGCGGATTTATGCCGTGGCAGTCCACATATTCTGAGTTTATATTCTTAAAACCATTGTGGCCGGAACTGAGAAAAAAAGATTTTTTTGATGCCATAAAAGAGTTTGAGCAAAGAACAAGAAGATTTGGAAGATGAGCAACCCATAAATAGTAATGAATATCTTTTCAAAACGTAAAACCATTGAGTGTGCATACGGGTCGGAAAACAAATCTTTTTATGCGCTAAAAACAAATAAATTAGAGTGATTAAGCATGACTGCAAACAAAAAGGGCATTACGCCAATAATAGCAATCGTTCTATTGTTAATGATAACGATTTCCATGGTTGGCTTTGCGTGGATATGGTTTCAGAGGCTGGGGGCATCTGCCATGGAATCCGTGTCTGCTGGCATGAACAACCAAACACAATCCATCGGAAAGATTATCTCCATTGACAATGCAAACGGCGGGGCGGACTCCGTAATATCTATAAGAAATATCGGAACCCAAGAAATAAAGTCAAATGAAATCGGTATTTACGTGGATGGAAATGCAAAATCTTGCGCGGGTTTAACAGACATACTTCCCGGGCAGGTTGTTGATTGCACAATTGCGGGATACGACTGCGCTGGCAAAATCCTCAAGGTCACGGCGCCGGGAAACTATGACGAGATCATGTGCAGGTGAACTACCCTACCTAAAGGATAGGGCTTCCTGTTTCAACGACGAGACTTGCGGGAACTCTTAAGAGTTCCCGTAGAGGTCTCATCTCCACAGGCGTAAATTCGGGTTGTCCCAACCCTACTAAA
>JAGGUE010000024.1 GCA_021158665.1 Candidatus Aenigmatarchaeota archaeon
CTCCTTCACAGGCAGAAAAGGAAGAAAAGAAAAAAGAGGAAGAAAAACCAGAAGAGGCTGAAAAGAAGGCAGAAGAGGCCGCGAGTGGGTTGTCATCATTGTTCGGATAATTTATTTCTTATTTTTTTAACATCTGGTCGGAGAAACAATAATATTTGAGTGATGTTTGCAAATACGTTTTCCTTGCATAAGAATCTGTCGAACGCTTAAAAATATGCTCTTCGCTTTCTAATCCTTACTCAAAAATTATTCTAACACGGCCTTTATTCTCCTGACGCCGGCAGAAACGGATTGCTCTTTTACTATTTTGAATTTGCCAAGCTCTTTCGTGTTTGCCACATGGGGCCCCGCACAGATTTCCTTTGAGAAATTTCCTATAGTGTAAACAGAGACCCTTTCGCCATATTTTCGGTCAAAAAGACCTATGGCGCCCTGTTTTTTTGCCTGCTCAAGGCTCATCTCTTCCCGCTTAACCGGCAAAGCTTCGTTAATTTTTTCATTGACGAGTTCTTCAACTCTTTTGATTTCTTCTTTTGTCATTTTTCTGGGGTGTGAGAAATCAAATCTCAGTCTTTCCGGCGTAATATTGCTTCCTCTTTGCTGGACATGATTTCCGAGCACCTCTCTCAATGCCTGATTCAAGAGGTGCGTTGCCGTGTGGTATTTTATAGACATCTCGCTTTTGTCCTGCAGTCCGCTCTTAAAAACGCCTTCCATGCTTTTTCTGCTAAGTTCCCGGTGTTTTTCGTATTCTCTTTTAAATCCATTTTCATCAACTTCCCACCCCCTTTCGCGCGCAAGTTCTTTCGTCATCTCTATTGGAAAACCGTAAGACTGGAATAACAAAAACGCATCTTTACCAGCAATCATTTTATTAATTGGCCTGATTTTATTGAAATGTATCAGTCCCTTTTCAAGCGTTTTTTTAAACCGTTCTTCCTCTTTTTTTATTTCGCTTAAAATAAAATCCCTGTTTTCCGAAAGCTCCGGGTAATCTTTTTTATACATCTCTATCACGAGATTGGCGAGTTCAACCAATAATCCGGATTTACTTTCGAGTTGCCTACAATAACGAATAGCTCTTCGAATCAATCTCCTCAGTACGTATCCATGCTCCACATTTGATGGAACGACTCTTTTTTGGTCACCGAGTATAAAAACTGCCGCACGTATATGGTCAGCGACAATTCTTTCAGATTTTATATTCGATTTTCCCGAGAGTTCCCTTATTTTTTTTATAATGGGGGAGAAAAGTTCTGTTTCGTAAATGTTATCTTTACCCTGAAGTATTGCAACGGTTCTCTCGACGCCCATGCCCGTATCCACGTTTTTCTGTTTCAATTTTTCATACTTACCATCTTTTGTTTTGTTATATTCCATGAAAACCAGATTCCATAATTCAAAGTACTTCCCGCAGTTACATCCCGGTCTGCAATTTTTCGAGCATTTCTTTTTTTTGGTATCAAAGAATATTTCAGTATCTGGACCGCATGGCCCGGTCTTACCCGCCGGACCCCACCAGTTGTCTTTTTTTGGATTAAAAAATATTCTCTGTCTTGGGATGCCCAAATTAATCCATGCTCTTGCCGACTCTTCGTCGCGCGGCGCATCTTTATCGCCAGCAAAAACCGTTACGCTTATTCTTTCCGGATCTATTTTCAGGTGCTTTACAAGAAATTCGTAACTCATTGTTATCGCTTCCTTTTTGAAATAATCTCCAAAACTCCAGTTGCCGAGCATTTCAAAAAATGTATTATGAAATGCGTCGCCGACCTCTTCGATGTCGTCCGTTCTCAGACATTTTTGCACATTTGCAATCCTTTTTCCCATCGGGTGTTTTTGGCCGAGAAGAAATGGAACAAGTGGGTGCATGCCCGCCGTGGTAAAAAGTACGGTCGGGTCATTCTCCGGTATCAATGATGACGACTCTATAATCTTATGGCCCTTTGATTCAAAAAAATCCAGATATTTTTTTTTCAGTTCTCTAGCATTCATAGAATAAGATTAATAAAATATTATTTTTAAATATTACCTTCAGAAATATTTGATACGCATTCTATTGAAGGGTATGAAAGAATTGCGCACAATGGTTTTATCATGTCATCAGCTTTTGTGACATTAACCATTTCTTTTCCGTTTATACTTTCCAATACGGCGTATGTTTGGTTTGTTTCATTGTCGTAAACCTTGATTATTATTATCTGATACTCACCGAAAGATGTTGTAAATCTTGCGGGCAAATCTTCCACCAAACTTACCAAATCATCGCTCGTATTTTCATTATAGTATAAAGTTAAGAAAGTTATGCCTTGCTGTATATACCGTTGTTTAACCTCGTTGCTTACATTGCCATCTACTATGAAACTCGTTATCATATTTTGCCTGTTGTTCTGGTCTCTCGTCATACTCATCAATGCGTACGCAAAAACGGAAACCGACATGGTAAAAACTATAAGCATTGTTAAGATAATTTTTTTAGTGGATTTCTTCATAAGCATCATTTCTATTTTTTCAAGAGATTCCCGAGCGTATAAGAATGGCAACTATCTATTAACATACTTATATGCGCTGTTAGCAGCTATCGCGCCATCGGAGCACGCCGTAATAACCTGTTTTAATGGCGAGTTCGTCACGTCACCGGCCGCGAATATCCCCCCTATATTCGTTCTTTGTTCTTTATCAACTATTATGAATCCGTTAACATCTGTTTTTATCCCCGTGTTTTTCATCAGTTCTGAGAGAGGAGTAAAACCTATTTCTATAAATACGCCGTCTGCCTTTATTTTCGTAGTTTTTTTTGTTTTTAGATTCTTTACTTCTATGCCGCTTACAAATTTGTCGCCGTTTATTTTCTGTACCACAGAATTCCATAATATATCAACATTGTCTTTCATTATTTTTTTATACAGTATCTTCTCCGCCCTCAACTCGTCTCTCCTGTGGATTAGTTTTACACTATTAGCTATTTCCGACAATAGCAACGCACCTTTCACGGCACTATCTCCGCCGCCTATTACAACAACATCTTTGTTCTTGAACAAAGGGGCATCACAAATTGTGCAATATGAAACACCCCTGCCGAGAAATTTATTTTCACCTTCTATATTTGCTTTTCTATGAACCAGTCCGGTTGCTATTATCAATGATTTTGCTTCGTACGTATCGGTTTCTGTTTTTATAATCTTTTTTTTATCGGTGTTTATTATCTCAATTACCTTTTCATTTCTTATGTCGCATCCGTCTTCTATTTGTTTTTTCATTTTTTCTAAAAGTTCTTTTCCAGATATATGTTCAATCCCCGGATAGTTTTCAATATCGTATGCCGTTGATAAATTCGACGGCGACTCGATATTATCAAATATCAAAACGTTCATGCATTGCCTTTCTGCAAACAGACATGCCGTCAACCCGGCCGGGCCAGCCCCGATAATTATTATATCATACATTTCATTCACCTTAGCATGTGAGATGTATAATCGCCACGGACTCTGTTTTCAATTCATTAAATTTTTTGCATGCTTCTGGTGTTGGTAATACAAATAGTTTAATATTTTTATTATCGGCGATCTCTTTTATCTTTTTATCGATCTTTACGCAATCATAAAAACCGGTGCTGATTATGACGGCGTCCGGCTTTTTAGATAAAACGTATCTAAATCTTTCTTCAGAAATGAAGTGTGTCTTATCTACTTCCTCTACCCCATCCCAAGAAATGATTAAATCACCGCCTTCATATTTTTTCCCATCGATAATTATATTCCCAAACTCTATCTTTTCAATTCTCGGTTTCATAAAGAATTATAAAATTAATAAATTTTTAAATAAAATAACATATGAAGACAGCCCTATGGTGTAGCGGCCAAGCATAAGAGGCTCTGGACCTCTTGACCCAGGTTCGAATCCTGGTAGGGCTATTCATAGTTCTCGAGCGCCTGCAAACCCCCTTTTGTAATTATAAAACATTTAGAACCGACGGGGCTTGCAGTAGTTATATATCCCTTTTCCGAAAGGCTCTTCACGACGGTATCTACAATTGTTTTACAATTCTCCCGATCGAAAATGTTCAAAAGCTCTCCTCTTGTAACAACCTGATGCTCGCTAATTCTTTTCAAAACCTTATATTCACTTGGCGTTAGCATTATTCATCACTTTGAATTATTCTATTATCAACTCTCTCTTTAATTTTAGCATCTTATCCTTTCCGGCCAATAATTCCACAAGCTTTAGTGCAAACAGCATGGCCGTTCCGGGACCCCGTGATGTTATAATATTGCCATCTTGAATGAGTTTACCGGTTCTTGGCCTCGGTATTTTGTTTTCAAGGCCCGGATAGATGGTTGCGATTCTGTTTTCTAAAATACCCGCCTTTGCCAAGACATACGGTGCCCCGCATATCGCACCTATTATTTTTTTCTTTTTTTCAAACTCTTTTACGAGGCCCAACACTCTATTGCTATTAGAAAGATTTACATAACCCGGGTTCCCTCCCGGCAATATCAAGGCATCGACGGTTTCATAATCGATTTCGCTCAATCTTTTGTCTGCCATTACTTTTACTTTGTGCGACCCCTCAACAACGGTCGAAATTAATCCGGCGGTTATAACATCTATACCAGCTCTTCTCAAAACATCTACGACCGTCATCGCCTCTATCTCTTCGAAACCGTCAACCAAAGGTATCAAAACTTTCATAACATCATCTCGTAACAGTTAAATATTTAAGCGATTAAAATTAATAAACTTTAGTGATTTTGATGCCGACATTGGGAATTTCATTTAAATCAATACAAGCAAATGTTAATAGGTCCGCCAAACCAATTGGAAATATATCGGTTAATTCTGCTCCAATAATAAAAGACATCGAAGAAGCTAAAACGGGTCCGGCGGGCATTAAAAATATTATAACAGTACAATTTGAATTTAAAACTATTTATGAACCGAACATAGGAAACATATCTTTGTCCGGAGAATTGCTTTATCAGACCGATAAAATAAAAGATATTCTTAAGGAGTGGAAGAAAAACAAGAGATTGCCCAGCGAAGTTGCGGTTCCTATATTGAATGCCATTTTCAGGAGATGCTTATCAAAAATCATAAGTTTGTCGGAGGATTTGCAATTGCCGCCACCAATAAGATTTCCAGTAGTTAAACAGAAAGAAGGAAAATAAGGCGAAAACGTCGAACAATAATTTAAGGCAAGAAATCTTTTTTTTCGATTTTATCCGGTAAATATGTTTCTGAAATAAACTTAAATCCTCTCGATGCCAAAGCCTGTAATTCTGCTTTATATCCCTTTTTTAGCATGAGTTTGATTTCTCGTTGCCATAATGGATGCTGAAACCATTTATAATTAAGCAATTCTTTAGCCCTTCTTATATCCTGTTCCGTAGCTTTTATCGTATGTTTTTTCAGGTCATATTCTACGATGTCTGTCATGGTTAAGCCGATGAATTTGGCGTCAGGTGTTGCAAGCTTTTCCGATGTGTGGGCAAGGTTCATTGACCCGGCCTTTAAAACAGAATAAATATACCACCCGTATGCGTCGCAGTCTGTGAAAACAATTACGGGAAGATCGTGCTCTTTATTTAATCTTCTTATCAATCTTCGCGTTCCTCTTGCCGCCTGTCCGTGCGTGCTGACCAAAATACATTTATTTTTTTTCCAAAATTTATCCTCATTCAATCTCTCAAATGCCGCATCTTTTTCAACAACAAAAACATACTCGGCATCGATCCTATCAAATTTTATGTCTTCGACATTTGATGGAATATGCCATCCGCCAGTTCCAAGTTTGTTCAGATGTATCGTATCGCCGGCGTCTATTATTGACATATTTCCAACTATTCTTCCGCTCGCATCCGCATTGAGATGCAACTGCTCTCTTAAAGTACCTAACATAACTTCTAAATCTTCTATGATATCATCGCTTTCCGTCTGTTCGTCGAATGTATTTTCATTGCTATTTTGTAGCGTATGCTTTACATTATAGAACATCTCTCTCAGACTTGCATGTATTTTTTCATCAAGCAAATCTTTGCATCTCGTTGCTATAATTAATGTCTGCATGAATTTCTTTGCGTGAGCGACATTGAAAAAATATCTCCTCGAAGTTTTGTCGCCTAGTCTCAGTAATTTTATCTTTTCATCATATATTATATTTGAGAAAGAACGTATTGGTATCTCCAAGGACGGATTTTTACCTTCTTTTATTTGAGAAAGAACATCTTCTCCAATATTCTTTAATTTGTCTTTTACCGTTTGCATAATTATCATCGTTGTGTTTACAATATAAGTTATCTTTAAAATCTTTTGTTTTTATTTAATATAAATTGCCGGCTTATAAGGCAACGGCGTCTTCTTTTTTTCAAATCCCGTCTCCTCGTTTATAAAAATTTCTGCGCCGATCTCTTTTTCCAAATATCGTTTCTGTTCTTTTAGCGTTTTCTCTTCGTTTATTTTTATTGTTTCTTGGTCCCACAGTCTTTTTTTCGATGCCAAAATAATAAACTCGGACAGTTGTTTTTTATCTATTTCGCCGAATCTTTCAATACACGTTTTAATTGTTTCGCCGGCATTTCCATTATTCGTTTTCATTATGTCCAAAACATCCCACTTCCATTTCTCTGCCGTATATAAATATATGCTCGGTTTTGTCTTTTTTTGCAATTCTCGGTTTGCCAGTTTCATAACCTGTTTAATATCTTCGATTAAATTAGACAAATAATCTTCTTTTTTTTCGGTATCGGGTCTTATTAATTTTTTATCGGGCTCTGGCCATTTTGCCATTGAAACGAATTTCTCCTTGCCTCTCCAATCGCCCATCTTTTCCCATAATTCTTCGCAGGTATGCGGGATTATCGGAGAAAGTGCGATTAACCACTTTTTAAAAATGCCGGGAAGTATTTTATTTTGTTCGTCCTTCGTAGATGACTTAATATATGCGCTAATATCATTCATTACATCAAAGAATATCGTTTGTGCATACTTTCTCAAATTAAAATTGTCGATATGATTCGTGGCGTCTTCTATATTTCTCATGAACTTTGAAAGAAGTGCCGCTCCGTGTAAAGATAGATTTTTATTCTTTTCCGGCAAATTTGAATTTCTTGAGAGCACCAGAGAGTAGAATTGTTCTAGCCGTTTTTTAGTGGCATATACCTCTGATTCTCTCCAGTCTATCTTTGCACCGAACTCTGCCTGATGAGCCATATACAATCTGAATACATCGGCCCCATAATTTTCATTAATTTTTGCCAGAGGGATAACGTTTCCTTTGCTCTTTCCCATTTTAACACCTTCCACTATCACGGGTTCTATTAAAGTGATAGTTTTTGGCCAGTATTTTTTTGGAAATATCGCAACGTGATGAAAAATAAAGAAACTGAGATGATTCGATATGTGCATGATTGCCGTATGCCTCTGGTCAACCGGATACCAGTATTCAAATTCGCTTTTCATTTTTTCTATGATTTTACTTTGAATTTTAGATTTTTTTGATATATCTTTTATATTACCTTTATTTAGAAACACAAAATCAAATAACTCCGGAATTAACTGTTCTGGTTTTATTTTATTATTTCTTATTATATGCGCAATTGTATAAAATGCCATGTAAATTGTTGAATCGCTGAGACTTTCTATAATCCAATTTTTGTCAAACGGTAATTTCGTTCCCAACCCACGCCTTCTTGCGCACGGCCTTTTATCTAACCATTTAAATACGGATTTAAAATTTTGTCTATATTTTTCGGGATAAATAGTCATGTTATTCAAGCATTCGTTTGCGGTTTCCTTCCATCCCTTCGCATTGTAGTCCAAGAACCATTGGTCTTTTAACCTTGCAACGATAACTTTACCACCGCATCTGCATTTTGCTTTTCTTGATGTATCAAAAAATATATCCGCCATCTTATTTTTGATTAACTCATTTTTCACGAGTTCTTTTGCTTTAGATACAGGCATGCCCGCATATTTTTTGCAATTTTTATTCATGATTCCAGTATGAAACCCCGCTCTGTAAATAATTTGAGTGGCTTCATCGAGTTTTTCTTTTTCATTTTGGTTTTTGATATTCATTTGCTTTATTATCTTTTCTGCTCCATTGTCGCCCCATTCCTTTGTTTCTATTATCGGAATCGGTCTTATCTTAATTATTTTACTGTAATCGAGCCCGTATTTTTTGCAAAGCTCTCTGTCTTTTTGCAGGTCATGTAATCCAATCCAGTCATAAGGCGCATCCGAAGGAACAGAAGTTACAACGCCCGTACCGACATCCGGGTCGCAAAAGAAGGATGGCAAAACCATGATTTCTTTATTAACACCCGGTGCGAAACATTTTTTGCCAATTAATTCGGAACCCTTTATTTTGCCAATTATTTTTACTCCCTCTTTCTGGAATGATATTTTTTCGGCGCATTCTTCGCTAATAACCCATGTTTCATCATCTACGTGGATTTTAACATACTCGATATTCGGATTTACCCATAAGTTCGTCTGACCAAAAATAGTTTCCGGTCTCAGCGATGCGGCAACAAGATATAATTGCTCGTTATCATCATTCAACTTAAATTTTATGATGGTAAACTCGTTTACAGAGACGGGGTCCGTATCCCCATCTTTTATATCATCCTCACCGACGGCATTACCGCAATTTAGGCAAAAGGTAATTGGGTAATCTCCTTTTATCAGATATTTTTTTTCTTTAAATTTGAGATATTGCCATTCAATAAATTTGTTGTAAATTTTATCAGCCGTCGTGAATTCTCTGGTCCAGTCGAGGCTCATTCCCAAATTGTTAAAATCTTTTTTCATTGTCTTTGAAAAATATGTGTAAACATTAATGGGTTTTATAAAAGAGTTCAGAATCTTTTCTATTTCTTTCTCGTCTTTGGTGTGGTACGATATATATTTTCTAAACGTATCCAATGCTTTCGGGTCTCTCATTTGAACGGCTTTAGAAACTGCCAATACGGGAGTCCCTGTAATGTGAAATGCCATGGGAAATAATACATTATAGCCTTTCAATCGCCTATACCGCGCAAAAATGTCCCCGCATGTGTACGATCTCCCGTGACCGATATGATATGGGCCAGAAACATAGGGATACGGGACGGTAATGAAAAATTTTTCTCTTTTATCCCGCTCTGCCTCAAATATCTTTGATTCTTTCCATCTATTTTGCCATTTCTCCTCTATCTTTTTAAGATCGCTCATATTTTATTTTTTAATTATAAATCTATAAAAACATTAGACTCATATTCTCAGTTTTGTGGAAACATATTTATTACATTCCTCTTTTATGGATTCAAATTCTTTTTTGGTAAATTGTCTCGCATTTTCAAATTTCGGGTTCAGGGTCCTTTCTTTTTTAAACTGTTGCAGAAAATATCTTTTCGCTCCTTTTATAGATTTTGCCATCTCAATAACATCGGTCCTGGAATGCAAGGATGGCAGTATCGTACTTCTAAATTCATAGTCGATATTTGAATTAATTAATAGGTCGATGCTTCTTTTAATCTTTTCTAAATCGATGGAAACGCCCGTCACTTTACTATACTTTTCATTTAACGGCGCTTTTATATCCATTGCAACATAGTCGATTAAATTATTGTCGAGCAAATTTTGAATCATGTCTGGATTATAACCATTCGTATCCAATTTTACGGGAATATCGAGAGCTTTGATATTTTTTGCCAAATCAGGCAGGTCATTGTGAATCGTCGGCTCCCCGCCCAAGAGAACCACGCCGTCTATTAATCCCTTATTTTCCAATAAATGTTTTTTTATTGTAATAAACTCTATTGTTTTCAATTTTTCCGGATAAAGTATCAAATCTATGTTATAGCAATAAACACATCTGAAGTTACATCCCGGGAGAAATACAACGCTCGATACTTTGCCGTCCCAATCAACAAAAGAAGTTGGAACAAATCCTTTTATTTGCATAAAAAGTATTTGAAACAAAAGAATTAAAGGTTTGAGACGGATACGCAGCGGATTATATAAAGAAATTGAACATGTATTTGAATTTTAATTTCCATATCTTTTTATGCCAGTATTTGATTTGTTGCATCCCAAGTTGAAAGACCTCGCTAAAAAAAGGTTCAAAGAGCCGACAAACATTCAAAAAAAGGCAATTCCAGAAATTTTGAGCGGTGAAAATGTTTTGGTCGTAGCTGGCACCGGGTTGGGAAAGACGGAGGCCGTAATGCTTCCCATATTCAACAAAATATATGAAAATCAATTAAAAAAAATATCTGCCCTTTACATAACTCCGCTCAGAAGTTTAAACCGCGACATGTTTGAAAGGTTATTTTGGTGGTCGGACAAACTCGATTTAGAAATAGCAATAAGGCACGGGGATACGTCACAAAAGGAGAGAATAGAACAAAGAGAAATCCCGTCGCATATCTTGATAACAACGCCGGAAACGCTTCAGGCAATATTGACCGGGAAGAAGATGAAAAAGCATCTGAGCAATATCAAATATGTCGTAATAGATGAAATCCATGAATTGGTTTCAAGTAAAAGGGGTATTCAATTATCGCTTGCGTTAGAAAGACTGAAACAAATGTCTGGAAAATTTCAGATAATCGGGCTTTCGGCAACGATAGGGAGTGAAAAAGATGTCGCAAGCTTTATTGGAAATGCAAAAATTGTAAAAACCGGGGATGAGAGAGAAATCAAAATAACCATAAAACTGCCGATACCTAAAATTGGTGATGAAAAATTAGAGGATGAATTACTCGCCGATAGTTATTGCATAGCGAGATTAAAAGAAATATCAAATTTGGTTAAATCAAACAATTCCGTCTTAATATTTACAAACACGAGACATACGGCAGAGATGCTGTCCTCGAGGTTGAGAATTTTAGATAAAAATATAAAACAAGAGGTTCATCACGGCTCGTTATCAAAGGATGTGAGAATCAAAAGTGAAAAGATGTTTAAGAGCCAAAAACTCAAAGCACTGATAGCAACGAGTTCTCTCGAATTGGGTATTGATATAGGTTCCGTTGATGTAGTTGTTCAATATCTATCACCAAGACAGGTAACAAAATTGGCTCAGCGTGTTGGAAGAAGCGGGCATAACATTTATAAAAAAGCGGTTGGTATTCTGTTAACAAACAAGGAAGATGCTTTTGAGTCCGCCGTAATTAATAAGCATTTAAAAGAAAATAAAATTGAAAGAACAAAAATTCGTAAGAACGCATTGGATGTTCTCGCACACCAGATTGTTGGTTTGTCAATAGATAAATACAGAATAAAAATCGATGAAGCTTACGATATAATCAAGAATTCTTGGGCATATAGGAGTCTAACAAAAAATAAATTCGATGAAGTATTATCATTTCTTTCGGGATCGAATATTCTGTTTATAGATTACGCAAATATGGAAATAATAAGAAGGAGGAAAGCGTGGCAGTATTATTTTGAAAACTTGTCAACGATATCTGAGACTGGAAAATATATAGTCGTCAACAAGATTACAAATGAGCCCATAGGAACATTGGATGAGAATTTTGTTATAGAGCATTGTGAAACCGGGAACTCCTTTATATGCAAGGGGGTGGCATGGAAAGTCGTGGAAAAAGAAAAGAAAAAAGTTATGGTTGAACCGTCAGATGATGCGGACTCTCCGATACCCTCATGGGAGGGTGAGATGATTCCCGTTTCTCTTGAAGTTGCAAAAGATGTTGGAAAATTAAGGCGATGTATAGATAATTTTGATGAAAAAATGCAAAAAGAATACGGCGTTGACGATTCAAGTCTCAAAGAGATGAAAAAAATTATAAGAAACCAAAAGAAAAAATATATCATACCGGATGATAAAAATATCTTGATCGAAGATTACCGAGATTTTATAATCATTCATTCTTGTTTTGGATCTATGGTTAACGATACTATCGGAAGGTATATAAGCACCACGCTGAACTTGAAATATGGCATTGCATCGCAAATGAAAACAAATCCATACTCTATTATTCTCAAAACTGCTGTAAATCCAAATGATGTGAAAAAGATTATAGAAAATGCCGGAAATATTAAAAATATTTTGACTAGATCAGTGGAAACCTCTTCGTTATTTAAATTGAAATTCATCCAAGTTGCAAAAAGATTTGGAGCAATTTCACATGAAACTTATTTGGATAAAATTAACATAAACAAAATAATCTCATTCTATAAAAACACGCCAATTTATGAAGAGGTGATGAATGAAATATTTTTTGAAAAACTTGACTTACGAAGCACCGAAAAAATTCTGAATGAAATTAAGAATAAAAAAATAAAAATTGTATGCAAGAGTGGTCTGAGTCCTCTCGGAAAGCAAAATCTGATTTATCAATTCGGTGAACCGATTGCCCCAAAAGTGCCAATCGGAGACGTCTTCGAAGTGTTTAAAAAAAGATTATTAAATACTATGGTAACGCTCGTCTGCATGAACTGTGGAAAATATTACATAACTAAAAGGGTATCGGATATAAAAGAAGTGGAATGCCCGATTTGCGGTTCCTCTTTGATCGGCGTAACAAATAAAATTTCGCATAAATTATTAAGTAGCATAAGAAATAAACTTGACAATAAAAAAATCGGGATCGATGAAAATAAAGAGCTCGCCAAAATAAGAAGAACGGCTAATTTGATAATCGCTTATGGTTATAGGGCTGTATTAGCTTTATCTGGTTGCGGAATAGAGCCAGAATCCGCGGCCAGAATTCTTGCGAAGCGACCCAAAAACGAAGAAGAGTTGCTGAAATGTATTTTTGAATCCGAGAAAAATATTAAGATGGATGTATACCAATAATTTGTACATGGTTTCGTCACGCTAAATATTTAACATATGAAAACTATTTCTTGTTATGAATAAAGTTATCGCCATAGTTGGGTTGGCGGGCTCCGGAAAATCCGAGATATCGTCTATTCTAAAAAAGAGAAAATTACCCGTCATAAGATTCGGTGACATAACAGATAACGAACTGAAAAGGCTCGGACTTAAAAGAAATGAGAAAAATGAAAAGATTGTTCGTGAAAACGTGAGAAAAAGATATGGCATGGGCGCTTACGCAAAACTTAACATACCAAAAATCAATAATCTTCTTGAGAGTTCCAACGTTGTCATCGACGGTCTATATAGTTGGGAAGAATATAAGGTCCTGAAAAAAGAATATGATAAAAGACTTGTAATAATTGCAGTTTATACGCCCCCGCATTTACGATATAAGCGATTATCAAAAAGGCGTATAAGACCGCTCACGAAAAAAGAGGCCGAAGAAAGGGATTATTCGGAAATAGAGAATATAAACAAGGCGGGACCCATCGCCATGGCAGATTTTACAATAATTAATGACGGAAACTTAAACGATTTAAAATCAAACGTTAACGAGGTTTTAAAGGAAATCGGTATTTAAGCCGAAATTTTTATATATGTTTGCGGGTGATCATTTATATTGACCAAACATAAATATATTTCTATGATAGATTCGTCGCCATATATAAGCAACCCGCTATTTACAGGCATTCGCTGAATAAGAATATTGATAAAAATATCTAATACTCGGAAATAAGAAATGATAAAAATGGAAAAACAAAATACGGAAACGAAAATCGCGTTGTTGGAGGCCGCATTGTTCATGACAGAAAAACCGCTGCATTTATACGAATTAAAAGGCATCTTAAAGATGAAAGAAGATGAAATAAAAATATTGCTCAATAAACTCAAAGAAAGATACCAAAAAAATGAAAGCGGTATAGAATTATCAGAGATCGGCGGATTAAGACTAACCGTGAAGCCGGAGTATATCGACAAAGTTTCGAAGCTTACAAGACATGCGGACATGTCGCGCGGGTTATTAAGGGTGCTTTCCGTCATAACTCGTTATGAACCCGTCACACAATCGGATCTGGTCAAGGTATTGGGCAACAGAGTTTATGAATATATCAAAGAGTTGGAAGAGAGAGGGTTTGTAAAAACCGAGAAACATTCGCGAACAAAGAAAATATCAACGACAAAACTGTTCGAGGAATATTTCGGCGCTAAAAAGGAGGATATCAAAAATTTGGCTAAATAAATATTTGTTTTTCAATAACAACGAGTTTTACTTTAAATATTAGATTGAATTATTCATTTTATGGAAAAAGAAATTTCTTCAATTGAATTAAAATATATTGTCGATGAATTGCAGTTCCTGAAAAACGCGAGAATAGATACGATATATCAAAATGATAGAAATTTAAGATTAAAATTTCATTTAATGAAAAAAGAATCATTACCAAAAGAGTTCGAACTCTTTATTTCGCCAGAGAGGGTTCATCTAACGGAACTGGAAAAAATTACGGAAGCGTCATCACAATTTTGTATGTTTCTGAGAAAATATTTGAGAGGAAAAACCGTAAAATCGATTCAACAATATAAGCTCGGTAAAATTATAAAGATTTCCGCGGATGACTTCGTGTTAATATGCGAATTGTTTAATCATGGAAATTACATATTGTGCGATTCAAACTATAAGATTTTGATGCCATTGGAATTTCGGCAAAAAGATAGAGAAATTTTACCGAGGAAAAAATACATGTTTCCAAAGGTCGCGGATATCGATGACATTACAAGTTTTAAACAATTGTTCTTATCATCAAACTTGAATGCGATATCGTTTCTCGGAAATATTATCGGGCCTCTATATGCTAAAGAGGCGTGCATCAGGGCAAAAATTAATGAGAAAAAGGTATTGGAAGAAAACGATATTGAAAATCTGTTCGATATTATAAAGGGTTTTATTTCGGAAGATTCAAACCCCCATATAGTATTGGAAAACAAAAAACCCATAGACGTCGTCCCGTTTCGGTTGATGCTTTACAAAGAATTTGACAAGAAATATTTTGATAGTTTCAACGCGGCATTAAATGAATTTTTCCGTAAAGAAGAGGGAGAAAAAATAAAAAAGACGGAAACTGAGAAAAAGATAGCAAAAGAAAGCCAACAAAAGATATCAACCAAGCAAAAAGGATATGAAAATATCGCGCCGGTCAAAACCGATAAAAAAATAGAGAGTGACTTGATTTATAAAAATTACGGCCTGGTTGAATCTATATTGACGACATTAAACAATGCGAAATTAAAATACGATTGGAACACGATAAAAGAAATTATTCAAAGGGAAGACTCAATCGAAGCAAACGCCATAAAAGAAATAAAAGAGGATGAGGGACTGGTTACGATAGAATTAAATGGACATGAAATAGAGCTTGAAATCGATAAAAGCGTGGAAGAAAACGCCAATAGATATAAAGAATTGACTTTTTCTAAAAGAAAAAAACTGCCAGCCACGACAGAAAAGACTGCGGGGCAAGAAGAGCCCAAAAAGAAAGAGGTGAAAAAACCGAGAAAAAGATGGTACGAACATTTTTGTAATTTCATGACATCGGACAATTTTCTGGTCGTTATCGCAAGCGATGATAAAACAAAGAAAAAAATATTGAAAAAACATATATCACAGCGGGATATCGTTTTGCATGCGGACATCGATGATGCTCCGGTTGCTGTTATTAAAGCCGAGATAGACAAAAGAAAAAAGAAATCCAAATTCACGGAGATAACACCGGTCGCCATAAAAGAGGCCGGAGAAATTGTGGCATGCTATTCAAAAGCGTGGAAACTTGGAACGGATTCTATGAACACTTATTGGGTTCGCGCGAACCAAATTGGCAAAATTCAAGAATCTGACAAAAGCGTGTCAAAAGATTTATTTGAGATTCTTGGAGAAAAAAATTATTTGAAAAAAATGTCGCTGAAACTTGCAGTCGGAATTAATAGAGACGGAATTATTTTAATCGGGCCTTTACAAACGATATCAACTCATTGCAAATACTTTATAACGATCAAACCCGGAAATGTAAACAGTTTTGAACTTGCAAAACAGATAAAAACAAGATTATTACAAAAGTCCCTGCCGGAGGACAAAGCGATAATAGAAAAAGTCCCATTAGAAGAAATTCAAAAACGGATACCGTATGGACGGGGGGAAATTGTAGGTTAAATAAAAAATAAGCGATTAATGGTATGTTTAAATTTATTGGAAACAAATGATACTTATGTACAGACTTACGCAAGAAGCAGAAAAATATTTAGAACAAGGTACGCCGGAAAGAAAGTTGATTGAATTACTAAATAACGGGTCAATACCAATAAATGAAGCTAAAAACAAAATCGACAATTTTTCCATAGCTCTTGGTTGGGCAAAGAGAAACGGATGGGTTATAATTAAAAATGGGCTATTAAAATTGGTGAAAAAGCCGGAAAGTTTTGAACAAGAAAATGCGTTGAGAGATATTAAAAATAATAAAAAAGTCGATGAAAGACTGATAAAAATCCTGCTCGGTCGCAAATTGATAGAGGAAGTGAAAGAAACCGTAGTTGTGAAGGCGAGAAAACAGATAAAAAAGAAGATAACAAAACTTACTCCGGAACTGATAAAAACTGGTTTATGGAGAGAAATTGATTTGAAACCGTATAACGTTGAGGTCGTTGGAAAAAAAATACATATTGGAAAAAGACAACCATATAACCAGTTTCTTTCTTCGGTGAGGCAAAAACTCGTTGAGCTCGGCTTTAAAGAAATGACGGGACCTTTAATAGAAACCGAATTCTGGAACTTCGATGCTTTGTATCAGCCGCAAAACCATTCTGCGAGGGATTGGACGGACACGTACCAATTAAAATATCCGAAACGCGGGAGTCTCCCGAGAAAAAAAATAGTTGAAAGGGTGAAGGCCGCGCATGAAAACGGATGGACAACCGGAAGCAGCGGCTGGGGATATAAATGGGACCCCGACAAAGCCGCTAAATTAATGCCAAGGGCGCACGGAACATGCTTATCTGCAAGGTGCTTGGCGCATAATGTAGAAATTCCCGGAAAATACTTTTCAATAGCAAGATGCTTCAGACCGGATATTATTGATGCCACGCATTTGTTGGAGTTCAATCAGGTTGAGGGCATAGTGATAGACCCAGATTTAACATTCAGAGATTTGCTTGGCATATTAAAAATGTTTGCAATCGAGTTTGCCGACGCAGAAAAAATAAAATTCTATGGCGATTATTACCCTTTCACCGAACCGTCGGTTCAACTGTCTGCAAAGCATCCAAAATTAGGTTGGATCGAGTTTGGCGGCGCGGGTATATTCAGAGAGGAGTTGACAAAACCGCTCGGCGTCGATGTTCCTGTAATAGCTTGGGGGCTTGGAATCGATCGATTGGCGATGTTTAAACTCGGTATAAAAGACATACGATACTTATTTGCTCAGAATTTGAAGTGGTTGAGAGAAAAAGAGGTGATATGATGCCGACTATTGATGTTTCATATAAAGATTTGTGTAATTTAATTGGAAAGAAATTGAGCGCGGAAGAATTGGAAAATGCCGTGCTGTATGCAAAGGGTGAAATAGATTCAATAGATAATGATGCGATAAAAATCGATATTAAGGATACAAACAGACCTGATTTATGGAGCGCCGAAGGAATTTGCAGAGAAATTCGTGGAAGGGTGACAAAAGATGTTGGTTTGCCAGATTATTCTGTTGGCAAGTCATCCGTTGTCGTGAATGTTGACAAAAAAGTAAGTAAAGTTAGGTCCCTGACGGTCTGCGCCGTTGTAAAGAAATTGAAAATGAATGAAAATATTTTATCACAAATGATTCAGCTTCAGGAAAAAGTTTCGGGAACCTTTGGAAGAAACAGAAAAGAGGTTGCGATCGGCGTTTACGATTTAAATAAAATAACTCCCCCGATAAAATATACGACCGTTAAACCGGACGGAATAAAGTTCGTTCCTTTAGAATTTAAAGATAAGTTGACACCGAGAGAAATTCTTAATAAACATCCGAAAGGAAAGGAATTTGGTCATTTGCTAAAAGATTGCGAAGAGTATCCGATATTCATAGATTCCGCTAACAATGTCCTCTCTCTGCCCCCGATAATTAATTCAGATTATACGGGCAAGGTCACGGAAAAAACGACGGACCTTTTCATCGAATGCAGCGGGTTCAGGCTTAAGTTTTTATTGCCCGCGCTTAATACAATAGTTGCCGCTCTGGCGGACAGGGGAGGAAAATTAGAAACGGTGAAAATCGTTTATCCGGATACCGTATTGAATACGCCCGACTTTACGCCGAAAAAAACATTCGTTGATGTAGATTACGTTAATAAGATATCCGGGTTAAATCTAAATGGCAAAAAAATATGCCAACTTCTTGAACGCGCAAGATACAAAACGATATTAAAAGGAAAAAGAATTGAACTGTTATATCCAGCATACAGGCAAGATATAATGCACAAGAGAGACGTAGTTGAGGATGTTATCATTTCTTTTGGTTACAATAAAATCGAACCCCTAATGCCAAAACTGCCGGTCATTGGAAGTGAGAGTGAACTGGAAATATTTTCAAATAAAATTTCAGAAGTTTTGATAGGTCTTGGTCTGCAGGAAATAATGTCTTACACATTAACGAGCAAAAAGAATCTGTTTGAAAAGATGAATTTAAAAAATAAAAGAATCGTTGAGATAGAAAATCCCGTCAGCATGAACAGGGGCGTATTTAGAAGTTGGGTCTTGCCAAGCCTTTTGGAATTTTTGTCCAAAAATAAGCATGTTGATTATCCGCAAAATATCTTTGAAATTGGCGATGCCGTGAATATCGATGAAAAGCGGGAAACGGGAACCGTGAATGAAAGAAAACTTGCGGTTGTTTTAACAGATAATACAATTGGCTATGAAGAAATATCATCCCATCTGGACGCCTTGATGAAAAATCTTGGAATTGATTACAAATTGAGGGCAACCGAACACGGAAGTTTCATTCCGGGCAGGGTTGCCAAGATTTTAATTAATAACAATTCAATAGGTATAATCGGAGAAATTAATCCATTGGTCTTGGAGAGGTGGAATCTGGAAAAGCCGGTGGCCGGGTTTGAAATGAGTATTGACATGCTGAAGGTGTATAAATGAACGTAAGTTTATATACGAATTATATAATTGCCGTCATTATAGTGGTCGCATCGGTCATTATGGCAAAATTAGTATACTATATGCTGCGGGCATTTGTTTTGAAAATTACAAAAAAAACGAAAACTTCATTGGACGACAAGATACTGAAAGCTCTGGAAAGACCGATGTTTTATGCGATAATTTTAACGGGCATTTATATTGGCTTGAAATGCATATCAATTATAAGTTCGTATGAATCTCTTATTCACACTATTTTTGGACTTATTGGAATTGGCATTGGTTTATGGGCGATTGTGGGAGTTGTCAACACTTTTGTGGCGTGGTATCTGGAAAAACAAAGATTGACGAGAGTTCAAAAAACTGTTTTTCTGAGCATCAGAAACATAATAGATATAATTATATACATAATCGCGTTTCTATTCATTCTTCATTTGTTTAACATCGAACTAACGCCGATTTTGGCAAGTTTGGGCATAGGCGGGTTGGCCATTGCGCTGGCTTTGCAAAGCACATTATCAAATTATTTTGCTGGCCTGTACATGGCAACGGACGGTTCTATAAAAATAGGCGACTATATAGAACTGGAAAACGGGCTGAAAGGTTATGTAGAAAAAATAGGGTGGAGGTCAACAAAAATGAGAACGCTACCGAACAATCTGGTCGTTATTCCAAATTCAAAATTGGCAGAAAGTATAATAACAAATTATTATGACCCGACAGAGGAAATGAGCGTTGTAATACCCTGCGGCGTTGCGTATGACAGTGACTTGGAAAAAGTTGAAAAGGTTACAAAGGATGTGGCCAAAAAAGTTCTGAAAAACACGGAAGGCGGTGTAAAAGATTTTGAGCCGTTTATAAGGTATAATAAATTCGGCGATTCCAATATAGAGTTTTCGATAATTCTAAGAGTAAAGAATTTCGTGTCCAAATATATTATTACACACGAATTTATTAAAGAGTTGATGAAAGCATATAACAAGAATAAAATTGAAATATCATGGCCGGTTCGCAAGATTTACAGGGGAAATTGATGTACCCGCATTGCTGGATGCGAAAGAATTTCTAACAACCGATTGTGAAAGATGCATCTTTCAACTCATTGCCGGGCACCCTTGCTTGGAGTCGAAACCAAATTGCGAAGCGGTTTTGCGATATTATTGGTTTTTGAATTGCCATGGATGAAGATTATTAAACAAGATAAAAGTAATGATAGAACTATCTTATTTTTTTCTTTTTAGGTTTCCATTTAATAGGCAATATGTCTTTTTCTGCTTCTTCTTCCCAAAATCGTTTCCTTTTTCGAATCATTATAATTTTCTTAATATTTTGAAATATAAAAATTCTACAATTTTAGTTCTCCGGTCGCAAGAACCCTTTTCTCTAATCATACTCACTTATCTAAATATACTGAAAACCCTTCTGTACCATGGTACGGAATATTCTATCCGCCTGCCAATAAGCGCAGATGCAAGTTTTTTGAGTTCGATACTTACCTTAGAATTGGGCTTATATTTTGTAATCGGTGTCTTCATCGCTATCGACTTGCTGACAGACCTATCTTCCGGGATTTTGGCCAGTATGGGAATTTCTGTTAATTCGGTAATTTCCCTTTCTGACAATTCATGTCTTTTATTGCTAATTCTATTTACAACGAGACCCAAAACCTTTGTTCCAATTTTTTCTGAAAGTTTCGTGGCTTTCATCGCATCCAAAACGGCCGGAAGGTCGGGATTCGTCACAATTATTGCCTCGTTACTGCTTTCGATCGCGGCAAGTGCCTCTCTCCCGAGACCTGCCGCAGAATCTATTATAACCAGACCCGTATTCCCAAGTAACCCCAATAATGCGCTTGGCAAATCTCTGGCATCTATACCCCTCAAGTCATTCAACGAAATGCCGGCCGGGATGATTTTCAATCCAGATTCATGCTCGTATAATGCATCGCTAATTTTTGCCTTGTTTTTCAGAACGTCATGAAGTGTTTTTGGAAACAGTGGAATTCCCAAATGCAAACCAAGATTCGGTGTTGTCAGATTCCCGTCGATTATTGTTATGTCTTTTCCCAAATCTGCCAAAAGAATACCAAGATTCGCCGTAACAAATGTTTTTCCAACACCTCCTTTTCCAGACAAAATCGAGATAACTCTGGTCATATTATCTGAAAAATATTTTATCAAAAGAATATTTAAGCATTAATAACTCTCTTTTCACGACAAGTTCCGATTGCAAAGAATATCGCTCATGGGAAATTACTTGGGATGGGCGTGACAGGATTCGAACCTGCGACTCTCTGCTTAGAAGGCAGATGCTCTGTCCAAACTGAGCTACACGCCCATTGCGTAATTGTTCTTTTGTACATAATTTTTATATCCAAATAGTTGTTCTCAAATATATGAAAAAATGACATGCAAGTTTTAAAAATATAAAAAATATAAATACATTCATGAAAACGACATCTGTTTTATATGGAATAGTTATAGGGCTTTGTATAGGGCTTGTAGGAGGATATGTAGGTGCTGTCATGAATTTGTCAAGCGTTGTTGTTGGAATTTCGTGCGGCGCCGTGACGGGAATTATCACAACAGTCGCCTTTGAAAAATTGAAATAGAGTGGATGATACATATGAGTATAAAAACCAAGTTATTATTAGGTTTGCTAATAGGCATCTTTGTTGGCGCAGTTGTGGGGTTCTTTGGTGCAATTGTTGGTATGCCCGCTGAACTCACGGGAGGTATAATCGGCCCGGCGGTTGCGGGCATTATAGCGTTTGTTCTATATGGAATGTAACTCATAATCGGTTGATAAATATGTCTTCATAGATGAAAGATTACGCTACGGGCAAATGTATATCTCGGCCCGACAATTAATCAATAAAAGCCGGGGCGTCGACACTACTCCCTCCAACCATACTTTCCTATAAGTTTTACAAATACGAAACAGCCCAGGTCAAATTCTTTGAATCCGTTTTTTGTTTTTATTAATAACATCATTTTTTGCGTATAAGCACCGACCGGTATAACCAGTCTACCGTCGATATTTAGTTGTTCTTTCAATGGTTTTGGGACTTGCGGAGCGGACGCGGTCACTATAATTCTATCATATGGGGCAAATTTCCCATATCCACAAGAGCCGTCGCCGCAAACTACTTTAACATTTTTATAGTTTTTCAATTTCTGTTTTGCATATTCATAAATTTCTTTAATTCTTTCAATCGTTATTATTATACCGTCTTTGCCAACGATCTCCGATAAAATGGCCGATTGATACCCCGACCCGGCGCCGATCTCCAAAATTCTATTTCCTTTTTTAGGTTTCAATGCTTCCGTCATTATGGCAATCGTTGTTGGTTGTGATATGGTTTGTCCAGCGAGTATGGGCAACGGCTCATCTATATACGCATAGCTCTTTAAATGTTCTGGAACGAAATTTTCGCGCGGAATCTTCTTAAACGCTTTTATTATTTCCGGTGTTTTGAGGCTGCCCGAATCTATTAAATATCTAATCAGGGTTTCTTTGTTCATATAAATCTTTTATTCTTTATTATTAAATTTATTTTATGATATTACCGGACCATGAAATAAAGAAGTGGCTAAAAGAAGGTAAACTTATTATAGAGCCTTTAGAAGACTTGGAAAAACAGGTGCAACCGGCGTGGGTCGATTTAAAATTAGATTCAAAATTTCAGATATTCAAAAATCTTCAGAAACCATTCATAGATACAAAGGCTCCCGGAGAATATACGAAAATATATGACACTAATCATGAGGCATTCATACTCCACCCAAAGGAATTTGTTCTCGGTTTAACGAGAGAATGGGTAAAAATACCACCAGAGCTCGCGGCGTATGTTGATGGGCACTCTTCGTTGGGCAGACTCGGTATCACATCGCATATAACATCCGGATGGATCGACCCGGGTTTTTCCGGTAGGCTTGTTTTAGAGATTACAAACATAGGAAAAATGCCGGTTAAATTATATCCGGGGATGAAAATATGTAAATTGGTCTTATTTAAACTCGCATCAGCATGCGAAGTCCCATACGATAAAAGAAAGGGGGCAAAATACAAAGAACAGAAAGAGGTAACAGCAAGTAAGATTCAGTACGATTTTGAAAAGTAAAATCATGGAAAAAATCCGCGCCATCCATCGGATAATGATCATGGTTATCGATATTTTGATTTTTTAGACTTTGCAAACGATTTTTATGATTTTCGAGCTGAAAAGATTTTAGTTATTTGAAGGCAAATAAGCATGTCAGAAAATGTTTTTCGATATATTTTACTTTTTATATCTGTAAACTATTTTTAATTTCTTTTCTTTTTTAAGCAACTTTCTTATTTTTTCTTCTATTTTTTCAAAAACGTTTTTGATCGCTTCTATTTTCGTCCGTTTGGCATATCTTCTCTCATACTTGTATTTTGGTTTTGTAGTTGCGCCGAACAATTCAAATATCTTTTCGTGGAAAATAAATATACAAACCCCGGCGACCACAACAATGATAAGAGGCGGCATGAGCATCCACACCGATAACCCCTTTTCGACAAAACCCTCGGCAAGAATTAATGTGCTCGTCTCATTCAAAGCGGATTGGTTAACCCTTTTGTTAACAGAATACTTTATTGATACCATGTCATATTGCCTTAAAATGGAAAACGTGAAAATAAAGCTCGGGTCTTCTTTTACTATGGTTTTATTTCCGATCGTTGTTATCGTTATTTCACTTGCATTTGTTGCAAATGATTTCGGAATAATATCGTAAATCATAAGGTTCTTGATGTCATCGCTGCCATTGTAATAAACTAAAGTTGATAACCTAGATACATTGCCTATTATAGTCAAGTCGTTTCTTATCTCAAGATTTTTTTTAAGATTCTCACTAATCTTTTTCATGTCATTGATATTAACTTTTTTTCCAACGGCCTCTTCAATTTTTTCTATGATTGTAGCGTTCGTAAGAATTTCTTCAATTTCGGTAACATTCTGTTCAACGGTATTTGTATAATACTCCGTTGGTATCGTCGTTGTGGTTGTAGTAGTGGTCGTTGTCGTGGTTGTGCTGGTTGTAGTAGTTGTCGTGGTTACAGTAGTCGTTGTGGTTGCTGATGAACCGCTGCTTGATATAGTAGTTGTCGTGGTTGAAGTAGTGGATGTCACGGTTTCTCCCCACAAACCAGTTACTATGCTAGTGTTAATGTCGTTGAGTGATAAATTCAACCAGCCGGTATCCGAATATGCGATATTTGATAATAATAAAACAGACCCGAGAAACAAAAAAAATATATTTTGTTTTTTAATCTTCATTTTCTAATTCACCGTTATATAGAAATGAATCGCTGTTCACGGTAATGCTCTAAAAAGCATGCTGTAAGTGGTCCACCAATCGCTCGCTATAGGCGTGCCCAATGGTATAACCATCCTTAAAAATACGTGATAAATGTTGTTTTCGGTTGCGTTTAATGAAATTCCTTGAGTGATGTTATATTCATTTGTGATGTTAAACTTATTTGTTGTTGAAAAACTACTTTCGTTTCTGAGACTTGCGTAGTATGTGATATTTCCAGTTGTTGCATTTGTCAAATTCAGTGTCGCATTTGCTGAGGAAGAATTCCATGGATTCATCTTGAACTGGATTAAACCGGAGACGTTCGCCGATATATTTAGTGTGAAATTAAACTCCCAATAGTCTGTTCCGTTTACAACGGCCGTATTTTTCATTATAGCAACGTTTGTGACATTAATTAGTTGTTTGGTCGTGACGTTTGTACTACAATTGGTGGCATCTGTCGGTATGCCGGTTAGATTTCCGCCGTCTATGACCGAACTAAAAGCGGTGCTGTTGACAG
>JAGGUE010000029.1 GCA_021158665.1 Candidatus Aenigmatarchaeota archaeon
ATCATGCAAAATCCCATACTCGGTTTCTTTGAGAAGGTTATAAATAAAACCCTGTAACTTGTGAAAATACTTTAAATCATATTCGCAATTTTTTACAGGTCGTAACTTAAAAAGTAACCTCATATTTTCTATTAAGGACGATAAAATATTAAAATTAGGCTAATGGTTGAATTAAATCGACATCGAATGAACCTTTAAAGTAAATCTCGAAAACAGAAGAAAGACATGCGGAGAGACAAAAAACGAATTTGAATCCGATTTCGGCTTTTAATTATTTTTCAATCTTCTTTTCAGACCCTTTGCCGCGGTTAAGCCACACACGGAAGCGCCGACAATTCCTCTGCTCCAGCCGACACCATCACCAGCGACATAAATATTTGTATGCTCGATTTTGTTGGATGATGCAGCTTCCATGGTCTTATCTATAACTTCGATCCTTCTCGGATAAAATTTTACTTCTGGGACGTATAGGAAGGTTTCTCTTGGTGGCAATGTTATAATTTTATCCATTTTTTTCAACCCGTTTTTAATATCCTCTACAACTCTACCGGGCAATGTGAGCGTTATATCCCCAGGGACAACATCGCTGAGCGTTGGGTCTCCTGACCTTTCATTATAAATCTTTTCCCACGTCGACCTCCTGCCAACATTTAAATCGATCAACCTTTGTATTATTGGCTTTTGTTCGCCGATTGTATTTGCCTGTTGTAAAATTGTTTTTCCATACTCCAATGTATCGGAAAAAGGTTTTGTTAATTTTAATGTAACTAAAAATGCAAAATTTGTGTATAATGATTTTCTTTCTTTAAAGCAATGTCCATTAACATTTACATACCCGTCCACCCTTTCCGTTGTTACAAACCCGCGTCTGTTTGTGCAGAAGGTCCTTACCTTATCTCTATGAGGATCGGGCCAACAAATCAATTTTGGATCGTAGATTTCTTTTGGTATGGCATTTTCAAATACATCATACGGCATCTCTACGCGCACTCCGACATCCAATGGCAAGTGTTTCATTTTTAAACTAAGTTTTTCTGCCTGTTTGGATGTCCATGATGACATACTCCTTCCGGGACAAAGAATTATATAATTTGTTTGTATATCGCCTTTTGTAGAATTTAGGATAAAACCATTATCATATTTATTTGTTTTTGAATTCGGTATAGCGCTCTCTTCTTTGACTGTAGAAACCGCGCGAGTATTTATCTCTTTTATTTCCGTTTCTGTTAAAAAGTTCACTCCTTTACTTTCTATATCATTTTTCATCGTTTTTATTACTTTTACCGCATTTTCGGTTCCCACATGTTTTTGTACCGTTTTGATAAATATCAGGTCATGCCTTCTCGCTTCTGTTATTAATCTATTTGCTGTCTCTCCGCCATCAGAACTATCTTTCGGCACCCCGTATGCAACAAAAATTTCATCACATTCTTTAATATATTTTCTCAGTTCATCGATGGAAAAAATTTCGTTTTGATATGTTCCGATATCTGGAGATAGATTTAGTTTGAAATCTGTAAAAGCTCCGGCACCGCCGATGCCATGCGTTATATTGCACGGATTACAAATGTTACACGGCCCCCCGTTTTGCACATGGCATTTCCTTTCCTCGACGTTTCTGCCCATCTCAACTACTGCGATAGATAAATCCAAATTAGAATAAGCGAGTTCTCTTGCTGCAAACAAACCGGCCGGACCAGAACCTATTATTGTTATATCGAATTTCTCCATTCCAAAGGTTTGTTATAGTTAAGAGTTTTTATTTCTTTCTATTGTTTAGAATTTCCTTTGCCCTTCCAACACTTATGTTACCTTCTTTAATCATCTGTTCTGCAACTTTATCTATTAAATCTCCTTTGGCGCCCGCTATTGACACAATATTTTTTGCATGAAGTCTCATATGACCTTTCTGTATCCCTTCCGTAGACAATGCTCTTAATGCCGCAAAGTTCTGGGCAAGTCCCACGGCAGCCATGATGCCGGACAATTCTCTGGCACTTTTAACTCCGAGAATTTTTAATGCGATCTTTGCCGTAGGGTTCGTATTTATAGCACCACCGACTATACCGACTGGCACGGGAAGTTCTATGGTTCCAACCAAATCCCCGTTCTCGTTTTTTTCATACTTGGTCAGCGGTTTGTATTTTCCGGTTATTGCCGCATATGTGTGGGCTCCCGCTTCAAGCCCTCTGAAGTCGTTTGTCGTCGCGATCGCAACCGCGTCTATTCCATTCATAATCCCTTTATTATGCGTCGCGCACCTGTACATATCGGTTAATGCAAACGCATAAGCATCGAGAATATTTTCTATCGTATCTTCACCTATGACATCTTTTTTCCATATCGCCTTTGCTCTTGCAAGTCTTTTTGTCGCGAGATTTGACACGATTCTTAATCTAACATCCCCTTCGCTTAATTCCTCAAGTTTTGGGGCTATCGCTTCGCATATCGTGTTAACTGCGTTTGGCCCATAGGCATCCGCAACATCAATTAGTATATGCGCTATCAGCATCTTGCCTCTTGTCGTATCGATTTCAAACAATTCAATATCCTTTGTCCCGCCGCCATACTTTAAAAGACCGGGGTCTTTTTCATTTGCAATTTTGATGATTTCATCCCTATTCGACAAAATATTCTTTTTAGCCTTTTCTACGTTCTCGATATTGACTATCTGAACTTGTCCTATCATTATCGGCTCGTCGGTTTCTGTAAAAAATCCACCGCCTGGTCTTGCCAGCTTGGCGGCATAGCTCGCAGCCGCAACCACGCTCGGCTCATCCAATGACATCGGAATTAGGTAATCTTTCCCATTGATCAGAAAGTTTGTCGCTATACCAAACGGCAACTCCACGGTTCCTATGACGTTTTCAATCATCCTGTTTGCCGTTTCGATATCCAGAGAACCCGTTTTCTCAAGTATTTTTATTTCTTCGTCACTTAGGTTTGCAAATTCTTTCACAATTTTTAACCTTTCTTCCGGGCTTAATTTATAAAATCCCGATATGTTGGAAGTTTTCGTTTGCATATTATCGCATATAAAATACTAAAAATAAAATTTAAATCATTTAAAACGAATAGTTCGACATATGGCAAAAAGAATATTGGTAACATCGGCGCTGCCGTATATTAATAATTTGCCTCACTTGGGCAATATCGTCGGTTCTCATTTACCCGCAGATATTTTTGCAAGATTCTGCAGGCTTAAAGGTATTAAAGTGCTTTTTGTGGGCGGAACGGATGAAAACGGTTCGCCAACAGAAGTCGCCGCGTTTAAAGCCAAAAAAACGCCAAAAGAGTTTTGCGATAATTATTATAAAGTTCATAAAAAAATTTATGAATGGTTTGGCATATCTTATGACCATTTTTCGAGAACGAGCAGCGGTACAAATCAAAAAATAACCCAACGGATTTTTCTTAAATTACTGAAAAACGGCTTTATAACAAAGAAAAAAATATTGCTTCCGTATTGTGAAAAATGCAAGAGATATTTACCAGACAGGTGGGTCGAGGGAACGTGCCCTTTTTGTGGATATCAAAGAGCGAGGGGAGACCAGTGTGAAAAGTGCACCAGGCTTCTGAATCCGGAAGAGCTGAAAGACCCATATTGCGTTATCTGTAAAGAAAAGCCGGAATTTAGAAAAGTTACGCACCTTTTCTTTAATTTGGATAAATTAGAAACAAAACTCGAAAAATGGATCGAAAAAAATAATCATTGGAAGCCAAATGTAAGAAATTTGGCTTTGGGGTATTTGAAAGAGGGATTGAAACCCAGGTGCATATCAAGAAATTTAAAATGGGGAATTCCGATACCGTTAGAAGAATTCAAAGATATGGTCTTTTATTGTTGGTTCGACGCCCCGATTGGTTACATTTCGGCTACGAAAGAATTCGCGGCAAAGGAGTGGGAAAAATATTGGACCGGCTCAACTAAAATCTATCATTTCCTGGGCAAAGACAACATAGTGTTTCATACAATTTTTTGGCCCGCGATATTAATGTCGTATGAAAAATACAACTTGCCGTACCAAATCGGTGGAATGGAATTTTTAAACTACGAAGGCGATAAATTTTCTAAAAGCAGAAATCACGGAATTTTTATCGATATAATAGAAGATGAAGTTAAAGTCAGATGCAAAAATAAATATTTGGACCTCAAGCCAGATATCTGGCGTTTTTATCTAATTTCTATTATGCCCGAGACAAAGGACTCCAACTTCGTATGGAAAGATTTTGAGGAAAAAATTAACAACGAATTGGTTGCCAATCTCGGAAATTTTATTTATAGAACCCTGTCGTTTGTTTACAATTATTTTAATGGCAAGGTCCCGGAACCGAATAAATTTGACGTAGAAGACGGAAAACTGGTTGAGGCAATGAAAACGCGGCCCAAAATAGTTGAAAAATTAATGATGAACCTGCAATTTAAAGATTCATTAAAAGAGGTGATGAAACTTAGTGATGCCGGCAACCGATACTTCCAGATAAAAAAGCCGTGGGAAATTAGAAAGAGCGATATTGAAAAATGCAAAACAGTTTTATATTTATCTACGAATTTGGTAAGGTCATTGGCTATTTTAATTGAGCCGTATTTACCATTTTCCGCAGAAATCATATGGAAGCAATTAAATTTAAGCGATAGTGTTCATAAACAGAAATTAGATTCGGCAAGCGAGATTTTAATTAAATCCGGACATGAAATAAATGAGCCGGAACCGTTATTCAAGAAGATTGAAAAACCGTTTGATAATTTTTAACAATGGCCATATTCAAATCTTAAATAATGTTTCGAATTTGATGCCATGTTCCATGCAAAATTTTTTCCCCACATTTCCATTATTTTTGATGACCGTATTCAATGGAATAAAAAACCAGTCCTTGCGTGACATTTTCCAACATATATACGCTTTCGCAAAGGTCTTTTGTTCCCATTTTACAAGCTCGTTTAGTTGCTCTTTTGGTATTTTAAATGCTTTTTTATGCGACTTACATTCTATAACTATTAATTTATCACCTTTTGCCGCTATTATATCCGGCGAAGGAAGACACAATCTTCCGGACCGCGGGCTGCGTAAAACCATAAATCCCTTTTCCGCCAACTTATGAACCATCTCCAGTTCCGCCACATATCCCTTGCGATACTTTTTGGGCATAATCTATTTATATTTGCATGGTAAATATAAAAATAGGGTTGATTTCAATGAAACTCGATGTTCTGGTAAAGGATGTGATGAAAAGAAATATTAAAACCATAAAAGACACGGATAGCGTTAAAAAAGCGGCATCTTTAATGAAAAAATATAACATAGGTTCTGTGATAGTTTTAGATAAAAAAAAGAATATGGTGGGCATACTTACAAAAGCAGATATCGTTTACAAGTTTGTGGCCGAAGGCAAGAAATCTGTAAAAAGCGTCATGACTAAAAAATATAAAAAAATATCGCCCAGAAAGACGATTGAAGACGCATCATCAATAATGATAAAAAATAAAATAGAAAAACTGCCCGTTTTTGAAAAAAACAGATTGGTTGGCATAATATCGGTTACAGACATCCTGAGAGTAGAACCCGGGCTTTTCACCGTTTTTGCAGAGAATTTGAAATTAAAGGGACCTGTCTTATCAAACGGAGACTCTATTTTTGGGAATTGTGAATCGTGCGGCAACTATTCGGATGATTTGAGAGAAGTCAATGGCATGTGGTTATGCCCGGATTGTAGATAGTTTATTTTAAATTCTTTGGTAAATATAATTATGCCAAAAATCACGGAAGAGGTTTTTTTCAAGAAAGATATCCATAAGGCATTAAAAGAACCGTTTTCTACCGCATTCGAGATTGAGAAGATCGCGTCAACGTTCGGAGTATTGGAAGAGAAGGAAAACAAGATATACAGTTCTGAAGGCGGCGGCATACTTCGTTTATCTTTTGATGTCAACAAAAATATTGATAATGTCAGTTCGATCGTATTTTCGATTGAAATAAAAAGCGAAAGCGATTCTTTATATATGAGCATCAAAGGATTTCTAAAAACAAAACTTCTTGATAATGAGAAATTATTTAACGAATTTTATACAAACGAGATGCAACCAAAAATAATCTCTTATGCAAAAAATGAGATAAAGAATTTCAGTAAAAAAATTGAGAATGCGATAAAAAAAGCGTAGTTACGCGAAAAAATTTTCAATATATTTTTCTGGTTCCGTAGTTATTTGAAATTTTGTCTCAACTGGAAAGGCGGCTCTATAATTTTTCCATAAAAATCTTTTGTCCATGAAAACCACAACTGCCCTGTCTTTTTCGGTTCTGATGCATCTGCCAGCCGATTGTATCGCGCGATTAACGGCGGGAAAAATATAGCCATATTCCCATCCCCTATGAAATTTATAATCGTAATAATTAATCAATGCCTGGGTTTCAAGATCCGGGTGTGATAATGACAGACCAACGACCATAACGCATTTCAGGACGCCTCCAAAAAAATCCATCCCCTCGGCGAAACTGCCCGCTTGGGTTCCCAATAACAAACCATTTTTGCACCTTACAAACATGTTAAATAAATTCATTTTTTCTTCCTTATTTGAATTTTGCCTTTCCATAAAAATATTTTTATCGATGCGGTCTTTTATGAGATAATAAATTTTGTCCCTGAATTCATAACTTGGGAAAAATCCCGCCGCATTGCCATTGAGGGATTTGGATATTCTTATGATATATTCGGCTATTTTCTTCATATTATCTTCCGTCCTTTCGCTATACTGTGTTGTAACATCCGGAATTACGAGATTTAGTCTATTGGAATCTGGAAAGCACGATGCATACTTTTTACATATCGCGTTATCAAATCCCAATAAATCTTTGTACATACTCATTGGGGTCAGCGTTCCGGACATCATAATTACGGAGTGGGCGTTTTGCACAACATCTTTTGCGATGAGCATGGGGTCCAGACATATATAGTTCAATGAAATTATGATTTTATCGCCTCTTTTATCGCTTTTCATTATTCTCGCATATCCTCCGTCGTCGCCGCGCCACAAATCAAGAAATCTCGCCAACGACCCGATAAATGATTTTTTCTTACTTTCTCTTATCTCCGTTCCGGCAGTTTCCATATCGTCCTGTATTTTATCATAATTGTCTATTAAATTAATTTCATCGATAAATTCTTTTTTCTCAATAAAAATTTCCTCCCCTTTTTTCAGTTTTTTCGAAAGGTTTTTTAATGCATCGTTTATCTGTTCTACGACTTCCGCTATTTCGTAAAAACCAAATGTCCTCGCTTCTTTGTATGCGTACTCAACCAACCGCGTAGATAACCTTCCCGACATAATATCGCGTATTCTATCGGGAAGGTTATGGGCTTCATCAACTATTAGTATGGAGTCCTCAAGATTCTTGTTTAATTTGGACAGAACATTATTTCTTATGGGTGAGAAGATGTGAAAATAGTCGCATATGATGATTTTACTCCTTTTTCCCATTTCCAAAACAATTTCATACGGGCACAGCCCTTTGCATTCGAGTTTTATTTCTTCTGCGTGCAACGGAGCTTTTACCGAAAGTTTCTTTATAACATCCATCGCCCTTTTAGATATTCCATCCTTGCTTTTAGTATTATTGTAAAAAATGCATTTATCGTCTTTCTTTACGGAATTGCAATAATCATTAAAATCAGATGTAGACAATGTGTCTATCATTGGAACCGGGCAAAACCATTTTTTGCCTATTATGTCCACGGAGTTTATATTGACATTGAATTTTTTTCTTATTTTGCGAAGAGTTTCTATTACAATTTTATGCTGGCTGTGTTTTGGGGTCAGAAAGAAAACGGTCTTATCGTTTTCAATGGCATAGCCGAGTGCCGGCGCGAGAGTAGAAACGGTTTTTCCAATGCCCGCGGGCGCGTTGGCAATGAGATTATTCCCTTGCTCTATACATGCTTTAACATCCCGCATAAATTCTTTTTGACCTCTTCTCACGGAAACGAAGGGAAAAAGATTCATTGGAACCAATATTTTAATAGATTTAAAATTTAAAACCTATAATAAAGGCAACGTGCGATGGTAGTCCAGTTGGTTAAGACACTGCCCTGCCAACTGGTGCGGAGCGGCAGTAAGTTTATACCTGCAAACCCGGGTTCGAAATACCTTTTCTTTTTAGAAAAAAGAAAAGACTATCGGAATCGCAGGAAGAGTTCACCAATTACAAATAATATAAAAGTGAACTCTGACGAGAACGGAGCGGGAGGAGTTAAACAAAAGAAGATAAAATGATAATAAAATAATATATGCGAATGAAATGAGCCAAGGTCTTTCTTTTTCCGCAAGTCTTTTTCTTTCTCTGAAAGAAAAAGGTTGAACGAAAATCCCGGCCATCGCATTAAAAATTTAAAAGTTTGAATAGCAAATTAATTAGCAATAGAGTGAGTGTAATGCCATTTTTCAGGCGACGCGAAAAAAAAGATATTGATGAAATCAAGGAGGCGGTAAATGAGCCGGACGAATACGAATCATATCACGAAGAATATCAACCAGCAGTCACGAAGGCCGAGCAACCGGAAAGAGAAAGCTTTGCGCCATTGTTCGTGAAAGTTGACAAATACAAAGAGTCGCTTGTTAATCTCCAGGAAGTGAAGGTGTTGGTTGACGGTATTAAGAATATTTTTTCTATTTTAACTGAGATTGAGGATGTGAGAAAGGATGCTTTGAATACATTAAGAGTAACGCTTCAAAGAATAGAGAAAAATATCATCGAGCTAGATACAGAGCTATTGAGACCCGGGAATGTGAAACTTGATGTCGGAACAGAACCCGACACACGGCATATAGAGGATTCTCTCTCACAGCTGCACAAACAGTTGGACTCTTTAAAAGGCGAAATGGAAAAGATTAAAGGTTGATTATAACACTGAAAAGCAACTGTTTCTGAAAATATTATATACCAAGAAGATGAATTAATAATTATTGATAGTTTGAGAT
>JAGGUE010000056.1 GCA_021158665.1 Candidatus Aenigmatarchaeota archaeon
GGTGATGAAAGTGAATGAACCGAAGGTCACCGTTTGCGCGATAATAGAAAAAGGTGGAAAAGTGTTGCTGACAAAAAGAAACGCGGAGCCCTTTAAAGATCGCTGGTGCCTTCCAGGCGGACACGTAGATTTTGGCGAAACCGCGGAGGATGCGGTTATAAGAGAGGTGAAGGAAGAGACAGGATTGGACTTCGGCCCGGAATTTTTTGACTATTTTGACGAAATCATTGAAAAACTTAACTGGCACGCGGTCGTTCTGGCATTCTGCGGGAGCGCGGAAGGTGAAATAAAAAAATGCGAGAAGGAAGTGTCCGACATTAAATGGTTTTCAGTTGGCGATGCGGTTAAAATGGATTTGGCATTTATACACAATTTTATTTTAGAGAAGTGGACTAAAACTTCAAAAAATGAGTGATGAGAAAAATGGAAAGAAAAGAAGTTTTAATTTGGTTGCGTCAAGCACAACATGACATAGAAGTCGCGAGATATAATCTTGAAGGGAATATGTTAGATGCCTCTGCATTCTATTCTCAACAGGCAGCAGAAAAGGCATTAAAATCTGTATATATTCTAAAATTCAGAAAACTCTGGAAAATTCACGACTTAGTTAAATTAGCAAGAGAGATTAATGCCACTTCCAAGATAATTAAATTATGTGCAAAGATAAATCCCGTATATACTGCTGTGCGTTATCCTGATATAGAAGAACTGAATAAAAAAGATGTTAAAGAAATTTTTAATGCAAGTAAAGAGGTGTTAGCATGGGTAAAAAAGAAATTGAAGTTATGAATCAATTAAAGAAATTTAAACATAAAATTAACAAGCAGTATCACATAGACAAAATGATTTTATTTGGTTCATTAGCAAAAGGAACATTTCATAAACATAGTGACATTGATTTGATATTAGTCAGTAAAAAATTTAGAAATAAAAGAATTTTAAAGAGGTCTCCAAATCTTTATCTCGAGTGGGATTTGGATTATCCCGTTGATTTTTTATGTTACACACCAGAAGAATTTGAAAAAAAGAAAAATGAGATTTCAATAGTTAGAGAAGCTTTGAAAAATGGCGTAGAGGTGTAAGACAGAAAAAATGAGGTGTTGGTATTTGCCAAATAACATTAATAATACTGCAAATGTTATAACATTACTCTATTCTGTAGTTGCTGGTGTATTTTTTACACATTTGATAACATCATTGATAATTCCTTGGCCGACAATATATTTTGCAGCAGGTGAGATATTTACATTTGGTGGTTGGTGGCGGAAATTAGTTATATTCGGAATTCCTGCTTTGTCTGGATTATGTATAGCAGGTATATATGTTTTGTTTATTGAATCCATAATAAATAGGTGGTATAAAAATAACTTTATTTTAGAGAAGTGGACTAAAGGTTCAAAAAATGAGTGATGACGGCATGCAAAACAAAAACTATAAAATACTTTCCCTGACCGGGAATTTTGCCACGGCAGAGGCGATGAGGCAGATCGACCCGGATGTCGTTGCCGCGTACCCCATCACGCCGCAGAGCGAAACCGTTGAAAGGTTTTCGGAGTTCGTCGCGGACGGCAAGGTCAATACGGAGTTCATACCTGTCGAGAGCGAGCACTCGGCAATGTCGGCATGCGTTGGCGCATCATCTGCCGGGGCAAGGGTTATGACCGCGACGTCGAGTCAGGGCCTGGCGCTGATGTGGGAGATCGTCAGCGTGGCTTCCGGGCTGAGGCTGCCAATCGTCATGGCGGTCGTGGACCGCGCCTTGTCCGCGCCCATAAACATTCACTGCGACCATTCCGACTGCATGGGCGCGCGCGATCTCGGATGGATTCAGATATTTTCCGAGAATCCGCAGGAGGCATACGAAAACGTCTTTCTTGCGCTTCGCCTGGCAGAGTCCGTGAGCCTTCCCGTAATGGTGATGCAGGACGGCTACGTGACGAGCCATTGCGTTGAAAGGGTTAAAGTTTATGATGACGAAGCGGTCAGAAATTTTATCGGCGAGAGAAAACCCGAACACCCTTTGCTGGACATAAAAAATCCCGTGACATTGGGGCCTTTGCAATTGCAGGATTATTTCTTTGAGACGAAGAGGCAGGAAGCCGAGGCGATGGAACTGGCAAAGCGGGAATATGTCAAGATTGGGAATGAACTATCAAAAATGACCGGAAACAAATACGATTGCTTCGACGCCTACATGGTCGATGATGCGGACGCCGTTATCGTTACTATGTCGTCAACGGCCGGGACAACGAGAGCCGTCGTGAAAAAGATGAGAGAGCGGGGAAAGAAGGTCGGGCTGTTGAAAATAAGATTATACAGGCCGTTCATGTACGAGCGTGTCGCCGGGGTTTTGAAGGGAAAAACGGTCGGCGTTCTCGACAGGTCAATGAGCTTCGGCGCATGGCCCCCGTTGTTCGCCGACATCAAAAACTCGTTGCCGAATGAAAAGATGCAGTCTTATGTGTTTGGTCTCGGCGGCAGAAACATCTTTGAAAGCGATATTGAAAAGGTTTTTGACGAATTGCTAAAAGGCAAAACAGAAAACGAGATAAAATACATTGGATTGAGAGAGTGAACAATAATGAAATCAGAAGAAAATATTTAATTGCAAAACAACTGCA
>JAGGUE010000027.1 GCA_021158665.1 Candidatus Aenigmatarchaeota archaeon
TCATGTCCACATCTTTTACATTTCAATTTCATATTATATAGATAGTTAGATAACTATAAATAGTTTACGGTTGCTCTCATCCCCCACCTAAAGGAAGGGGACTTCCCGCAACCAAAAGTTAAAATGCCCATATTCCAAGTAACATGCTTGCACGCCCTCCCTGCATTGATCATAAACAGGACATTTCAAACATTTACCAGTAGGTTTTCTATCTCGAATGGCTTGAAAAATAGAAGAATTCATAATTTCTTTCACGGATTTTTCTTTTATATTTATACTATGTGAACTACTCTCCGCTTACGCAAGGGAGCTTTAAAGTCAACTCACACTCAATTGTGCCACCATTCAAAAAAATACATAGAAGGGGTGAAAAATCGTGGTCGCAATTCACCAGCCGTTAAAACGGGTGGTCTTCTTGCGACGGAAATTATAAATATTTAAATGAAAACAAATAATAAAAATAGTAAGGTGAAACAAATGAATGCAGTAGCAAAACTAATAATAGGGTTGCTGGTTGCCATAGCCGGAGTTTATTGGTATGTGGCTGATTATGTGGCAACTGGATGGTCGGCGATAGTCGGAGTAAACGCTTGGAAGGCATTCGTGTCCGTGTTCTTTGGTCTGTTCGGCTTTTTCCTCATAGCAGTCGGTCTGCTAGTTGTATGGATCGAATCCGAAGATTTGAAGTGGGAGAGAGAGGAAAAAAAGAGCAAGAAGTGATCTTCTTTTTCTTTTTTAATTTTTTATTTAAAATAATACGATGCCTTTGTTGCTAAGTTGCCAAAGTCATAATATTTTTCACGCTTGTTTCTAAAAATGCAGAGGGCCGGATTTTCGTTCAACCTTTTTCTTTTTAAGAGAGAAACTCGGGCCCGCTCCGCTCGCATATATTATTAAATTTTATTATAACATCATCATAACAAGATATTTTTTCCTGATTCGAATCTTTGATTTTTCGCCCGAATTTTTTCTCCGTTCTCGTCGGTTTTCGCTTTTATATTATTTTTAATTGGCGAAAACCTCCTGCGATTCCGATAGTCTTTTTCTCAATAATATATGCGAAACGAAGTTTCGCCTGAATTTCTCTCTTCGTTCTCGTCGGTTTTCGCTTTTATATTATTTGTAATTGGCGAAAACCTCCTGCGATTCCGATAGTCTTTCTCTCAATAATATATGCGAAAAATCTTTTGATTTTTCGCCCAATTTTTTTTCTTTTCCGAGAGTCTTTTCTTTTTTCTAAAAAGAAAAGGTCTTTCGAACCGGCGAACCCACTAAGGGAATGGATTTCTTTTTCATCGTTGATACTCAAAACTCAAGCTCTTTACTTGAGTCCATCGCCTTTGACCACTTGGCTACCTCTGCCGAACTTTATTAAAAGTGCTCGTATTTCTATTGCCTCTCAAACTTTTTTAATTTTTTTATATTAGATTATTTTCATGTACAAGTTTGCTCATCTTGCCGACTGCCATCTCGGCGCGTTCCGCGATTCGGTTCTCAGAAATCTCAATCTCGATGCCTTTAACTGGGCCATGGATAAATGCATCGAAGAGCGCGTAGATTTCATAGTCATTTCGGGCGATTTGTTTGACAACAATCTTCCAGATACGGCGGTGCTGAATTCTGCCGTAAGAAAGATGAAGCAAGTCAGGGACAATGGAATAGAAATTTATGCCATTTACGGTTCTCATGACTACAGCATCAGTAAAACATCCATGATAGACGTTCTGAACAGCGCCGGGCTTTTTACCAAAGTCGGTAACGTAAGAGAGATTGACAATAAACGAACCCTTGAATTCGTTGTTGACAAAAAAACCGGAGCAAAAATATCCGGACTCTCTGCCCAGAAAAAGGGGATGGAAAAAAATCTTTACGAGTCGTTGGATATGTCAAATTTAGAAAATGAAGACGGCTTTAAGATATTCATGTTTCATTCAACGATAGAAGAACTTAAACCAAATTCGCTTTCGTTTTTGGAAGCAATACCGCTTTCTTATTTGCCAAAAAATTTTGCGTATTATGCTGGCGGTCACGTCCATCTTAAAAGGGTGGAAAAAAGGAATGGAACAATCGCTTACCCCGGGCCATTATTTGGATACGACTACAGGGATTTGGAAAATTCTGCGAGGGGCGAGAAAAGGGGATTCTTTATAGTAGAATTTAACCGCTCCGTTAGCAGCCACAGGTTTGTGGAAATAGAACACCCGGAGATAATTCTTTTAGAATACGATGCAAACGATAAGCCGGCATCGAAGGCGAGCGAGGAAATGGAAGACATGATAAAAAAGGTGGATTTTCAAAATAAAATAGTGCTTTTCAAGGTCGAAGGCGAACTTTCTTCCGGCAAGCCATCTGACATAGATTTTAGCAGATTAAAGAATTGCATTCTCGAGAACAACGCGTTAACGGTTTATATGAGCAGGAATAATCTCACCGCAAAAGACCTCGAAGAAATAAAGGTTGTCGGCGAGACAAAAGAAGAAATTGAATCGAGGATATTTGAAGAGAGCATCAAAAAAATCAAAATCGAAAATGAAAAACTAAGGGGGGAGAATGGGGTGAACCTTTCCTTAAATTTATTAAGTGCGATGAAAGAGGAAAATCTTGGCGGCAAAAAAACAGATTACGATAAAAAAATGGTGGAAAAGGGCATGAAGGTATTGGACTTGTAGAGAGCGCCAGATTTCATACTCACCGACATAAACGCTCATCGATCATGAGCCGGTCACTACGAGCACTCGCCGCATTGCGAATGTCATTGGCTCGATTTGAGCGCGAGATTATGAACGGCGCGCCTTGCAAGCCGTTCGGCACAAAGGGTGCTTTGTAAAATGATAATCAAAAAATTGGAATTGAAAAATTTTCGAAGCTACAGAGAAGAGGTAATAGAATTTCCAACCAATACGATTCTTTTTGAAGGTGACATAGGCTCAGGTAAGTCGTCGATTCTTTATGCGATAGAATTTGCGTTGTTCGGGCTCGGCGACATGAGAGGTGAAACCCTGTTAAGTGCCGGAAAGAATAAATGCTCCGCGCGCCTGACATTTGATATACAGGGCAAAGAATACGAAATATACAGGTCATTAACAAAAAAGAACCGCGGAATAGTCCAGGATGAGGGATACATACTGCATGACGGAAAAAAAGAATATTTATCGCCGAGTGATATGAGGGCCCGCATTCTTGAAATCCTCGATTTCAGGGAGAACGTGAGAACGAGGTCGAGCTCCGTGATTTTCAGGTATGCCATATTTACTCCCCAGGAAGAGATGAAAGAGATTCTGAGATTAAAGCCTGAGGACAGGCTCCAGACTCTTAGAAAAGCGTTCGGCATAGAGGATTATAAAATCGCAAAAGATAACTCAAAACTCGTTAATGATGAAATAAAGACTAGAATAAGGGTCGTTAACACCGAGCTGGAAGGGCTTGACAAGTTATTGAGCGAAAAAGAAGATACGGAAAAGTCGCTCGATATTTACAACAAAAAGCTCGCCGCCCTTGAAAATAAAAAAAATGTTTTGTCAGGGGAGCTGGATTCTATTAGAAAAGATTTAAAAGAATTAGAATCCGTTAAAACAGAAATTGAAAAACTTAATTCGGAGCTTCCTCTTCTTGAAAAAGAATACGAGGAGAAAAAAAGACAAATAAACGAGCTTTTGGAAAAAAACAACGGCATAAAAAGTCAGATCGAAGCCAAAGAAACCGAGATAAGAAAAATTCATATAGAGAGGCCCACAGACAAAACCAAGGACGAGTTGCTAAAAAAGATGGATTCGCTGAACGAGACCAAGGAGAAAAAAATAAAAGAAATTACAAAAATTGAAGCGCGAATTGAAAATTTTGAAAAACTTTTGAAAGAAAAAGTGTGCCCAACGTGTGACAGGCCCGTTGAGCCGGGAGAATTTAACGAGAGATTGAAACGGGCAAACTCACGCCTAGCCGGTGCCGAGCAAGAGATGGAAAACCTGAAAATGCAAATAAAAGAAACCAAAGATGTTTTGGAAGAGCTTGAAGAGTATGAAAAAACCAGAGAAGAAAAGGAAAGAATGATCGAGGAGTTGGAAAAACTGAAAAAAGAGCTGGAGCAGAATTCTCTCAAACTCGCCGAACTTAAAAACAGGATGAATCAACTTGAAAACGAAATATCATTGAAAAAATCAAAGATCGAAAAAAACAAGGATGTGTTCGAGAACATAGAAAAACTTGAAAAAGAGAAAAGAGAAATAGATGAAAAGATGGAGTTTCTCATACGGGAAACGGGGTCTTTGACAGGAGAAATAAAAACGCTTGAAAATCTGAGAAAAAAACTGCATGAAGAAATAGAAAATAAAAAGAGGAAAAAAGAGGAAAAAAGAGAGCTCGAGCAATACAGCGCGTGGCTTTCCGATCATTTTATGCCGTCGGTCGCCAGCATAGAGAAACATGTTCTCGTCAGCATAAACAACGAGTTCAACTCGCTTTTCCAGAAATGGTTTGACATGCTCATGGAGGGGTCCGACATAAATGTCAGAATAGATGAAAACTTCACGCCGTTGATTGAGCAGAACGGCTACGAAATGGACATCAACTCTCTGAGCGGCGGGGAAAAGACGTCCGTCGCGTTGTCTTACAGGTTGGCACTAAACCTGTTGGTAAGAGAGGTGTGCACATCGATGAAGTCCAACCTTTTGATATTGGACGAGCCGACGGACGGGTTCAGCAGGGAGCAGATGTCAAGGGTTAGGGACGTTCTGAACGAGCTGAAATGCGACCAGGTGATAATCGTTTCGCATGAAAAAGAACTTGAAAGCTTTGTTGACCACATCTTCAGGGTGGAAAAAAAAGCCGGGGTATCGAGCGTCGCGGAGATATAAAAGTTTTCTTCCCAATAATTATTAGTGATTCGCTCCGTATTGCTTGATAAAAATTATGCGATCTGCGGCGAAAATCTTTTTGGTTTGAACGCCTAAAATTATTTAATAGAAAAGATCGTTGATCTAAAATGTCACGAGATTTTCTCATCTGTATCCCAACCTATGGAAAAAGAATTAGAAGGCAGTTGATTCTCGGCAGATTGCTCAACAGTATGCTTATCCTGCCAAAAAAGCAGTTTCGCGTTTTGGTTGTAAATGTAAATGTCCCCTACGATTCAAAAGTCACGGAAAGTATCAACAAGGTAATAGCCAATTTTAGGAGACACTCGCCCATAATCCAAATCACGCAATATGACGTCGATTTTTTGCGTGATGTATTGATAAAAAACGGGTTCGGCGGCATCGTTGATCATATCGGTCTAAAAGAGTTTGCCAATTCGCGCAATATTATGCTGTTTGTCGCGAAATGTTTGGGTGTAAAAATCGTTTTAATGATAGATGACGATGAAATCGTTGAAGATAAAAACTTAGTAAAAAAGGCGAGAGAATTTATCGGCAAAAAAGTAATGGGACAAAAACTCTATGGCAAAACGGGATACTACATCAATGAAAATGGTTCGCCATACATGATTCAACAAAGCCCAAAGAAGAGAAAACTCTGGCTGAAAGAAACGTACATAAACGAAGCCATAAAATCTTCTATTACTAAAAAAACGAGATTAAATAAAACGACCATTGGTCTCGGCGGCATTATGGTGTTGCACGAGAAATTATTTTCCAGGGTTCCGTTTGATCCGAACATAACGAAAGGTGAGGATGTTGACTACGTAATAAACGCGAGACAATTTGGCTTTCAATTTCTATTAGACAAGGAATTGAAAATAAAGCACCTGCCTCCAAAAAAACACATAAAGTACTGGTATAAATTGAGACAAGATATTTTTCGTTTCATTTACGAAAGAGAAAAACTAAAATATTTTAATAAAATAGATTTGAAATCCCTGGAACCTTACCCAGCCATATTTTTAAAAGACGACTTGGAATATCGGGCGGTGATAACCTCGATTAACTATGCGCAGCGCGCTTTAAAAAGAAAAAACTATTCTTTTTATAAAGAGAGTTTTCGAAACGTTGAAATACTTTACAAAGATGCCAAAATGCATGCCGCCATCAATGCACCGCGTTACTTTGAGTTTCAGAAACAATGGATTAATCTTATGAATTTTATTGAGACATCTAAAGAATTAAAAAATCATTTTGCGAGATTTGAATGAAGCCGTTAATAATTATACCAACGTATTGGACTTTCATGAAAGAGTTAGAAGAATCTGTTTTTGACCACCCAACCCTTTACAGAAAAAGAGGTACTCTGGCGAGATGCTTGAAAAGTCTGGAAGCTTTGGGAGTGCGAGAAGACATAATGGTTTTTCCAGCTCCCACGCACCGCATTATAGAAAGAAAAGTTCACAAAATCATTTCTAAATTCCCAAAGCTCAATATATGCATGTTTAGTGAGGAAGATTTAAAATTCATACAAGATTTGCTGCATAAAAAGAAATTCTCCGAGCAATTTATCAGACATTTTAACATGAACACATACCCGAGCATACGCAATATGGGTTTTGTAATGGCCGCTTTGAGAAAGGCCGATGCTGTAATACAAATAGATGATGACGAAATCGTAGAAGATAAGAATTTCATGAAAAAAGCCCTCGAATTTATAGGAGAAAAGGTGTCTGGAAAACGCTTATGGGCAAAAACCGGATATTATGTAAACAAAAACGGAAGATGGAAGATGCGCCAGATTAATCCGGAAATAAGAAAACTCTGGCTGAAAGAAACATACATCAATAAAGCATTACAGCCGTGCATTGAATCAAAGAAAAGATTGACAAAAACTACCATTGCTTTGGGGGGCAACATGGTTGTTCATAAAAACTTATTTGCGAAAATTCCTTACGACCCTTTTAACACCCGGGGGGAGGATGTTGATTACCTGATCAATTGCAGATACTTTGGATATAACTTCTTTTTGGATAATGAATTGAAAGTAAAGCACATACCTCCCAAAAGTATGTTGGCATACTGGGCAAAATTCAGGCAGGACATATACAGGTTTATATATTTAAGAGAAAAACTCAGATGTTTGCACTTGGATGTGACCGATTTTGACCCCTATCCATCGGTCTTTTTGAGAGAAGATTTAGAAAACCGCATTATAACCACGTCCGTAAACTATGTTAAAGATTGTCTGGAAAGAAACAAACTTCACGACGCCAAAGAATACCTGAAAAATGCCACCGAAATATTAGAAGAATCTAAGAAAAGAGCAGAAGTTACCGGAAACGCTTATCTCGAATTCCAGAAAAACTGGAAACGATTTATGAGATTCGCATCAAGAAGATGTTGAAGACAATTAATATGAAGAAAAAATTTCAAAAAGTTGCTTTGCCCGTCCGGGTCACGTCGCGCCCGCCCTCACCTCATCCGGGATTACTAACAATTTACACTATAAAGATTTGGATCATCTCCTTCGATCTGGTCAGTTGCATCGAAAGGGCAGTTTGTTGACGTGATATAAATCTTTGAAATTGAGCCGTTTATGCCCGTGCACGCAGAATCGCTCGTATTTGTCAGAGTAACCATTTCTCCCGTGCTGATATTTCTGGCGCAACCGAATGAGAATACGTGACCGCTCGTGTTCTGTATATAAATATGCTCAACGCTCAACTTTACCTGGCCGGAATTCTTTACGGTAACATTTATCGTGTGATTTGTCCCGGCGGTACAATCGGAGTTGCAGTCGTAAGTGGCATTGAGTATGTACAACCCGGCATACGAGCATTCCAACCTCTGCTTTGTCTGGTTTTCAACCGTTTTCGATGACGTCGTTGCCGTGGTTGACATGAACGAACCGACTATAAGAGCGGCGACGATCGCTATCATCACCAGCAAAACGCTTGATATAAGCAGAGAAATTCCTTTTTGATTTTCGGCAAATGCGTTTTTCATGAATATATATTTGTCTGTTTTATATATAAAATATGACAAAAAACATTTTTAAAAGAAGGTGATTGCTCAAAAACACCCCCAAATATTTTAGGGGTTTGATGATAATAAATAAACATGAATATTTTAAATTGGGAAATAAAATTTATTTATAATTATTTATCGGTCAATTATATGTTAGGGGTGGAAGTTACATAATCACCAAAAGAAATCTAAAAATATGATTAAGGTTGTTCTATGACATATCAGGAAGTATTTGAGGTCAAAACAAAGAAAGGGATCGACGTAATTGACATAACGCAGGGCATAAAAGATGTATTAAAAAATGCGAAAATCTCCACGGGCTTGTGCAACATATTTCTGACCGCGACAACGGCGTGCCTTGTCATAAACGAGAATGAGAGAATGCTTCAGGAAGATATAAAAAAGTTTTTCAGGGACATCATAAACGAGGAGCGCATATACCACCATCCATCAAATGCGTTCTCGCATATGAGAGCAAACCTGTGCGACAAAGAACTGACGATTCCGGTAAGA
>JAGGUE010000015.1 GCA_021158665.1 Candidatus Aenigmatarchaeota archaeon
AAAAATTTCACGCCTCTTCCAGCAACTTTCTTACCTTGTCTTTGCCGATTGCAAATATGAACGGAGCGAGTCGCGGTCCCTGTTCCCTGCTTATTAAAATTTTGTACACGAGCGTGAAAAATCTTTTCGCGTCAAGGCCCGACGACTCGCATATGTTATAAAATTCGTTATATAATTCTGTTTCCGTTTTAACCTTTCCGAGAACTTTCTTGAGCATTTTTAGTGCTTTGATTTCTTTTTCTGCCAGCGCGAGTTTTGGCGGCTTTTCATTTACGGTAATCTTTTCTTCTTGCGCGTACTTGTCGAGCCATCTCTTTGTCAAGGCGATTCTCCTGCAAATTCTTTTCCTGTCCTCGTCGCCAACATCGCCTTTTACCAGTTCAGACGATTTCATGAGCTCTATTGCCTTGTCAATTATAAATTCCCTGTCATACAAATTGTTCTGATAAACGTTAACGATCAAAGAGCAAAGCCTGTACGGAATTCTCACCGGAAGCCGTTCCGGTATTTTCGTCATTGACAATTCGTACATTCTCGTCAGGTTGGCTCTTTCTCTTTCGTCCGCCTTTTCAACTCCGAAGTAAACCCTCTCTGCGAAATCAAAGTCGTTCACCAGCCTGTTTATGTGCTTGATGTCGAGGTCTCTCTGCTTCTTTGATTTTTTCGTGTAAAAAAACCTGAAAACCTCCGGCTCGATTATCTCGAGCATTTGCTGGGTTATGTAGACATTTCCCAGCGATCCTGCCATCTTCTTTCCGTCAATAAGCAGGAATTCGTAGACATGCGGTATCGGCGGCTCTATATTGTAAATCTCTTTTGCTATTGCTTGTCCGGACCGCCAACTTCCCTCCGCATGCTCTTTTCCAAACGGCTCAAATGTCGTTTCGAACATCGCCCATTGTGCCGGCCATTCGAAGCGCCACGTAAGTTTTCCGTTGTCCAGACTCGTCTCGCCCTTTTTGCCGCATCCCTTTACCTTGTATTTTCCAGACAAAGTTTTTTCCCCGCACACATATTTTATTGTCCAGTTTTTCAGGTCAAAGGAAATCGGAGTCGTCGTTATTCTTCCGCAATTCTCGCAAATGGGACTGAACGGAATAAAATCATTTTTAATATTTTTCTGAAATCTTTTCATAACCTCCACAGACTTTTCCAGTTTCTCCAGCGCAATCTTAATATAAGGCCTGAATTTTCCGTCGATGTACAAAGAATTGTTATTATAAATTTCAATATCTGTTATGCCGAGCGCCGCTATTCCGTCCGTCCATACCCTGTCAAAATGCTCTGCCCACGATTTGCAGCAACCGAAAGGGTCGGGAACATTGAAGTATGGAAAGCCGATGTAATGCTCAAACTTTTCTTTTTCTGTTTTGTCGAGCTCGTGAAGCTTGCCGTCGAGCCCGGCGAGCCTGTCCGGAATCTTTCTCAGAGGGTCCCTGTCGTCGCTCGTCAAAACCATTCTCGCCTTGTAACCCTGCCTTAGCACCGCCTTGTATACGAAATACGATTTTAAAACGTCGAACATGTTTCCGATGTGCTTTGCGCCAGACGGCGATGCGCCAGACCTGCACGTGACGATGCGTCCCTCCCTTCTCGCTCTTTCAATTGCCCGCGCGGCGAGCTGGTCGGCCCAAAAAACATTTTGCATAATAATAATTGATTGGAAAGATTAAAAATGAATCCCGACTTTAAAAGCGCGTAATCTTTTGCAAAACACTTCATAATTTACAACCATTTTATTTTTTTCAGAAATGCATAACCAATCAAGGATATAACAGATATAAAAGCAAAGATAATGAAGAAACTGCATTTATCCGACGCAAACGGCAGGTAAGCGAGATTCATGCCGTACGCTCCGGTTATGACCGTCGCCACCATTAGCAAGACGCCGATGCTCGCTATCTTTTTCATGATTTCATTTAATCGTTTTGACACGAGCATGTTCTGCGCCGCGAGCAGGGTGTCGATTACCTCTTTGTGAAGCTTGCTCATGCTCAAAACCTCCATCACGTCGTTGTAAATGGGGTCAAATAACATGTCAATATCTTTAAACGGCTTTATGTAACCCTTTCTCAATTTTCTGATAACATCCAAGTTATAAGACAACGCCCTGCGGTACTGCATCAAGCTAAGCTGCATTGCGTACACATTGAATATGTCTTTATCGTTTACATTGCCGTATGAGAGCGATTCTTCGATCGCATCAACTCTTTTCCCGATTAAATTAATTTCGTTCAGATACTCGTCATTTATTTTATCTGCCATTCCCGTGAGCATAGAGGTGTGGCCTTTCTTGAATAAAAACTTTCCTTTTCTCCTGTCAAGCATGTTTTTTATTCCAGTAATGCACGCTATTTCAGGCCTATATATGACAAGCAAAACGTTTTTTATAAAAACAAAAAGAACGGGCGACACGATTTCGTGCTTGGACGGCGCCAGATATTTGACTATCGTGCAATACCTTTTTTGTATTATCGTCGGCAACTCTTCCGGTTCGAGCGCTTCTTTTATGTATTCGGGTTCCAGTCCCGTAAGTTTGAAGACGAGTTCAAGTTCGGCATCTGTCGGGTCTTGAAAGAAGGCGATGAAATAATTATTCGGTTTGATAACCTCGAGTCTTTTGCGCTCCTTTATATCATTTCTATTTTTTCGAAATTCGTAAATTTTTAACATATAACTATAAGTGTGCGAAAAAGATTTAAAAAGGATTAAAACCATGAGCATAGAAAATTATATTCGGCGGTGACAAAATTTCGATAAACTTCTCCAAATCTCGGAAACGCGCTCCGGCGTTCCCCATCGCTACCACGCCGCATATTTAATTTTCTCGCACCATTCTTTATTTGTGGAAATCCCATGTTCTGGGCGATTAGTTGGCACGGCACATAAATGTCATTCCCGGCTTTTTATTCATCAGTAAAATTTTGGATGGGTCATAAATAAGTTTTTATTTTTTATTCCACCAAAATAAGTTAACAAACCGAAGAAAATAACTATAAATCTAAAAAATGTGAAGCAACCATTATAAACTCAAGATGCAACGCAATAATGCTCCGTGCCAAACAGCGGGATAGAGCAGCCTGGAGTGCTCGCTGGGCCCATAACCCAGAGGTCAGTGGTTCAAATCCACTTCCCGCTATTTTAATTTTTAAAGCAATTGAAAATAAGTGATGAGAATGGGCATGAAAGAAAATCTGAAAAAGCTGAGCGACTGCCTATGGGAAGTGCCGAAGTCTGGCGAGATGAAGGTTCCCGCGTGGCTCTTTTTGTCCGAACGCCTGTTAAAAGATGTTGAAGACGGGGCAATCCAGCAGGCGGCGAATGTCGCCACAATGCCCGGAATTTACAAACATGCGCTTGCAATGCCGGACATGCATTTCGGATACGGCTTTCCAATCGGCGGCGTTGCGGCTCTGGATTGCAAGGAAGGCGGACTGTCTCCAGGCGGAATCGGTTTTGACATCAACTGCCTTAGTGGAGATACTAAAATCCTTTCACAACACGGATACTATAAAACTATTGCGGAGATGGAAAAGACTTGGAATAAAGAAACTCTCAAATGTATGGAACTAAGTAAAAATTATGAGCAAAAAACGGAAGTAGAAAGATTTATAAAAATAAAGCCACACACAAATGTATTTAAAATTACGACTTCTTCTGGTTATGAAATTATCGCGACTGCTGACCATCCGATATGGACCCCAAGCGGCATGACTCTTGTCAAAGAATTAAGAACAGGAGATAAGATAGCAATATATCCATTTAAAGGAATCGAGTATGAAGAACCGAAAAATGAAGTCGTGATAGATGAGAAAAAAATAATAGAACTGGATATTCCATGGGATAAAAAACATATTATATCAGAACTTAAGAAAAGGGATCTACTTCCCCTGTATTTAAATTCTTATCAAATGCCATACTTACTTAAAATTCTTGGATATGTTATAGGTGATGGTTCTCTTATCATTGCTGGAGAAAAAAATAAAGGATTTGTATGGTTTTGGGGTAAGAAAGAAGATTTAGAATTAATAAGAGAAGATATTAAAAGATTAAATTATACACCATCAAAAATTTATAAAAGAGAAAGAAGTCACTCAATAGACACCAAATACGGTAATGTAAAATTTACTGCTACAGAGTATAGCATGAGAGTCAGCTCAAGAAGTTTTTTAGTTCTACTAAATCTGCTGGGTTCTCCAATAGGAAACAAAACAAAACAAGATTATTGCATTCCAGAATGGTTAATGAAAGCACCTTTATGGTACAAAAGATTATTTTTAGCATCATTTTTTGGAGCTGAAATGTCTTCACCAAAAACAATGACATCTCATGGATATAATTTTTATATGCCAACAATTTCAATGAATAAAAATTATAAATTGATTGAGAGTGGTAAGAAATTTTTTAATCAGATTGCTTCTATGCTCATGGAATTTGGAATAAATTCTATGATAACAGAAGAAAAATTCGAATATATAAATAAAGATGGTGAGGTTTATTATAAGATTAGATTACTTATTAATGGCGATAATAGAAATTTGATTACTCTATATGAAAAAATAGGTTTTGAATATAACAAAGAAAAAAGCTATTTAGCAAATGCATCCGTTGTTTATCTGAAATTAAAAAATGATGTTATTCAACAAAGAAATAAAACACAAAAAATTGCTATTAGTTTTTATACTAATGGAACCGCACCAAAAGAAATATATCAATCTCTCGATCCCGACTTCATAAATAAAAGGTTTATGGAAAGGTCTCTATTTGAAGGTAGAAAAACCAGTTCTCGGATATCGTCTAATTTTTTAACATTCGATAAATTCTTAGAAAATTCGACCGAAGGTCTGGGAAAGAGTGGAATGATATGGGATAGTATAAAAAGCAAGAATAAGATTAAGTATGATGATTATGTTTATGATTTTACAGTCAAACATGATGACCACAATTTTATTGCAAACTCGTTTGTCGTCTCAAACTGCGGAGTCCGCGTTCTGAGAACGAACCTGACGGCAAATGATGTCAGGCCGAAAATCTCTCGGCTATTGGAATCTATTTTCAGAAACGTGCCGTCTGGCGTGGGAAGGGGCGGCAAACTTAAGTTGAGCCGCGGACAGATAGATGAGGTGCTTGAACTTGGCGTGGAATGGGCACTCGAAAATAATTATGCCAATAAAAATGACTTAAAGCATATAGAAGAGAACGGCTCTATGAAACAAGCGGATGCGAGCAAGGTGTCCGACAAGGCAAAAAAGAGGGGAGCCCCGCAATTGGGGACGCTTGGCGCAGGAAATCATTTTCTTGAGATTCAAAGAGTCGACAAAATTTATTTGCCAGATGTCGCAAAGGAGTTCGGCATCGACAACGAAGACCAAATTTGCGTAATGATTCACACGGGCTCGCGCGGTCTCGGTCACCAGGTCTGCACGGACTATCTTCAAATCCTCGAAAAAGCGTTTCGCGACGAAATACGGAAACTTCCTGACAGAGAGCTAGTTTACGCTCCGGCCGGAACCCAGGAATGCGAAGACTATTTCAGGGCAATGTGCTCCGCGGCAAACTACGCATGGACCAACCGCCAGTTAATCACTCACTGGACAAGAGAAAGTATTGTTAAAACACTTGGAATGAAAGAAGAAGACGTTGGATTAGAGCTTGTTTACGACGTCGCCCATAACATGGGAAAAATCGAAAGCTATAAGATTAACGGAAAGATGAAAAAGGTTTATGTTCATAGAAAAGGGGCAACGAGAGCATTTCCTCCCGGAAGCCCGGACATTCCAAGCGACTACCAAAGGGTTGGCCAGCCAGTTTTAATTCCGGGAAGCATGGGAACCGCAAGCTATATTCTGGTTGGCGCCGAAACCGCGGAAGAAACCTTTTTTTCCACCGCTCACGGCGCTGGCAGGGTTTATTCGAGGTCAAAGATGCTGAAAACTACACGAGGAGAAAACGTTTCCAGAGAGCTTGCCAAGAAAGGGATTCTTGCGAAATCGGCTTCGTGGAAAGTTCTTGCTGAAGAGGCGCCGTCCGCTTACAAGAACATTGACGAGGTGGCAAGAGTTACGCAGGAAGCTGGGATAAGCAAGATAGTTGCGCGACTGGTTCCTCTTGGCGTCGTTAAAGGATAATTATAGTCAAAACTTTCGCACTTTTTAATTTTTGCCATTATATTTTTACTATGAACGATTGCAACAAGATTCCAACGAACTCTCCTTTGGACAAGCTTCTGAAAGGCGGCATAGAGTCGGACGCGGTCACGAATATTTACGGGGAGGCCGGAAGCGGGAAAACAAACATTGCATTGCTTTGCGCAATTTCTGTAATAAACGGCAACAAAAAAGTTGTTTTCATCGACACGGAAGGCGGATTGTCGTTTGAAAGGTTGAATCAATTGGCAAACGGAAACGGCAGCCATTATCTGAAAGACATATTATTATTTGAGCCGAAAACGTGGCAAGAGCAGTGCAAAAGGGTTAAAAAACTAAACGACCTTGTCGAGCAAGAGAACGTCGGCCTGATAATCATAGATTCGATGGTGTCTCTTTATAGATTAGAACTCACCAACGATAATTTTCATCAGATAAATCGCGATCTTTCAAAGCAGTACTCCACGCTATCTAATATTTGCAGGTCAAAAAACATTCCGGTTCTTGTTACGAATCAGGTCTACTCTATCGCTGGAAAAATTGAACTTACGTCAAAAACAATTGGCAGGTACTGGGCAAAAACCCTGATACGGCTTGAAAAGCTCGAGAAGCCCGGGCATCGCGTGGCAACAATTGTGAAGCACAGGTCTCTGCCCGAAGAAAAACACATCGAGTTTGTAATCGTCGAGAACGGGTTGAAGGAGGTCGGAAAGTTTTCCATATTTTGACGGGTCTTTGTTTCTAAAATTCTGGGCGCGATTTTATATCGAACTCCGCGCCTATTTATTTTCTTTATGCCAACGCTTGAAGACGATGAAGGCGCTCCCGTCTTTGCAAAACCTCAACTATGAGCGCTTCGGATGGGCGCGATGCCTTCGTGCGGAACTCCGCAAAAATTAAGAGAGGTCAGAATCTCTTATTTGCACCCAAAAATCCGCTGACGATCAGGTCTATGGCTTCTCTCTCGGTCAGCCCCCTCGTTCTGAGATAATCCATTTGCTCGTCATTTACCCTTCCTATCGACGCTTCGTGAGTTATTGACGCGCCTTTATTCTTGCTTATTAATTCGGGCGTTAGTTTGACAGACGAATCATCGTCAACCAGCAGGCCCTGGCAATCCAGGTGTCCGTTTCCAGCCGCTTCTGCCGTAATACTGCTTTTCGCATTTATGCGACTATCTTTTCTCCCAACCAATCTCAGTCTGACAATTCCGCTGGCGTTCTCCCCTTTCAGAAAGACGTTATCTCTTATCCGAATATTTGAATTTGCACCGTTAATGACGAGGCTTAGATTTGCGGACGAGTTCTTTTGGGAATATACGTCTGTCTTTAGCGAAAGGTTTTTTGGAGTAAATAAATTCTCGTAACTGTATTTCAGCACGGCATTTCTTCCCAGCATAAACTCGTAGTCGGCGCCGACGAAGTCTCCTTCCCCCCATTTATGGAAGTGGTTATACTCGAGACGCGCGTTATCCTTTAGGACGAGTTTGCCGAATGCCTCGTGTCTTCCGCATAAATCGTTTCGGACCGCGTTGCAAACGACGTTTGCTCTGATTTTTATATTTTTTTCAACAATTAGCAGATTTGTAAGGTTTTGCGATACCTTTGGCGATGCTATAGTTGCGCATGCTGTTAATGGAAAATCTATTTGTTTTTTCACCCATATGAAATATCCTTGTTCTGGCTTTCCGACAAACCATTTTCTGCTCCACCCGAATTTTTCCCACGCTTCACGGCTGGATAAAACGACGACCCCGTTTCTTTCAACTATTTGCTTGATCTCGTTATCAACCTGCAGATAATTTGCGTTTTTCACATTCTTTGCATTTTTCATATCCATGCCTCTTGATAGTTTTCCATACCTTTTTCCAGTCATTTGACGAGCCGATTAATTTTCCGTTCAGCAAAACATGAATAATATCGGGCTTAAGAAACTCCAGCGCCGTTGCGTTGTGCGTCACCATAAGGGCGGCTCTGTCTCGCGAAAGCCAGTCTTTTATTATTCCGGTTATTTGTTCCAATCTTTTGACATCTACTCCGGAATCGATTTCGTCGAATATTATAAGTTTTGGATTGAGCGCGAGAACCTGAACCAGTTCTGAAAACTTTTGCTCTCCGCCGGAGAAATTGACATTTATTTCTCTCTCTAAAAGCTGTGAAGAAACGTATTTTTTATGCTCGCATCCGTTGCCAATTCTTCTTAAAAAATCCGATAATTTCACCCCTTTTATTGCGGGCGGGTGCTGGAATGTCAAGGCGATGCCAATCTTCGCTCTTTGTTCCGGTTTCAATCCGGTTATTTCCCTTCCATTAAAATATATGCCGCCTCCTTTTATTTTGTACTCACGCAGCCCCATAATTGTTTTGGCGAGGGTCGTCTTCCCAGAAGCGTTTGGACCGACGATAACATGAGTCTCGCCCCTTCTGATTCGAAGGGAAATGTCGCTTAAAATTTCTTTACCGCCAACCTCCACGCACAAGTTAGTTATTTTTAGCATAAGTGTCACTATTTTAGACGCCGGCAAATTTAAAAATCTTCAAATTCGTTTTTCAAAATCGCCGTTGCCGAAAATTTCTCGGCAATTTCTTCATCACGCTTTTTTCAATGATCAGCGCTCCCACATATCCGCAAGACCTGCACTGCCAAAGCATGCCGCAATTGAACCCAACATAAGGCATCACATCAGTCGAATTGCAAATTGGGCATGTTCTGATAGATTTTCCGATATTTTTTCTTTTTCGTTTCATGACCAATATCTTTAATAACCCTTTTCGTTAATAAATATTTATGTCATTTATTTCATCATTGAAAAAACTCTTCGGCGGTCGTAAAGAAGAAATAAAAGAAGAGACGGTTTCGCTCGATAATCTGATAAATTTCATGAAGGAAAAAAATCGGGAAGAAATAAAGGAAATAGAAGACGAGTCAAAAAGATTCAGGGAAAAAATACGCTCAGGCTTTAAAGAACTCTCTAAAATGCTCGATGACTTCAAAAAAATCGAGGCTCGTGACGATTTGTCAAAGGCGTCTGTCGCCGCAAAAAACAATTTCTGCGACAGGGCAATAAACATTCTATCAAAAATGCCACCCGTTACATCCGACGAGTTCGTCGGCGAGGCATACAAAATTATAGACGAGATAAACAACACGACGCCGAGACAGATGATGCACATGGACTTTTTCTTTAGGGATAACGTTGAAAAAATTGTCAGCAAAATAAAGGAGATAAAACAGACGCTCGATGAGTATCAGGAGTTTTTGTCAACGAACATATTATCCGACATTGAAAAACTAAGGCATGAAATCTCGTCGGTGAAAAAAAGCGAGAGTAAAATCGGATATATAGAGATGAATATAAAAAGCATTGAGAACGATTTAAACGAACTGAAAGAGCGGGAGCAAAAACAGTCGGAAAATATCCCATATGTTGACAGGGAAAAAATCAACGAGTTGAAAAGAGAATTGAACGAGATTACCGAATCAAAAAAAGAGCTTGAGCAAAGAATTGAGACATCATTTGGCGGAATCAAGAAACTGCTGAAAAAATTCGCATACGATGTTAAAGACAAGCACCGACAAAACCTTATTAATAGTTATATAGCATCTTCTTCGAACAGCTTTTTCGTAAAGGACAAAGGTCTCGAAATAAAAGAAATACTCAAAGAAATAAAATCATTGATAGAAGACAAGAAAATTGAAGCGGACGAAAAGCGGTACGAAAGGGTATGCTTAATATTGAGCGATTTTCCTTTTTTTGAAAAACTGAAAAACGATTATTGCATGACAAATGAGAAAATCGCAGCAAAAGAAAGGGAAATAAAAAAAGAGGAAAAATTCATGGAGCGGGTCAAAAAATCAAAGGCGGAGCTGAAATCGATTAGGGACAAAATCGCGGAATTAAAAAAGATGAAATCGCAGCTTGAAGAAAGTAAGTCAAAGGTTATAAATGAAATCAAAGATAAAAAGAAAGAAATTGAATTTATGGTTTCCGGGATTCTTGACAGCAAAATAAGGATATCATGAGGCAGGTAAATTTATATAAAAAAGTATACGGCATGCTGAGACAAATTCCGAAAGGAAAGGCGACTACATACAAGGCATTGGCGGTAGCTCTTGGGGATGAGAACGCGGCGAGAGCGATAGGAAGAATATTGCACAACAATAAAAATTTGGTTAAGTTCCCGTGCTACAAAGTGGTTGAAAGCGATGGAGGTCTCGGCGGATACTCCCTCGGGGCGGATGAAAAAATCAAAAGACTGAAAAATGACGGCATAGAAATTAAAAACAAAAAAATTCAGAGCTTTGAAAAGATTTTATTCAGAGATTTCAAAACAGATTTTCCGTTGAAAAAATTGAGGCAAGAACAGTTGAGGCTAAGAAACAAAATTATAATTGAAAAGCCGGAATTGCCGAAGGAGTTAAAAGTTGCCGGCATCGACGTATCTTATCGCAACAATCGCGGGAAATGCGCCTATGTTTTGATGAACAAAAATTTTGAAGTTTTGGAAGAAAAAACAACGCGCATGGAAATCAATTTTCCATATATCTCCACGTACCTGTCGTACCGCGAATTGCCAATAATTTTGAAATTGATGAAATCCGTGAAGAAAATGCCGGATGTTTTGTTGGTCGATGGAAACGGTTTGCTTCACCCAAGAAGCATGGGCATCGCCACGCACGCCGGGATTCTGCTAAATATGAGAACGGTCGGTGTTGCGAAGTCGCTGCTGTTTGGAAAAATTGAAAACGGTTTTGTGAAATACGAAAATAAAATTCTCGCCAAGGTTTTACAATTCAACGGAAAGCCCGTCTATGTCTCGGTGGGACATAAAATTGACTTGAAAACAAGCATTGAAATAGTAAAGCTCTTTACAAACTCGCGAATCCCAGAACCGCTGAAAATGGCGGATAGGCTGTCGAGATTATAAAAGATTCTTAAGCTTTAACATAATATCTAAATTATGCGGATGCCGGTTGCGCACGGTTTTTACCCGTCGAAACCAGAAGTATTGAGAAACCGTGTAAATGAACTGTTGAATCGGGGACTGAAAAAGGAAAAGGCGTTCGGAGCAATTGCCCCGCATGCCGGCTATGAATACTCCGGCTGGGTTGCAG
>JAGGUE010000039.1 GCA_021158665.1 Candidatus Aenigmatarchaeota archaeon
GTGACCTTCGGTTCATTCACTTTCATCACCCTTTTCCTCAACCATTTTAATTGCTTTGACCGGGCACTCTCTCGCGCAAATTCCGCACCCTTTGCAATAGTCAAAATTCGTTTCTAACCGCTTCCCGTCCTTTACTGGAATCGCGTTGTCCGGGCAGTAAACGGCGCAAAGCCCGCAGTGAACGCACTTGTTTTTGTCCCAAACCGGCCTCATGCTTCGCCACGAGCCAGTCTTGTTGAGCAAAGACGAGCCCGGCCGGGTAATGGTCCCTGCCTTTGGAATGTCTTTCCATCCGGGCTTTTTCTTTATATCTTCTTCTGTTGGAAATTTTTCAGTCGTTGCACCTCACCTCGCTATACGCTCTTTTAACCATTTCTATGTTCGCTTTCGTTGCCTTCTCGCCAATCTTTTCCAGAAACGCGTCCTCAATCTTTTTTACTATCGCATCCAGAGAAACGATGCTCGTGACCTTTACCAATGCTCCGAGCATGGGCGTGTTTGGAATATCCTTTCCTATCGAGTCCAATGATATACGGGTTGCATTTACCGTGCAAATCTTTCCCGCGGATTTGAAACCCGCCTTTATATTTTCCGGTTTTTTGCCAGAATTTACTATTATCGCGGCGCGCTCAACGTTTTCCGTTATGTTGGCAATCAGGGTTTCGTCGAGAACAACCAGCGCATCCGGAGACGTCACGTCTTCGTGCGTGTCTATATACTCGTCGGAAACCCGCGCAAATGCCTTTATTGGAGCTCCCCTCCTTTCCGGCCCGAACTCCGGCCACGCCTGAACAAACTTATTCTGGTCCACGCACGCCTCTGCCAGCAGATGCGCCGATGTTTTTGCCCCCTGGCCCCCGCGGCCATAGAACATGACCTCAAACATTTCTTTTTTCATGCCAATCAATATTAGATTATTAAGAGTATAAAAATTTTAAAAAAGAATTTAAGAATTGTCGTATGCCCTGATAGCTCAGTCTGGCAGAGCGGCTGTCTCGTAAACAGCAGGTCATGAGTTCGAATCTCATTCAGGGCTTTGAATGCCGGGATCGCCTAATCTGGCATGGCGCCAGCCCGGAGAGCTGGTTCCCTTCTGGGTGTGGGGGTTCAAATCCCTCTCCCGGCGCTGTGAGTTTTGAACCGCAAGCTTTTTTGGTTCTTCCGCCGATAAAGTTAAATTGAGATAAATTGCCTGCCTTTACAGAAGTTGTTCCATAACATTGGAGACAATAAATTTTTACATGTAGCACGCCGAAGAAAACGCCACGGAGATTGAGAAATGTGGTTTTTTCTCTTTAACTTCTTTTTTATGCAGCAATGGAGGAACGGCCTTTTTTGACAACCCGACATTCGCATATCTTGTTGTGGATAAACGAAGTTTCTTGAGCAGAGCGAAAGAAATTTTGGCGAACGAGTGTAACGAAGTGAGCAGTTTATCCGCTGTTATGTGCCCGAGTGGAGCGAAGCTGAACGAGAATGCAACGTGGTCGAGCGAACGATAGTGAGCGAAGAAGTTTTTAGCGGCGGCGTTACAGTTCATTCTTTATTTTTTTAAGTAATAATTCAAATTTAGTATATCCTGCTTTTTCATTAAAGTGTCCCGCATTTTTGACAAGAATTACATCAACAGCTAAATTCTTTGCAAGTTCTTTTGCTTTTTCTAATGGAACATAAGGATCATTATCAGAATGAAAAATATAAAATTTCTTACAATTTTGTTTAATCTTTTGCCAATCAAAGCTTTTGTCTACAAAAGATTTATTGATATTATCGAAATCTGGATTTCCTAACAGACCAACAAAACCAGAAACAAAAAAAGCTGCTTTGATTGGCTTGTCTAATTTTTCAAGAATATTTAACAAAAATGCAGGTCCTAAACTATGACCAACAACAATAGAGTTTTCATCTAAGTATTGTTTATAATCTTCAAAAACTTTCAGCCAATTTTCAAGCGATTGATTCTCTGGAGTTGGAAATTTTGGGACGAAAACTTTACATCCTAATTTTTCAAGTTCAGATTTAAGCCAAGGAAACCAATTTTCTTCAGGGTCTCCATATGCACCATGAATAACAAAAATGTTAGTCATAGTTAATATAAAATTAAATCAGGATTAAATAACTTTCGATAAGCCGCCGCCAAAAATTGCACATATCTTATTCTCTCGGAAATGCGTAATATGTTTTTATTTTTTGTCAATTCCGTTTTCCAGAGTCCGGGTTCTCGAGAAGTTCGCCTGCGCGATCATTTGTTTTTTTCTTCCATTTCCTTTGCCATCGCGTCTACTTTTTTCTCTATGTTGAGCGCGCGGGCAATTTCCTTGTAGCGGTTGCGGATCGTGACCTCCGTAACTCCGACCACATCGGCAACCTCTCTCTGTGTTCTGTGCTCGTGCTCAAGCACGGACGCGATATAAATAGCCGCGGCCGCGCACCCGCACGGACCCTTGCCGGAGATGACATCCTTCTCCATCGCCTTTCTCAGAATCTTGAGCGCCCTGACCTCTGTTTTGTCCTTGAGTTTCAGCATTGAAGAAAATCTCGGAATATAGCTCTCGGCCGTGGCCGGGAGTATTCTCATGTTGAGCTTTCTTGATATGTAGCGGTACGTTCTCCCGAGCTCTCGTCTCGGTATGCCAGACGCCTGCGCGATTTCTGCCAGCGTTCTCGGGCTTTTATACTCCCTTGCCAACGAGTAAACCAGAGACGCGATGATGGACTCTATCGAACGGCCCCTGACAAGACCTTTTAGCAAAGCCTTTTCGTAAAGCTCGGCAACCTCCTCGTGCAATGTTTTCGGAAGCCCGAGAAAAGAGACGAGACGCTCAAGCTCTCCCAAAGCAAACGATAAATTTCTGTCCTTTGACGTCACCAACCTCTTTTGCCATTTTCTCAGTCTAAAGTACTGGCTGCGTCTCTTGGCGGGCACTTTAAAGAGTTCGGTAACGCCCTTGCCAATTTCCGTGGTGAGCCCTTTGTCGTGCCTTTTGTGAGTCAAAGGAGCGCCGGTTCTCGACCTTCTCGATTGCTGGTCGTGGTCAAACGCCCTCCAGTCCTGGGTCGTATCGATCATGCCCTCCTGAATAACGGTTCCGCATTTCGCGCAGATAACCTCTGCTTTGTTTGCGTCCTCATAAAACTTAGTTGACCCGCATTCCGGACATTTCATCTGCTCTTTGGCTTTTTTTGTTCTCGGCATTTTCAACACCTTTTACGTTTTCGTCAGTTTTGCGATATCACAGAGCAAAAACGCGGTGTAAGAAAATATGTGATCATGTTTCTTACACGGGTAAATGACTTTTTTAATCTCCGAATCCGTTTGCTCCATGCCGCCGAATTCTATATTTATTAATGACATCGATCACGGTGCGAATATCGGTCAAAAAATATTTTTACTCGGCGGGTTCGCCGCCATTTTTATTCGACAATAAAATTACTCCCAAATAGTGAAAATTTCCACTTATAAACTTATGCGCAAACCATATTTAAAGTTTTCTATTGTAATTTATATATTTTGTAAAGCATATCTATGCGAACTGCTGACCGATGCCCGCGGATTTCATGGGGCGTATAATAATGCACATGGCAATTCGTCCACGACTGAACCCTATCGATTTCTCGCTAACCTTTTAATAAGAGGACATAACCAAACGCGTGCTCTACCCGACGTGAACTACCCTACCCTAAAGGATAGGGCTTCCTGTTTCAACGACGAGACTTGCGGGAACTCTTAAGAGTTCCCGTAGAGGTCTCATCTCCACAGGCGTAAATTCGGGTTGTCCCAACCCTACTAAA
>JAGGUE010000043.1 GCA_021158665.1 Candidatus Aenigmatarchaeota archaeon
GGAACAAAAAATCGGCGGAAAATTTTATAGAGAGTTGGATCAATAAGAGGAATTATGAAATATTAAACCCAATTAAATTTTTGATAAAAATTTCGGAGAGATTTGTAATTCGTTTATCATACGGATATTGAATACAACCGCTTATAAATACTATCAATAACTATTAATAATTTTTAATAGTAACTATAAAAATGGAAAAAAGGCAGATATTGGAGATTATTAAAAGCGGTGAGTCTCAAGAAGTCGAGTTTAAAGAGTCGTTTCATTATTGTTTTAAAAATATTATTATAAATATACTTTATGGGGTTGCGATTCACCGCCTTATAAACAGGGTCTTCTTGCTGCGATTAGATAAGCATGATTTCTATGCTTATGAAAATCTACGAAAAACTTTTATCCGAGTTCGGAGAACAAAAATGGTGGCCGACGATTTCTAAAAACAGGCGATTTGAAATAATAGTCGGTGCCATACTCACGCAAAACACGGCATGGAAAAACGTCGAAAAGGCGATTAGAAATCTGGACAAAAAGAACATGCTGAGCAAGTCGGGCATTAAAAACATTCCCGAAAAAGACCTGGCAATGTTAATCAAACCGGCAGGATATTACAATCAAAAAGCAAAGAAGCTTAAATTGGTTGCAAATTTCAAAGGCAGGATAACGAGAGAGAACCTGCTCGGCATCTGGGGCATTGGCAAAGAAACGGCCGACTCTATTCTGCTCTATGCATACGACAGGCCGTATTTCGTTATCGACGCCTACACAAAAAGGATAATGAAGAGAATCGGATTCAAAGAAGATTCTTATGAAGAACTGCAAAACCTGTTTCAAAACAACCTGCCAAAGGACGTAAAGATTTATAAGGAGTTTCATGCCTTGCTCGTTGAGTTGGGAAAGCGATGCTGCATGAAAAAACCAAAATGCGATAAATGCCCGGTAAAGGATGTGTGCAGATTTTATGGATAATTTTGCCTCAAAAAAATTTTTGAAATTTTACGCAGCGCCCAAAACTCTGACAAAGGGGCAGTATTGGTTCAGGTCTCTTAAAATACCTTTCTGATTGAGAGAAAAGCAAAATTTTTCAATTTCCAAGAAAAAAAGGTAATCCCATGGATGAAAGACGGATGGAATTGAATGAAGGGAAGCGAGATTGATATTTCTTTTTGCAAAAACGTTTAAAATGTCTCTTAAAATTCCCACTCTGTCATAAACAGAAAGCAAAAGCAAGGTATTTTTGTTATGAAAATTCGTTTTCTTTAAAAAACTTCTGTTTAATTCCCGCGTAATCACTAAAAATCTGGTAAAATTTTCTTTTCTATCTTCTATGTTTTTTGCCAAAACATTCAATTTGAAATTTTTGGCCGCTTCCAACGGAACTATAAATCCGGTTTTATCTGGAATCGATTTTTCTGAAATCGCGGAAACGGTGCTTGGGGTGGAAATCTTCGAAGCCCGGGGCAAATTATTCGCAAGCCAAATTCTTGACTGGGACAGCGCCTGCGGATGAGATTTAACTGCCTTTATATCTTTAATGGATTTTTCTTTGGATAAAAGGCAATAACGGATGGGGATTTTAAATGAGCCCAAAGCAAAAACCGGATAGTCAATAAATTGATACATCGTTTCAGAAATAATTCCGGCAATTGCGTTTTGAATTGGAACTACTCCAAAATCAGTTTCCAGATTATTCACCCCTTCAAAAACTTCCCCGATGGTTAGAAACGGGATTAAGTGAGATGTTCTGTTGGCAATTTTTTTGGCCGCGCTCCAAGAAAAGGTGTATTTTGGTCCCAAAAAACCTATTCTCGCCTTCTTGATATTTATTTTTTTAGGGGTTCCGATTTTAATCGGCTGAGATTCTATCACACTTAAGATATCCGTTGTTTTTTCTTCAGCTACTTTTACGAAATTGGACAAATACGAGGATGCCTTTTTGAACCTTTTTTTAAATTCTTCGCAATCCCTTCTTTCTATGATTTTCTGAAAAGAATGCAATTCTTTTAGGTATTCCCTGGAAAGTTTTCTAAAATAAGGGTTTCTGATCTCTATGTCGGAGTAAAGCTCCGGGTTTTGCGCTAAAATCCTTCCGATTACCAAACTCTGAAGCCGAAAGGTTGGGGTAAGAAGAGAAGGCAGGGGTTTAAATTTTTTGCGATAGAAAAAGTGGGCCAAATTAATATTGGAAAAGTGAATCAAACACTGCAATAAAGCCATTTGCGCGTCGTGCATTTCGGGGGAAATTTCAATAATTCTTGCTCCATTTTTTTTAAAAAGATTCTTTAAAAAATTTATCCATTTATTTTTCTTAATCGGGCAAAACACTATGCTTTGATTTTTTAAATTAGGAGCCAAAGGCCCGAACAACGGATGCATTCCCAAAACCCCGGACCTCGCCTTTTCCATCGCCTTAACGGGCTCCGCTTTTATTGAGGTCAAATCCGTGAGCATCTGCAAATTTTACGAACGATTAAATAGGCCGGGTTCACGGAGCTGGAGCGCCCGCGCGAAACATCGTTGAGCCTTGCGGCAGAAAGAGAGTTTTGCGTTGAGAGGGCGCCGAAAAAACC
>JAGGUE010000028.1 GCA_021158665.1 Candidatus Aenigmatarchaeota archaeon
TCTTTTCTTGCACGGAAACGAGCGATGCTTTTGTCCCTTGTTGAACAATGTTGTTGTTTAAATAATCAATCGCTTTGTTTCCGGCATCGTCTTCTGACAATACGGCAAGTCCCGTTGCGGAAGATGCGTTGGACGGGCACAGCGGATTAAACCATAAAACACCGACCAAGCATATGACGAGAGCTGTGCTTATGAGCATCCATAAATTCAATTTAGGCAATTTTATTGTCGCTTCTTTTTTTTCTTCTTCCATGTAAGCACCTTAAAAATATAATAATTAAAATGGCAAGATTTAAAAGGCTTTCGAATCTCTTAATTGTTTACACATGTTACATATCCCTTCATTTACGTCAATCCCTTCATTTACAATTCTTTTGCATAAATCCTTTACAGCCTTGCTTATGTCGGAATCAACAATTTTTTTACCTCTCAGCCTTCTCACATATTGTGAAATCGCCCCCTGGCTAACGCCCAAAATTCTCGCGGCATCTTCCTGCGTCAAACCGTTCATCACGAGCTCTTTCGCTATCATTGCCCTTATGCTCGGCAAAAGCTTTGCAATATATTCGCATCGCAACACTTTAATCATCTTTGTATTGCATTGTTATAAATTAAATACTTAGGATTTAATTCTCATTTTTTCTATTATTTTTCCAGAAACTGGACGCGCGAACAATGACTTTTTGAGATCCTTCCCGTATTTTACTAAAACATTTTTTCCTTTGGCATCGGAATAGCGAACGGTTAGCCCGGAAGCTTTTTTTATCGCTTCTTTTGTTTTAGGGCCTTGTAAAACGCTTAAAGGGCTTGGATAATCGGAAACCTCAAACAAATAATCGTTTTCATATCTCAATTTTTTTAATAGCTCGTTTTCTTTTTCATTTCTGCCTACAATTATTTTATTATTTTTGAAACGAAAATGACGTCCTATTTTCAAAAGTTCGATGTCTTTCTCATTTATTCTTTTCTTATGCTTTATCAAATCTCTAAGCTTTGCGGAAAACTCCTTTTCGGTCAGCAAGCATCCGCCTCCGGGAGAGGCATATATTTTTATTTTAAATTTTTTGGCAAGCTCAAGTTGTTTTTTTCTCGACCTTCCTTTGATGTCCAATAGTTTATTCCTATCGACCCAACCATTTTTTTCGGCAACGGTTTCTGGCAATAGTTTTGCCGACAGCGGTCTCAATATCTTATTTTTCAGTCGCGTCTCGTTTTCTATCGTGTTCAGCGCCTTCATATTCTGAGACATCGGCCGCTCTCCGAGCACGTCTCCCGTAAAAATGAAATCCGCTTTAATTTTTTTTGCGTACTGCTTCGCTTTTTTTAGCATGAACACGTGACAATCAATGCACGGGTTCATGCCGGAGCCGTATCCATGTTTCGGATTTTTTATAAGTTTCAGATATTCTTTACCCAAATACATAATTTTCAAAGGAATCCCGAATTTTTCGGATATATTCTTTGCATAAAACGAATCATCGAAAAAAGGCGATACAAATTTTATCGCCTCTGCTTTTATGCCCTGATTTAAAATTAGCTTAAATGCCAGCACGCTGTCTAAACCCCCAGAAAGTAATCCCAATGCTTTCATTTGTTTCACGCACTATTTTAACCAAGAATCCAACGACCGCTGACTCGTTGCTTCTAATTTTTTTATAGAATTATTAACTCTTTCTTCGGAAAAGTCGTGTTCATCGCAAAGTATTTTTTTAATTTTTTCTTCATCCGGTCTCTTGAATTTTATTTCATATTTGTTATATAATGGATTTTTAAAAAACTCGAAAATTTCTTCTGGTTTTATTTCAAACGTCCATTCTATATTTCTGAATATTTTGTCAATTGTCTTGTATTCTTTCACGAGTTTTATCGCTTTTTTCGGTCCGATGCCTTTAATGCCGCCGATGTTATAGTCCGTACCAACCAAAATCCCCATGATAATGAGCTGGTCCCTATTTATGTCAAGTTCCTTCAAAACATCTTCTAATCTTATCATTTCCGGCGATATCTCAATTTCCCTTCCCCTGACCCTCTTTTTGCCTGTTATGTTGAGGTTTCTTACCAGTCTCGGGGAACCGAACAATAAGCTGTCGCTGTCCTGGCTTGCGGTTGAATAAACATCTCCGTTGCTGCACATGGCGGCACACTGGGCTTCTCCCTCCGATTTGGCTTGGATTACGGGCAAACCGATGGCATCCAATAATAATTTACTTTCTTTTACCATCTCTTCGGTCAATTCGGATGTGCGCTGTGCCTGTTTTTTTACCTCTTCCATATCACCCATTTCCAATGCCTTTTCCAGTTTTTCTTTTGCCTCTTCTTTGGCCGATTTTCTTTTATAGGTCGTCGCCGCCTTGAACTTCGGCGGCTCACCGTCAAATACGTAAACGGGCTTCACACCCTTTTCTATCAACTTGGTAGTCCTGTAAAATAATCCGGATAAATGAGAGGTTATATTGCCCTTTGAATCTTTCAACGGAGTTCCGTCATATTGCCTTATAGACGACAGAAACTGGTATAGCCAGTTAAATGCGTCAATTGCGATTATTTTATGTGCCAAATTTTCTGTTTCAATTTTCTCTTTTGGTAGAATTTCCGCTATCTGAACTCCCATAATTTAATTTATATCTTAAATTTATAATCTTTATGGGGAGGAAATTAAAATGAAAATTTATGAAGTGATGGCGAAAAGAATTTTAAATAAAACAAGAATTCCGGGAGCAGATTTTGCCATAAATCATTATTCGGGATGCCAGCACGCATGCATTTATTGTTATGCGAGATTTGTTTGCAGATGGAGAAAGCAAAATGATAAGTGGGGAGAATTCGTTGACGTGAAAATAAATGCCCCGGAGTTGATTGCCAGAGAAAGCGCGGGAAAAGAGGGAAATGTTATTTTATGTACAACGGGCGATCCTTACCAGCCAATTGAAGAAAAATACAAACTCACGAGAAAAGTTTTGCAGAATTTGAACAAAGATATGAAATTATCGATCTTAACAAAATCCGATTTGATATTGAGAGATGCCGATGTTTTTAGAAGATTCAAAAATTGTGAGCTCGGTTTGACCATAACAACTTTAAATGAAAAGATTAAAAAAATATTTGAGCCATTTTCCCCGAGTTCTTATGCGAGATTGGATGCTTTGAGAAAACTTAAAGAAGACGGTTTTTATACATATGTTTTTGTTGGTCCAATTTTGCCGTACTTGACGGATTTAGAGGAGATTTTCAGAGAAGTTTCGCCTTTTGTGGATTTGCTCATGTTCGAGGACTTGAATTTAAATTCGTGCAGAAAAGAGGTTTTTGAAGCGATAAGAGAGAACTTCCCCGAATTGGAAACGAAATACAAAAATCTGTCAAAGGAATTTTGGCTTGAGAAAGAAATGGAGATTAAAAAATTGGGCAAAAAGTTCAATAAGCCAATTAAGATTTATTTTAAACATCTCGGCTCTCTGAAATTCAGATAGACAAACAAATCGGATACCGAGTAATTTTTATAATTGAGCAATCAAAATATTATTTAATGACGAATAAAATGGATTACAAAAAACTTGGCCTGAAAATCGGTCTGGAACTGCATCAGCAACTTAACACAAAAAAACTTTTTTGCGATTGTTCAACGCAAATGAAAGAAAAAAATCTAATATTTGAAATAAAGAGAAAGCTGAGACCGGTGGTGGGAGAAATCGGTGAAATAGACAGGGCGGCGTTATTTGAATTTTTCAGGGACCGGGAATTTGTTTATCATGGCTATGAGAACGAGGCGTGCCTCGTTGACACGGACGATGAACCTCCGCACGACATAAATAAAGAGGCATTGGACATTGCGATATCAATCGCGCTGGAACTCGGTCTCAATGTCCCGGATGAGTTGCACGTTATGAGAAAAAATGTTCTGGACGGTTCGGCGATAACATCATTTCAGCGAACTTTGCTGATTGGCTGGGGTTCTGAGAGATTCGACGGAGTGAGAATAAAATCATTGAATTTGGAAGAGGACGCCGCAAAGCCGGAAAACAAAGAAAAGACCGTCTACTCGTTAAGCAGGCTCGGTATTCCTCTCATTGAGGTCGGAACCTATCCGGATATAAAAACGCCGGAGCATTGCAGAGAAGTCGCTGAGAATCTCGGTCTGTTATTCAGGTCATTTAATGTAAAAAGAGGCATCGGCACAATAAGACAGGACGTTAACATATCAATAAAAGGAGGAGCAAGAATTGAGATAAAGGGATGGCAGAACTTGAAGACGATAACGAAACTGATCGAAAATGAAGTTTCAAGACAGGTTAATTTGTTGAAAATAAAAGATGAATTGAAAAATATGAAAATAAAGGAAAAAGATTTTGAAAAGGCGATTGAAGTTACCGACGTTTTCGGCTTTAATTCATTCGCATTAAAGCTGCCAAAATTCGCAAATTTTATTAGTAGGGAAATTTGTCCTGGAAAAACATTTTACAATGAATTGATAGAATACGGAAAGGTTTACGGTTCAAGTATCGTAAGCAATGTTGATTGCAAAGATAGTTTGAAAAATAAATTTGAAGTGTTGAGAGAAAAATTAAAGGCGGGCGAGGACGACCTGATGATAGTGTGCCACGGCAACGAGCCAAAAAAGGCGGTCGATGCAATTTTTGAAAGAGCGAAATATTGCTTAACGGGAATACCGGAAGAGACGAGAAAACCGAACCAAGATTGCACGACATCATATGCGAGACCTTTGCCGGGCTCTGCGAGAATGTATCCGGAAACGGACCACCCGCCGATAAGAATAACGAGGTCGTATCTGAATAAAATAAAAAAATCTCTTCCAAAAACTTTGATTGAAAAGAAAAGGGAGCTTGAAAAAATAATTTCAAAAGAGGTCGCGAATCAAATAATCAAATCAAAATACTATAATTTATTCGAAAAAATTGTAGAAAAAAATAATATTGGAAAGGAAAAAAACCTTGTTTTATTTGTCGCTTCCGTATTTACATCAACTTTAAAAGACCTGAAAAGAAAAGGCGTTCCAGTAGAAAAAATTTCTGAAAATGATTTTATGAAAATTTTTGAAGCGGTTAGAAAAAATCTTATACCGAGGCAATCCGTGCCAAATGTTTTGACCGAAATCTCAAAGGGCGGGGATATTAACGGCGTCATTAAAAAATTCAAAGCGTTGGGCAAAGATGAACTGAAAAAAATAATCTTTGACGTCGTGAAGAAAAACGGAGACAGAAAAATATCTGTTTTAATGGGCATGATAATGAGTCGGGTAAGAGGCAAGGCGGACGGAGAGTTTGTGATGAAAGAGCTGAAAAAGATGATGAAAAATGCATAAATATTGGTTGTGGACAGACAGAATGAATTGGATAAGCAAAAAGCATAAATTTAAGGGATGCCTGTTTTGCAGGATTATAAAAGGCGATAAAAAAATTCCGTCAAAAGTTTTGCACAAAGGCGGAGATGTCATGGTAATGATGAACCTTTTTCCATACAATACCGGGCATTTACAGGTAATACCGATAAGGCATGTCGTGTCATTAGACGAGCTGACGGATGCGGAGTGTGACAGATTATTTGGTATGGTAAGAAAGTGCGTCAAACTTATTAAAAAAGCTCTCAATCCGTTGGGATTTAACATCGGGATGAATATCGGCGATGTCAGCGGGGCGTCCATCGACCATCTCCACGTGCACATCGTTCCAAGATACAAGACAGACTTCGGTTTCATGGAAATCATAGCCGAAACCAAGACGATGCCGGAAACTGTAGAAAAGACCTACAAAAAATTGATGAAGCATTCAAAAATATTGGAAAAATAATGTTTTATCAAACAAAAGATAAAGGAAAAGTAAAAAAGCATCGTCTCCCATCTCCGCGCTCTCGCACGGAGACTTCCAGACGAAAAAAGTTATGTCGATGCTATTTTCTGGCAAAAATTGTTCTCGATTTCGGCATCGTATCTCCGGTAAAAATGTTGATGAAAACCAAATCCTCGGTCCCGGTATTTACTACCCTGTGCCAAAACCTCTTCGGGACAGTTATTATATCTTCCGGCTTTACATCGAATTCGTATTTTTCATTTTTTGGACCGATTAATATCATTTTTCCGCTGCCTTTTAGAAATATGTAAATCTCTTCTTGTGCTGCATGAGAATGCCCGGTCGTCATCTTATTCTGGGAATTGACTTTTTCTTTGTGTATGATGTTCATATTCAGGATAAGATTTTTCAGGCCCGTCTTATCTGGCATCAGGTCATATAACTCATAATTTATCTCATTTTCATGGCCTTTGATGTTTTTGTAAATGTTTTTTCCATCCGGGGTTACCATGTCCATTACTTTCTTTTTCAGGCATTTTGCCACCGTTTTCATTTCTCGTAGATTGGTTTTAAGTGGTTTCATTTTAATCAGCTTTTAGCTTATTTACATCGCCAAAATGTCTTGCGATAAATAATGGAGCAAGCCGTAAAACATTGGCTTTGGAACATTTGCGGCTTAATTAAATAAGGATGAAAATTTATAAAAATTAATGAAGCCTATAAATGGTTTATAGTGAAAGGCATGAAAAAAATAATCAAGCCGTGGGGTTATGAACTGATATGGGTTCGGACCAAAAAATACGTTGGAAAGGTTTTGCATATTAATAAAGGCGAAACGCTATCCTTGCAATATCATAAAATAAAAGACGAATCTATTTATGTTATGAGGGGCTTGATCGAACTGCAAATAAAGGTAAACAAAAAACTTATAAAAAAGAAGATGAAACAAAACGCTTATCAGAGAATCAAACCGAAAACCATACATAGAATGAGAGCAATAAAAGACTCTGACGTGATTGAATTATCCACCCCGGAATTAAATGATGTCGTCAGATTAGAAGATAAATACGGAAGGGTTAAATAATTATCCACGCGAAGTGAACTACCCCTCGCTAACGCAAGGAGCTTTTCGCTGATAAAGTTAAATATGCGCCCATCTAATAATTTTATGTTAAAAAAGGTTATGGATTATGCGCATAGCGATAAACGGTTTCGGTCGCATAGGGAGGTCTGTCTTTAAACTCGCATTGGAAAATAAAATAGATGTTGTCGCGATAAACGACCTCACGAGCCCCGACTTATTGGCGCATCTGCTTAAATGGGATTCTGTTTACGGAAAGTATGAGAAAAAAATCAAAGCAAAAAAGAATTCCCTGACAGTAGGCGATGAAGAGATAATAATCTTTTCCGAGAAAGACCCGTCAAGGTTGCCATGGAAAAAACTGGATATAGACACGGTTGTCGAATCCACTGGGTTTTTCAGAGACAGGGAAGGCGCGTCAAAGCATTTGCGGGCTGGCGCGAAAAAGGTCTTAATATCCGCGCCGGCAAAAGACCCGGACATAACGGTTGTCATGGGTGTGAACGAAGACAAATTGAGAAAGAATCACAACATTATTTCAAACGCTTCGTGCACGACAAATTGTTTAGCGCCAGTCGTGAAGATTCTGAATGACGCGTTTAAGATTCGTAGCGGCTTCATGACAACCGTGCACGCTTATACAAATGACCAGCGGGTTTTGGATTCTCCGCACAAGGATTTTCGCAGGGCGAGGGCATGCGCGGTGTCAATTATACCGACAACGACCGGAGCGGCGAAGTCCGTTGTCGATGTAATCCCGGAACTCAAAAACAGATTAGATGGGCTCGCCATGCGCGTTCCAGTTGCCGACGGGTCGGTCGTTGATTTGGCGGTCAACGTCAAGATGCCGGTAACTGTTGAAAAAGTTAACGGCATATTTAAGAAATATGCGAAGGGGAAAATGAAGGGAATCCTCGAATATACAGAAGAGCCGTTAGTTTCGCGGGATATTATCGGGAATACGCACTCGGCAATAATCGACGGCCTCTCCACGCGTGTCGTGGAAAAAGATTTCATAAAGGTTCTGGCGTGGTATGACAACGAATACGGATACTCAAACAGAATGATAGACATACTTAAAATAATCGGTAAATTTCTTTGATGGATATGAAATTTCTCACGATGAGCGATTTTGATTTCAATGGAAAAAAAGTCTTATTGAGAGTAGATTTAAATTCGCCCGTAATAAATGGAAAGATACGTCTCAACGACCGCATTGCAGAGCATGCAAAAACGATTAAGGAATTGGTGAACAAAAAAGCAAAGGTCGCGATTCTCGCTCACCAGGGCAGGCCTGGCAAAGAAGATTTTCTCGATTTGAGACAGCATGCAAAAATGCTGACAAAATTAACTGGAAAAAAGATACGATACGTTGACGATTTGTACGGAAACGAGGCGATAAATAAAATAAAAAACATGAAATCGGGAGAGGCCGTTTTGCTGAAAAATGTCAGGTCATCGAAACTGGAAATGCTGGCGTTGTCGCCGAAAAGGCATTCCGCATCCGATTTTGTAAAAACGTTAACTCCGTTATTTGATTTCTTCATTCAGGACGCATTTTCAGTTTGCCATCGCTCTCACGCGAGCGTTGTCGGCTTTGCGTATGCAATGCCAAGCATTGCCGGCCGCGTCTTGGAAAAAGAGTTGAAGTCGTTGGAAAAAATTAAAAAAATCGGTAAAGCGACATATATTCTCGGCGGCGCCAAGCCAGAAGAGGATTTGGCATTGCTAAAGCACGCATCAAAAAATAAGATTTTGACCGCCGGAACCTTCTGTTTATTTTGCTTGTCTGCTGCAAATTGCAATCTTGGAAAGGAGAACGAAATTCTCGATAAGAACATCGTTAAAAGTCTGAAAATGTTTATGAAAAAATCAAATTTGTTCATGCCAATAGATTTTGTTGACGAGGATGGCAAAGAAGTTGAATTGAGTGATTTGCCGACAGACAAACTTATCTTTGATATCGGAAGAAAAACCATAGACAGGTATAAAAAAATCATCAAGTCATCGAAAGCGATATTTCTAAAAGGACCTGTCGGAAAATACGAAGAAAAAAAGTTCCAGTTCGGAACAAAAGAAATTTTCAAGGCGGTTGCAGATTCCAAGGCATTTTCCGTGGTTGGCGGCGGAAATACGGTTGATGCCATAAACAGGTTCAGAATTCCGAAAAATAGGTTCTCTCACGTTTCGCTTGGAGGAGGCGCTTTGATTTCTTACGTTATCGGTAAGAAACTCCCGGGATTAGAGGTTCTGAAAAAATGGACCGAGTAAGAAGTTGAAATTTTTTCACGACAAAGGAAAATATGGCAAAAGACAAGAATTTTATGACATTTTTTTGAACCTGTTTTTCAATTTTTTGAGAACGCTTGGCAATGAGGTGTATTCCATTTCTTCCGAAGGCAATCTGGACGGCTCGAACGGCCCCATTCTTCTTATGTAATCCGCTTCCTCGTTTGCTCTCTGCCTCGCCAAGTCAAATGCGGGGTCATTGAACAGGTCGGTTGGCCCTATTAGTTTTCCATCTGCAATCTGGAATCCGGCGGCGATCACTCTCGGTGGCCCGTCAAATCTCGTGCATCTCGCATCTTCAAACGATACGGGCATAAACGGCCCGTGATGAGAGCCTCTCATCCAGCCGGAAACCATGAACGGAAATGCAAACGGCTCCAACACCTCTCCCAAAGCCGGAAAGCCGGACTGCGCCCTGACTATGCAAACGGGGTCGTCCTTTCCGACATAATGCCCGGCCATCATAGACAGTTTCTGGGTTGATGATACGGCCGCTATTTCCTTATCTTTTCTGTAAACCGACCTGATTATATAGCGCGACGGAGCTCCTATCAATGCGAGCAAATCATAAGACTCTTCTGGCGTATTTAAAACAACCGATTTGTTTTCTATCGCGTCGAGAACCTCGAATCCGAATCCGTGATGAAGTTTCGGGTCGATTACCAAGCCCGCGGTGTTAAAAGGATCTGCAAATATTTTATACAAAGGAAAGTTCCACGCGCCGGCCTCGGTTTTGTCGGCCATGAAAACGATCACCGGGTCGCTCTTTCTTTGTTCAAATTCCATTTCTGCCACTCCGGGCCCCATGCCCCTGACATTGCCGGAAAACGCCGTGGATAAAATGTCCTGCCCGGCTCCGTACAATTTCAGTTTTTTTGCTCGCTCAGTGCATTTCGTGAAGATATTCCATGCCAATCGGTGTATTTGCCTGTCGTTAACGCCCTTTCTGTGCGTCATGATGAGCTCTAAATCATCGCCGCAATGAGTAACATGGAAATCCTCCAGAATCTTTTGCTTTTTCAATTCTTTGTTCGCGATTTGGACAATTGACGGGTGAACGCTGGCATGGCCGGGAAATCCTCCCACATCCGCCTTTATCACGGAGAGCGTTATTTTAGACATGTTATATATTTATGCGAGATTCTATATAAATAGGTTATTATGAAGCCGGTGATAATCGTAAACTTCAAGGCGTATGAGCGCGCGGTCGGAAAGGAGGCTTTGAAATTGGCAAACGTTTGTTATGGCGTTGCCGGGCAAACCAAAGCAAAAATTATGATAAGCGTCCAGAGTTCGGATATTTATATGATTTCTCGTTATGTGGGGATTCCAGTTCTCGCCCAGCATGTGGATTGTCTGTACGGAAGTTATACCGGTTCGATAAATATGAAATCCGTTAAAGATAACGGGGCATGGGGGACATTGCTAAATCACGCCGAAAAAAGAATCGATTTCAATATTCTGGAAAAAACAGTTAAAGAATGTAAAAAGATAGGACTGAAGACCGTTGTTTGTGTTGCCGATATAAATGAGGCAAAAAAGGCAAAAAAATTCGGTCCCGAATTCGTTGCTTACGAGGTTCCGGAGCTGATAGGGACGGGAAGGTCAATAACCGAAGCAAAGCCCGATTCTGTTAAAGAATTTGCTGGGCTGTTTAAGAACGCAAAAACCATTCCATTGTGCGGGGCCGGAATCTCCAATGGAAAGGATGTGAGAACGGCGTTGAATCTTGGATGCAAAGGAGTGTTGGTCGCGTCGGCTATTACGAAGGCAAAGGACCCGAGAAAGGTCTTGGAAGAAATGGTTTGCCGTTGACGATTTTTTTGCATTAATTTAACGGCACGGTTCAATTTAATTCTCTCGTTGCGGAAAGTCTTCGTGCGTTAGAGAGTAGCGGTTCACATATAATTTTTTATGAGTGGCAAAAAATCTAATTTATATGGCGCGATATAAAAATATATATATGTCCGTTGGAAATAAATTCGGTAATCTGATAAACAAATTGAAAAGCGGTATAAAGCCAAAAAAGAAACTGAAAAGGCGGGAAGAGATTTTAGAATTATATAAAAAAATACAGATACCAGAATCCGCATCGAGACGTGAAATGAGCAGCATAATATCAAGGGAATACAGAATATTCAAAAAAGAGGAAATGCTTTCGAGGAAACTGACGACGGTTTATGAAAAATTATGCAAAATAGCGGAAGGCATTTTAAAAATAAATCCGGACAAAAAAACAAAGGAAAAAATTGAGAAGGCAATAAAGATCGCGCATCTCAACATTACTCCGCAGGGCGCCGCATCGCTTACGATACTATCATGTTTTGCCATATGCCTCATTGCATTGATCCTTATAATAACTAACCTGTTTATCGGAATCGGCCTGCCGCTCGGCCGCGCGTTGCTGGTTTTCGGTTTTTCGGTTCCAATAAGCTATTATCTCTATATGTATCCGATGAGACTTGAGAAAAGATTCATGACAAAAATAGGTTCCGAGGTTTCTTTTCTGATTCTTTACATGGTCGTTTACATGAGAGAATCGCCCAACCTCGAGGGAGCGGTTGAGTTCGCATCAAGAAATCTTACGGGCCCTTTGGCATGGGATATGAGAAAGCTGATATGGGACGTCGAGGTCGGAAAATACAGAAGCATTGAAGAGGCGCTCATTAATTATGTAACAATATGGGTCAACGACAGATACTTTATCGAAGCGATCCAGATGCTGAGGTCAAGCCTTCGGCAGGCAGAAGAGAGAAGGCTCATGATGCTCGATGAGGCGGTTGACCTCGTGCTGAGCGGTACGAGAGAAAAGGCAAAATATTACAGCCAAACCCTGAAAATGCCAATCCTTCTCATTCACGCGCTTGGCATTTTGCTGCCAGTCATGGGGCTCGTGCTGTTTCCAATTCTCGGAATCTTTCTTGATGTGAAGTCCGGAATTCTTTTCATAGGGTATGATATAATACTTCCTCTCATACTTTTTTTCTTTATACTTAACATTCTGGAGGAAAGACCGACGACGTTCAGCAAGCTTACGATCAGCGAAAACCCCGACATGCCTCCGCCAGGAAAGTTTATGCTCAAACTCGGGGAGTCGGCATATTTCGTGCCAGTAGTTCCGGTCGCCGTTGCCGTCTCGGCCCCGATTACAATTCTCGGTTTGTGGATGTATTTGCAAGCGCCGGGCAACAACCTCACGCAGTCCGTAATTATCACGACTGGCATACTCACCGGATTTTTTGCTTACTACTTTCTTTCATCGTTCCAGAAAGTAAAGCTAAGGGAGGTGACGAGAAAAATAGAAACCGAATTTACAGAAGCGCTTTTCCAGCTCGGCAATCACGTCTCAACAGGGGTGCCGATAGAAACGGCAGTAAGCAGGGCCATAAGATCAATCAGCGGGCTGGACATAAAAAAATTGTTTCAGATTGTGCTGAGAAATATGCAAAGACTTGGCATGACATTTTCACAGGCGCTGTTCGACAAGGATTACGGGGCTTTGCTTTTTTATCCTTCAACTCTCGTAAGGTCTGTCATGCGAATAGTGACCGATGCGGCGTCAAAGGGCATTCAGATAGTCGCGCTCACCATGACAAACATCTCAAGACACCTGAAAAACATTCACGAAACGCAGGAGCAGATTCATGACCAGCTAAATGATGTGATGTCGTCATTGAGATTTCAGGCATTTTTGTTAACCCCGCTCGTCAGCGGAATAGTCGTGACCATGGCCACAATAGTAATAAAAATCATGGGCCATCTCAGCACAACCATTGCAAACATCAAGAGCCAGGCATATATGATGCCGCTCATGCCGTTTGGCCAGCTTGCCGTAACACCGGGTGAGTTTCAGCTCGTTTGCTCGATCTATTTTATTGAAACCTCGATCCTGATAGGCATGCTCCTCAATGGCATTGAAAACGGCGAGGATGAAATCGGCAGACAGAGCTTAACGGCGAGTATTCTTGGCATAGGATTTATCGTCTATGTTATTTCGCTATTCATAACCCTGACGGTGTTTGAGCCGCTTACCGTGATAAGGTTCTGAAAAATTAAACTCTATTGATTGTTTTTCAATGACTTGAAAAACAATTTATTTAAAAGTTTTTGCAATTAAGTTACAATATCTTTCAAATTAATAACGAAAGATGATGCCGATATGACTGCCAAAGAGAAAACGAAAAATAAAAAAAAGGAAGTTCGTGAAAAGAATGCAAAGAAAGAAACAGAAAACAAGAAACCCGTGACAACCAAGCCGGATGTTAAACTTTTCAACAAATGGGAAAGCAATATCGAAGTAAAAGACTTTGGATTAAGAAGATATATTAATTTGACACCGAGAATACTTCCAAGAAGTTCCGGGATTTACAGGCAGAGATTTCACAAGTCAAAGATGCACATAATTGAAAGGATGGCTCTGCACATGCTGACATCCGGCCATGCATCAAAAAAACACAAAATTACTTCTGGTCATTTTGGCGGCGGGTTCCATAATGCACTGAGCATAGTTGAAAATGCTCTTGAAAAAATAGAAGAAAAAACTAAAAAAAATCCCATCGAGGTTTTTGTCAGAGCATTGGAAAATGCCGCGATATGCGAGGAAATCACGACATATAAGATGGGCGGAAATGTTGCGAGGCAGGTTGTAATTACAAGCCCGCAGAGAAGGGTTGACAAAGCGCTTAGACTTTTTTCGCAAGCCGCTTACCGCGGGTCATTCAACAAAAAGGGCAGCGTGGTCAACAGCCTCGTAAATGAAATCATAGCCGCATATGAAAATTCGAACAAATCATTTGCAATAAAAGAAAGGAACAGGATAGAGCAGGAAGCAAGCGGAGCGAGGTAGGCCGTTGTGAACCAGCCGTTCAAAACGATGATATGGTCGAAGAAACCATTGAAGTTGGAAGCCGCTTGCGTAAGCCGGAGCGGTTCATTAGCAGAAGTTCATCCGATATATCCGACATGCTCCTTGCTCTCAGCTTGCAATTTGCTCAGCATTTTTTTGTGAAATTCCTCTGTTTTTTTGATTTTTTCTTCGAGCTCGCTCACTTCTTTTTCCAGGCGCGTCATGTCTATTTTTATGTCAAGTATTCTCGTTAACATATTTAACATTGCCTCGGCGGCAATCGGGTCCGTTATTACAATCGGAAAGCCGGCGGTTTCTGCCATCAGGCAAATGGCATCGATTCCACGCACTTGAGCAAGCCCTATCAAAAGCCCGGAAACGCCAATAATCGTCCCAACGAGAGACCCGTCAAATATTATGCCGAACGGTTTAAATTTTTTAAGCAGTTTTTCGCTGTTAACCGCGCCGACAATTTTCGGCACCCCCTTTATAGAATCAACTCCGAGACCGCCGAGCGTTATTATCTCTTTCACATTGAATTTTTCTGCCAGGTCAAGTATCGAATTGCATAAATCATAATATCCGTGCGGGGTGATGCTCTGGCTGTCTCCCACAACAAAAATGAGGTCATTTTTTTTGCCATGATAATAATAGAACTCCGCCTTCAGCATTCTCGCCACGCCGTTTTTCTGCATCACCACGAGCGGCAGGAAATTGTGCGAATATAGTTCAGCAAATTTTTTCGCCTTTAACTGGCTTATCATATATCCAGCGCTTACCCTTCCGACATTTCCTATGCCGGGCAATCCCTCTATCAAAACCGGGTTTTTCAATTTCGGTTTATCAAGGTATTTTATTTCATCTTCGGACATTGGACCACGACGAATTTCAAAATAATAATTATTAGTTATGGGGAATATAAAAGATTTTATCCCTCTTTGACCGATAGGTCCCGCGTTTTATAGGTTGGTATAATTTACGAATGATCGACAAACGTTGTTTGAGAATATGCAAACTTTTATTGAAAAATTGATGCAGTCTTGCCGCGATTTATGATTCAGCGGAAACATAGCGCTTTACTCTGCACACGAAAAAATCGATTGAGGTGATCCAGCCGCACGTTCCCGTTACCGAGTTGAAAGAAAACTTCTCTCAGCTTTACGGCTACCTTTTCGTAGAATGTCAGCAATTATATCGCTAACATTCTGTTTGTCGAGTAACGACTGGATAATCAAGTCATTCCAAAATTTCTCATAAGAAATTTTGGTCATATCGCCCGTAGTTACTTTACGACTTCGCCCACCTTAACAAAGATATGGCTCGACTTGAATAATATCAAACACCCTTTCGGATGTAAGATAATATTCAAGCCTCACCAAACCTCCGATCGGTTGGCGTGACGGGCGGTGTGTGCAAGGAGCAGGGACATATTCAGCGAAAGATGATGACTTCCGCTTACTAGAGATTCCGGCTTCATGAGGGCGAGTTGCAGCCCTCAATCCGAACTAAGACATGGTTTAAGGGATTAGCTTCTTCTTACGAAGTTGCATCCCGTTGTCCATGCCATTGTAGGCCGCGTGTAACCCATGGGATTTCGAGCCATGCTGACCTGCCGTTGCCCACTCCTTCCTCCCACTTAAAACGCGGGCAGTCTCAATAGAGTGCCTTTGCTTCGGAAAGCAAAGTAGCAACTATTGACGTGGGTCTTGTTCGTTTCCTGACTTAACAGGACAGTTCACACCACGAACTGAAGACGGCCATGTAGCATCTCTCAGCTTGTTAGGTAACCCCTTCGGGGTGACCCTCATCCTGCTGTCTTCCCTGGTAAGGTTCCCGGCGTTGAATCCAATTGAACCGCAGCCTCCACCTCTTGTAGTTTGGGAGAAGAGAAATTACATTGGCGATCGCTTAAAAACCACCCCCAAATATTTTAGGGTTTGATGACAATAAATAAACATGAATATTTTAAATTGGGAAATAAGATTTACATAACTTATTGGTCAATTATATGCTAGGGGCGGAAGTTGCATGATCGCCTTACATTTAATTTGCCTTTTATTTATAACTTCTCTTCTGCTCCCCCGCCAATTCAGGGAAAAAGAGAACATACCATAAATTTTAATCTTTTAATTTTTTCTGGATGCCAAGAACCTATCTTATGATAAAATTTTTTAATATGTTCTTTTTGTGTAATTCTAAATTGCCAATTACCTCCGGTAAAAGTTAATTTAGTAGGTCTAAATCCAGATTAATAAGTTTATTTCTTATAAAAATAAGCGTTTCTTTATTTTTCTGATCAAATGATATATATTTTTGTTTTGATTTTTTAGGATTTTTTGGCATACCACCTTCTGCGTCAAAGAAACCTCTTATTAGCACCCAAAATATAACATATTTCAGGTTTTATTGACATACTTATATTTACTGTCTTTAAATTTTTTAAATGTGTTATCGGGTTCTCTTTTTCTTTCCTTTAAGTTTCAGCCTTGCGACCGTAGTTCCCAGGCGGCCCACTTAACGCCTTCGCTTCGGCACTGCAAAACCACTAGAGTTCTGCAACACCAAGTGGGCATCGTTTACGGCTAGGACTACCCGGGTATCTAATCCGGTTTGCTCCCCTAGCTTTCATCCCTCACCGTCAGGCTTGTTCTGGCTGAGCGCCTTCGCCACAGGTGGTCCCCTTAGGATTAACAGATTTTACCCTTACCCTAAGAGTACCCTCAGCCTCTCCCAACCTCGAGCCCAGCAGTATCTTTAGCAAGCTCTGTTGTCTACAACAGAATTTCACTAAAGACTTGCTGAGCCGGCTACGGATGCTTTAGGCCCAATAAACGTGACTACCACTCGTGGCGCGGTTATTACCGCGGCGGCTGGCAACCGTCTTACCCACCACTTATTCGCCAAGTTGTTAACACTTGGCAAAAGACTCCACAGTATGTGAAGTCACTCAGAGTCCCCTGATCACGCTTTCGCGCATTGTCAAGGTTTCGCCCCTGCTGCACCCCATAGGGTCTGGATTTATGTTTTCTGCTCACGTAGCAGAAGACAAAACTATTCACAGATGCTCCGTAAGTCTCAGAATCCATCTGGGGGCTATCTCTCTCAAGACCCCTACAGATTATCGACTTGTCGAGTTCTTATCTCGACAACAATCTAATCTGCCGCAGCCCAATCCTAGGGCGTCTTGCGACTTTAGATGAAAACGCATTCCAGCCATTTTCATCTATCGGGTATTATTCTCAGTTTCCCGAGATTATCCCCGTCCCTAGGGTATGTTAGCTACGTGTTACTCAGCAGTACGGCTTGGTCAACCACAAGGATTAACCAATGCCTCGCATGGGTTAGTCGGACTCTGATAGCAGTAGTCTCCGGCGGGATCAGCCGGAATTGTTGGAAGCACTATTTAAAAGTCGTTCCCCGCTGATTTTCTCTCACGACAAGACTGCATCCGACTTAAAATATTATTTCAAATCTTCACGATGAAAGCAGCAGCTTCCATTGATCACAGCCGCACCAAAACGGAGGGCTCAAGAAGCATTATACTTAATTCAAATTAAACTTTAAATGTTTTTGTTTTACGCACAATTGGTTCGCTTATCGTGACCTTTTCCGGTTTTTTGCAGATTCTCGCCAAAGGGCCGTGATCGGGATTTGAACCCGAGCTAAAAGCTTTCCGCACTATTTTCCTTTCTCTTGAAAGAAAAACATTCCACAGGCTTTTGTGCTACCAGGCTACACCATCGCGGCCATAATACGAACAATATTTTTAAATATTAAAAATATTAAATTTATTTATAATGAAAACATATGTATTGTTTTTATTGATAATTATTTTTGGTTTTTTAATCGGCGTGCATGTTCTTGAAAAAACCGGAGCGGGCGAGAAGATGGACTTGACTGGAAAATCCGTATTGATGATAATAGCGCATGAAAATTTCAGGGACGAAGAGTTCGAAGAACCATACAAGATATTGACCGGGGCAAATGCTAACGTAACGGTTGCCAGCAGTTCAATATCGGAGGCGCGAGGCATGCTTGGAAAAACCGTCAAGCCGGACACGACTATCGACAAAATAAATGTCAATGATTTTGATGCAATAATATTTGTTGGCGGTTCTGGCGCTTCGCAGTATTTTGATGATAATACGGCATTGAATATAGCAAAAGAGGGATACGCCCGAGGAAAGATAGTATCGGCTATTTGTATTGCCCCATCGATATTGGCAAATGCCGGAATTTTAGATGGAAAAAAGGTAACATCTTTTCCGTCCGAGCAAAGCAATTTGGAATCGCACGGAGCGATCTATACCGGCAATGGCGTCGAGGTGGATGGAAGGATTATAACGGCGAATGGCCCCGTGTCGGCAAAGAGGTTTGGCGAAGAGATTAAAAAGGCATTGGAATAATCTATTTATTAGTTGCATGCTCATGCCCAAGTTCCATTCTCCATTTTAAATATTTAAAATGCTCCAACTTAGTTTTCCGGATAGATTTCGGATTTTTCAAAAAATTCTTCAGCAATGAACACATCTTATCGCCGCCGAGAAAATACGGGAGTATTACGTAGTCCGCGCCAATACAATAAAGTTCATTTGCGTCTCTAAGATAATTCGCAGTTACGATTACTGGCACGTTGTATTTTTTGCTTTCCTTGACTAAAAATTTGTTTTCGTCGATATCTGGAAGCGTCGAAACAATTAATTTGCTGTTTTTTATGTTTGCCTTGTCAAGAATATCCATGTCCGTTACGTCGCCATACATGTATGGGATTTTTTCTTTTTTCAACATCCTTATAATATCCGGATTGAAATCGATGACCAGAACATCTTTTTTCATCTTTTTTAATGCATCAACTATTACATAACCCATGCGATGGCATCCGATCACTATTATATGATTTTTTAACCGCTTTGCTACGCCGGCCTCCTCTTTTAGATGCCTTTTCTCAAATACGCCGAGTATGGGAGAAAATATTTTGTACAATTTTTCATTGAACGTTATCATATAAGTCGAAATGGCAATCGTTATAATGCCGACAGAAGTTACCAAAGAAGAGACTTCTACGGATATATGGCCGAGCATCGTACCGAAGGCGATGATTATCAATGAGAACTCGCTTATCTGCGCCGTTGCGAGGCTCGCGAAAAACGATGTTCTTTTCCTATAACCGAGCAAACCCATCAACGTCATGACTATTAGCGGATTGCCTATCAGAACAAAGAGAGAAAGAATTATTAAGGGAGTTAAAAGAGCGGTTGAAAACGTCATTTGCATGCCAAGAAGAACAAAAAACAGTACGATAAAGAAGTCGCGCAATGGTTTTATCTTTCCCGATATTTCATAACAGAACGGCAACGGAGCGAGTGAAATTCCCGCAAGAAACGCGCCTATCTGTAATGAAAAGCCAAGCATTGAAGAAACGTATACAAACAAAAAACACCATGAAATGGAAACGAGAAATAAAAGTTCCTGCGATTTTGCTGTAATATTGAATACCGGTGGAAGTATATATTTACTGGATGCGATCGCCGCTATAAATAATCCCGCACCGATTAGCAATGTTTCGCCCAACAGCCCAACCGTTATCATATCTCCAGTTCCGAGCATGCTGAGAAATATTAGAATTATAATTGCCACGAAATCCTGCACCAGTAAGAACCCGGTCGCTATTCTTCCGTATAATGAGTCCATGTCATTTTTCTCTGACAGAAGTTTTATAATTATAATCGTCGAGCTGAATGTCAGGGCTATTGCAATGTAAAGCGAATGCAATGATGAAAAACCTAAAATTAATGAAATAACATATCCGAAAAACGCGGTGAAAACTATTTGTCCGATGCCCGTTATCAATGATGTTGTGCCGACATTTTTCATTTTATTGAAATTCAGTTGCATGCCAACCAAGAATAAAAGAAACGCCACGCCAAGTTGCGACATCGCCGATATGAGTATTTGGTCTCTTACAAGATTAAGCAGATTCGGTCCCATTATCATGCCCGCTATAAGATATGCGAGAATCGTCGGTTGCCTGAACCTCCAGAATACTACCGCCAACACGGTTGCTATTATCGTTATCAAGACGAGGTCGTATATCATTCGCGCACCCAATTTTATTTCTTTTTTATATTTTTAATTATTTTTAATAAAATTATGAGAAAGGTCGGAATCGCCGAATTGCCCCTTCACTACGGAAAATGCCCCAGATGGTTGTTTGACAGAATGAAAAAATTGGGAAAAGAAATTTCTGAAATTATTATTCTCGAATACGGTCAAAAAGAATTTTTAACGAGGCTCTCTGACCCGTTCTTTTTCCAGTCATTTGCATGCGTATTGGGCTTCGATTGGCATTCGAGCGGAGTGACAACCACCGTTTGCGGAGCCTTGAAAGAATCGCTGAATAAAGAAAATTTGGGCATAGCGATAGCCGGCGGCAAAGGCCGGACGTCCCGCAAAACACCGGTTGAAATAGAAAAGTTCGCGGAGTCGCTTTCTCTCCATGACTCTGAAATTGAGAAACTGATTTATTCTTCAAGAATGTCTGCCAAGATAGATAATACGGCGGTGCAGGACGGGTACGATTTGTACCATCATTGCTTTATTTTTTCAGAAAAAGGGGATTGGGTCACGATTCAGCAGGGTCTTAATTATAAAAACCGTTTCGCAAGGAGATATCACTGGCTCTCTGATAACATAATAAGTTTTGTTAACGAACCGCACAATGCCGTTTGCTGCGATAGAAAAGAAACCGGTGTGCTAAACATGGTTGCGCGAGAGAGCGAAGAATCCCGCAAAACGAGCGTCGATATGATTAATGACAATATAGGAAAAAAATTGTCAAGGCAAAGTACATTAGATGATTTCGCGAGAGAGATGAAAAGATTAAAAATGCCTCACGCTCACGATATCAAAAAATTGAGCAGGCAGACCATATCCGCATTAATCAACGCCTACGAGATTCAGCCAAAGAATTACGAAGAACTGCTCGCGATTCGTGGCATGGGACCGAAAGCGATTCGCGCGTTGGCTCTAATTTCTCAATTAATATATGGTAAAGAGCCTTCATGGAAAGACCCTGTAAAATTTTCTTTCAGCCATGGAGGAAAGGACGGAATTCCATACCCGGTCAGTAGAAAAACGTATGATTCGTCTATTGAAATTCTCAGACACGCGATAGATGAGGCAAAGGTCGGGGACAGACAAAAAATAAATGCATTGAAAAGTTTGTCAAGATTTATCGAGTAATTCTTTGATCGACTTTGCCGTTTTTTCTCCAACCAGCAGACTTAGTGATTTTATCGAAACTTTCTTTATGTCCGCAACGTTCTTTATACCGGAATTATATAATTTTCTCGCCCTGACCCTTCCAATCCCTTTCAGTCTCGCGAGCGATAGCAACTCTTCACCGATTCCATATTTCATTCTGGCCCTGAGTTTTCTCAAATCCCCTGCCGCGTTCTTCTCTTTTAATATTATCGCCAGTTCTTGCGACGCATATAGCAACCAATCCGCTATTTCGAGTTTTGACCTAAGTTCTCCGGGCGTGACTTTAAATTTTTCCAATATTTCGTCCTCACCGCTTTCGTCTATCCACGCGCTAAACAAAAGGGACGTTTTGAATGCTTTTAGAAAGTCATCAAACTCGATGTCCCATTCGGACGGCCTTTCGCACAGCATATGTTTTTCATTTTCTATTAGTTTGATATTTATCTCATCAAACTCACTTTGCCCGATGTTTAATAACGGCTTCATTTCTATCGTATTTGATACCATATGTAGGTATGAAATCGGTTTCGTTTTTATATTTTTCCCGTTTTCTAAACACCCGATTATATGCCGCGCCGTGTGCGGGTCTATATAAAGCTCGCTTACCCTTTTTCCAATTCTCGTTGGTTTTAGTTCCGTCCCCTTTTTTGATATGAACCCCCATTCAATAAGTTTTTCTATCACGTTTTCAATCTTGTCTTCAAGTTCCCGAACATTGCCGTACTGACTCGCATAAAATGTTTTTGCAAAAAAATCCTCTAACGAGCTTTCATCGTTGCACATGCCAGACGAAATCAAAGACAAGGCATGCGTTCTTAAGACCGGTTCCACCGCGAGTTTTGAGTATATCTCTTCCGGCTCTCCGGATATATAACGCTCTACGAGTTCTTCCGCCTCCATCTCGTTTTTCGCCACTAATATGCTCTCACCGTACCGGTCAAATTCGGGCCTTCCGGCGCGCCCCGCCATTTGTTTATATTCCAAAACTGGAATGTAAGACGAACCTATTCTCGGATAATATCTTTTCACATCTCTGATTATAACGCGAAACGCGGGAAGCGATACTCCCATGGCAAGCGTTGGCGTCGCTATAATAAATTTTATCAGCCCATTTCTGAAATTTTCCTCTATAAGATGTCGCTGCTTTGCGACAATGCCCGCGTGATGGAACGCGACTCCAAACTTTACGCAATCTGCAAGTTTTTTGCATTGTTTCGTCGGTCTTTCCAAAGCATTCAGAATTCTTTTTGAGATTTCATTTAATTTTTTCATCTCTTCTTTTTTCAGAAATTTCTTGACATCTTCTTTAAGCATGTCTGCCAAACTTTCGGCAGCTTTTCTCGTTGCAACGAAAAACAATGCCTGTTTTTCAAGCTTTAATGTATTCTCGGCCATGCCAAGCTCGTTTCTTTTATTGGGCAATTTATGAGATTCTTTATCAAAAAAATTAATTTTATTGTCATAACATACCCCCTCGTAAAGTTTTACAGGCCTCCATTCCGATACGAGATAATTTGCATCGAGCCATTTTGCAATTTCGTCAACGTTTTTTATCGTCGCCGATAATGCCATGACCTTCGGGTTTATCAGATTTCTTAATTTGGTCAACGCTATCTCCAATGTCGGGCCGCGCGACATATCGTTGAGCATGTGAATCTCGTCCGCAATAACAAGACCGACATCCCTTATCCAGTCCGCATCGTGCCTGAGCAAGGAATCTAATTTCTCATTCGAACAAACTATAATGTCGTAATCACGAAGATGGGGATCGGAACCGTCGAGATCGCCAACTGATAAGGCCGTTTTAATTCCCAATTCTCGATATTTTTTCTTGAAGCTTTGATACTTTTCCGCGGCCAATGCAACCAGCGGTGCCATGTAGACAACCTTTTTTCTTTTTTCAAGAATTGTTTGCACGGCAACAATTTCTGAAAGAAATGTTTTTCCAGATGCAGTCGGCGTGGCAATTACCATGTTTCGGTTTTCCAACAATCCTTTACTAACCGCCTCTTTCTGTACCGGGTTCAATTCCTTAAAATTTGAAATTTTTAGAAGTTTTTCAATCAAAGCACCTTCTTTCTCCATTTTACAAACACCATATAAATTTCTGTTTGGAAAACCAAAAGTCTCATCAACTTCACGGGCAACTTTTGAAGTTTTTCATAGCATCACACAAACCGCATCAATTTAAGATATTTAAGTTTTTTTTTCTTAATCTTTTTATGCAGGTATATAAAGGAATTCTGCTTATGGACGGCGTCGGTTTTGATTCTAACATATATCTTATAGATAAAGAATTGCTGGTTGATACCGGAACCGGAATTTTCTTCACACAGATTAAAGAGGAATTCGAAAATTTAAAAATCAATCCAAAAAACATAAAAATGATTGTTAATACGCATTGTCATTTTGACCATTCTGGCGCCGACAAGAAATTTCGGGATTTGTGCGGGGCAAAGATTGCGATACACGGCGCCGACAAGAAGGCGTTGGAAACCGGAAATGGAACGATGGCAAATATGTTCGGCAAGGTACAGAAAACCGTGACGGTGGATAGGGTGTTAAAGGATGGTGATAAAATAAAAACAAAAAATTTTTGCTTTGAGGTAATATCCACGCCGGGTCATACGCCCGGCTCGATTTGTCTCTATGAAAAAAAGAAAAAAATTTTAATATCCGGAGACACTATATTTGCTGACGGCATTGGCCGGGCAGACTTTCCAAATAGCGATAAAGCCCAGTTAAAAAAATCGATAAAAAAACTTTCCATGCTGAAGGTGAATTACTTATTGCCAGGTCATGGCATGCCAAAAGTAAATGGCGTTGATTTTCTGTTTAAACAGGTTCTCGCAAAAATGAAATAGAAAAATTGTGTCCCCGCATTTCAGGTTGGGTGGCGAGCCAGACGGAAATATCGCATTGAAATTAATAAATATTTAAATCAACTAAAAGATTTATATAGTAAATATAATTAAATAAATAGTTGATGCCATATGGCAAAGAAAAAAGAAAAGAAATGGAGGTTCTTCTGGGAGGAGCCGTTTAAAGAATTTGAAAGGACAAGACGGGATATGCAAGAGAGCATAAAAAGTTTTTGGCTGGAGCCGCTCAGGTTTGAGTTTGCACTCCCAAAAATCAGTTTTTTAAGAGTTTCGACCGGAGCGATCAAACAAACAAATGGAAGTATCGTCGTCAGAATTCCATTGCCTGGATTCAAAAAGGACGAAATAGACCTGAATATAACGGAGAGTGCTTTATATGTCAGGGCGGAAAAGAAAAGGGTGTCGAGAAAATCAGAAGAAGGGGGTTTTTTCGGATTTGCAGAACAATCAAAAATTGAGAGGTCGTACAGTTTACCAGAATATGTCGATCCCGAAAAAGTTAAAGCAAAGCTAGAAAACGGAATTCTAACGGTAATCCTGCAGAAAGTTAAAATGAAGAGAAAAAAGAAAAAGGTGGAGATCGAATAGTTGTTTTTTCTTTTTTAATTATTTTGAATTCAAAGTGTCTGGAGATCGACGACCACGCAACGACAAAACCGGTCTTTGCAACCGTTCAATTAGATAACAATAACGCGACAAACCAAAACTACCGGAGCTTCGCGCTCTTGGCCCGGAAGCGCTTGACGCGCCGAATTATTTTTCTGATGAGATTGAGGTGTTTCTATGCTTAATATATTCAAGTCTTTTAAGAAAATAAGAACTAACAAAAAAGTAAACCCCGTTTTAAATACTAATAAAAGCAGAGCCGCTCAAATGATCGAGATCCTACAACCGAAACCAGAGGAGAAAATAAAGGGCAGAATCAAAACAGGTAAAAGAAAATATAAATACCCGGAATTTAGAATCTCATCACATAAGAAACTGTTTTTTTTGCCAGATAGATTCCCCCTCAGATACCCGCTTATAGAGCCGTACGCATACGCGTTAATAAAAAAAGACCCGATAAAAGGCGTATTAACATATAACATAATCGAGCCGGTGATGAGCGATGATGAAAGATATATTATCGATAAGATCAAGCAGGGCCTGATCCAAACAATTAATGTGAGTCTGACGGCAATAAGACATGAAAAGAGGTTGACATCTTTTCTGGAGGAAAGGGTGCAGCGCGTGCTCGATGAATACGGTTTTTCTTTAACGCCGCAGCAGTACCTGAAAATCATGTATTATATTCACAGAGACTTCGTTGGGCTCAATGAAATTGAACCGTTGCTGCACGACCCGTATATAGAAGATTTGGGGGTTGACGGCGTGAACACGCCACTATACGTTGTGCACCAAAAGTTCGGCTCCATAAAAACAAACATAATTTTTAGTGATACGGAAAAATTAAGAGAGTTTGTTATAAAGCTTGCTGAAAGATGCGACAGATACATCAGTTACGCAGAGCCATTGCTCGACGGAACATTGCCCGACGGCACAAGGGTTCAGGCGACATTGGCGAGCGATATCACAACTCGCGGTCCAACGTTCTCAATCCGTAAATTCAGGGTAGAGCCCTTTACGCCAACGGATATGATTCGACTCAGGACCGTATCGGCAGAATTACTTGCATATCTTTGGTATATAATAGAGTCTCGCGCAAATATTTTAATAACCGGCGGAACGGCAACCGGAAAGACGTCTTTTCTGAATACCATATCCATGTTCATTCCAATCGAAGCCAAAATTGTTTCAATAGAGGATACGAAAGAGTTATCTCTTCCTCATGAGCACTGGATACCGGGCGTTGCGAGGGCAAGTTTCACGGGAACAAAGGTTGGCGAGGTCACGATGTTCGATTTGCTTAAGGAGTCTTTCAGACAGAATCCGGATTATTTGATTGTCGGCGAGGTAAGAGGAAAGGAGGCGTATGTCATGTTCCAGTCCATGGCAAGTGGCCATGCGAGTATGTCTACCATACACGCCGCAAGCCTCGATGATGTTGTTAAGAGGTTAGAGTCCCCTCCAATAGAACTTTCGCCATCATTGTTGGAGACTTTGGATGTTGTTATAGTCATGACTCATGCAACCGAAAAGGGTAAGTCGGCGAGAAGGGTAAAGGAGGTTGTGGAGATACAAGAAGTGGATAAAAATACTGGCAAGGCAAATGCCGTGAAAGCATTTTCATGGAGCCCGGTTGACGATGAAATAAAATACAAGGGATATTCGTGGGTTTTGAATAAAATATCGATTAAAAAGGGAATACCGATTAGTAAGATTTACCATGAAATCAAACAGAGAAAGGCGTTTATAGAATGGCTCGTCAAACACGGAGTAAAAAGCATGAAAGACGTTTCAAAATATATCACAATGTATAATAAAAGCAAAAAAAAGATGTTAAGCATGATAACGGAAGAGACAGGTGGTTTTTGATTCTAATAAATGCTTTTATTTTTGATGATAATAAATAGTTATGCCGGAGAAAGCCGGAGTGGTCTAAAACTCCGAAAGCTCAGTGGTTAGAGCGCTACTTTCGTGGATATCGAAAGCGATGCTCATAAGCTCTTTATGAGCTCTTAGATGTTTGCCAATTTTTAACATCAATGACGAAAAAAGCGCTGAGGCACGTAGAGGTCGCGAGTTCAAAATACCTTTCTCTCTTAAAAAGAGAGAAATTCGGGCGAAAAATCAAAGATTTTTCGCATATATTATTTTAAAAAGAAAAGGTATCGTAAAAGAGAAAAAATGAGAGAAATCTGTCGCATATATTATTAAAAATTGAGAGAAAGAATATCGGAATCGCAGGAGGTTTTCGCCAATTAAAAATAATAAAAATAATATAAAAGCCGAAAACCGACGAGAACAGAGCAGGAGGAGTTCAACAAAAGAAGATAAAATGATAATAAAATAATATATGCGAATGAAATGAGCCAAGGTCTTTCTTTTTCCGCAAGTCTTTTTCAAAACTGAAAGAAAAAGGTTGTATGAAAATCTCGCCTCCGGCATTTACGCTATCATAATTTGTGCCAGTAACGCCTCTAACTGGACCTGGTCGTTACACCCTTCCGCCAGCCTGAATTCACATTCTCCAGTAAGCTTCATGATCTTTGCTTTTTTTTCTTCATCTATTTTTAGACCAAGAATTTGATTATGTATTTCTTTTATTATGTCTTCGCCGCTTAATCCCTGCTCCCTTAGCAATTCGATTAGAATATCCCTTGATTCGCCGAATTTCTTTTTCAACGCACAATTAAGCATTTTTCTGACATCCTCCGGCTTCGGATTGCTTGTAACAGAGTATATTGCTTTATCATCAATTTTTTTACCAGATACGGCAACGGTTTGCAATATGTTTATTGCTCTTCTCAAATCACCTTCGCTTATTTTATAAAGAGTAGAATATGATTTTTCATCTATTTTCAGCTTTTCATTTTTTACAATTCTTTCCAAAAATTTCTTTACCGATTTTTCGTTAAGAGGCTTGAACTTGAATATCGCAGTCCTTGATTGTATTGGTAAAATAATTTTTGATACATAATTGACACTCAGAATGAACCTGCATAACTCGGCGTATTTTTCCATAGTTCTCCTGAGCGCCTGTTGGGCATCGCGCGTCAATGCATCGGCCTCATCTAAATATATTATTTTAAATTCTCTATCAACGGGGATGGTTCTTGCAAAGTCCTTTACCTTTGTTCTTATCGTGTCTATACCGCGCTCATCCGACGCATTCAGCTCGTGAAAGTTTGACTGCCATTTTTCGCCGAACAACGACCTCGCGATAACGAGAGCTGTCGTGGTTTTTCCAACTCCGGCCGAACCGGAAAAAAGGCAATGCGGAAGTGACCTATTCTTAACAAAAGATTCCAATCTCTTTACAATTTCATCCTGCCCGACTATTTCACCGAATTTTTTTGGCCTGTATTTTTCGGTCCAGATTTCCTCTATTGGCATATCAACCATTTATTTTCAAAAAATAAATTTAATGACCATGTGAACTACCCTACCCTAAAGGATAGGGCTTCCTGTTTCAACGACGAGACTTGCGGGAACTCTTAAGAGTTCCCGTAGAGGTCTCATCTCCACAGGCGTAAATTCGGGTTGTCCCAACCCTACTAAA
>JAGGUE010000059.1 GCA_021158665.1 Candidatus Aenigmatarchaeota archaeon
TAATAAATTTTGAAGGTATTAAAGACATAATAGATGCCGTCAAGGGTTATAAGAGATAGTGCATAAAACGGTTAAGATGTCGCGCAAATGCAATGCTCCCAAGTTTTAGGATGAGCGGAGTGAAAAGCATGAAGGAAAAGATTAAGAGATTCATTTACAGGGAAGTGAAAAAAAGGGCGATGCACTTCACATTGCTGGACCCGGACATCTCTAAAATCAATGGCATAAGCGAGAAGGCGAAGAACCCCGCAAACGCGGAGAAAGCGCTGCATAGAAAAATAAAGATGCTCGAGAAGTTCGGGACCGATGCCATTCTGGTCGGCGGCTCCAGCCATGTAAACCAGAAATGCCTGGAAAAAACGGTCATGCAGATCAAAAGGGACTGCTCGTTGCCGGTAATTCTCTTTCCCGGCGGCTTGAGCGGGATATCCGCGCATGCTGACGCGATATTCTTCATGTCGCTGTTGAATTCCGAGGACGCTTACTGGATAACCGAGGTGCAGGCAAGGGCTTCGCCCCTGATAAAAAAAGCCGGGATCGAGGCAATTTCAATGGGCTATATCGTTATAGAGCCGGGCATGAAAGTGGGCGAGGTCGGTCGCGCCAACTTAATAAAAAGAAATGAGATAAATAAGGCGGTGAATTATTCTTTGGCCGCGCAATATCTCGGAATGTCGATGGTTTATCTGGAGGCCGGCTCCGGGGCAGACAAGCCCGTGCCGGTAGAGATGATAAAGGAAGTTAAAAAAAATATAGAGGTTCCGCTGATCGTAGGCGGGGGCATAAGAACTCCGGAACAGGCCTTGGAAATAGTGAGAGCCGGAGCAGATATCGTTAATACTGGAAATATAACAGAAGAAAATTTTGAAGGTATTAAAGACATAATCGAGGCGGTCAAGGGTTATAAGAGATAGTGAATAAAACGGTTGAGATGTCGCGCAAATGCAATGCTCCCAAGTTTTAGGATGAGCGGATTAAATCCGCGGGCCGGTTTCTCGGAAACCTTTTCAAATTTGTAGAAAAAGCTAAAAAGATTCGCCATATTGAGAGTTTTTTACTCAATATAATTTATTTCAACCTTTTTCTTTTCCTCTTGGGAGTCGTAAACCTCTATCATGTTAATGCCCCTTATTTTTTGTCCTTTTCATCGGACTTGGAAAATTTTCTCATCATGGTTTCAAATATGCCGGCGATTTCCTTTCCCTCCTGCGTCATGGATATGTATTTGACCCTGCCTTTTTTTTCAAACGTCACGATATTCAGTCTTTTAAAAATGTTCAACAGCTTGACGATGTGGGAATACGTGCAGTCGGTTTCTTTTGCAAGAACAGAAACATATTTTTGTTTTTCAGAGTTCAGGCTCATCAACAGCCTTATTGGTTTTTTTCTCAAAAACAAATTTTCAAGTTCTGTTTTTACAGTCATTCTACCACTAATTTAATTTATAAATAAATATATATTGTTTCGTATTTAAATAAATTCTCTCCGCTTTTTGAATGCGGTGCCGAGCTTTGGAATGCACGAACTCGTTGTTTGGAAGATGCAACGCATTCGACTTCGCGCTCCGGCAAATAAGCAAAACTGCCTCAAAGACGTCATGCTCCGTTCAAGGCGCATCGCGAATCTCCGGTTTTCAGTGCGCTCTTTCAATCGCCAGAGATATCGCTATCGCAAAAAATCCAATGCATATTGAAAATATTAATTTCGTGAGTCCAACTCCAGGCTTGATCATAAATTCGGTTGACGTGAACGCGACTATGGTAATCGCAAACGCGAGCGATAGAATTGTCAGAAGCCTCCACGCATCTTTCACCGCTTTGGTTTCTTTCTTGCTCGTCATCTGGACCATGACGACCTTGCCGAGCCAAAAGAAAAACACCGCAACGAAAAAGAACGGTATCGAGCCGTTTATGAATGCTAGCACGCTTATGAACCATTCAAATGCGCCAAACAAAATCATTTTATTGTATCCGTAGAATATCGCGATTATTCCGAATATAAGCGAAACTATGTAAAGGAAGAAAGATACCCTGCCCCTTCGCAGCGCGCTCATGAACTCATTGACGACCCTTTCTATCCAGACCTCAAGCTGGAAACCCTTTATCAGCAGATATAAGCCGGAGGCGCCGAGAATCAGACGCCAGCCAGTGGTGCCGAAAATCGCGAGGATAATCAATGCCAGCGCTGGCAGGCCGATGACGATTCTCGCAAGCTTTGGCTCGCGAATTATCGTATTTGCAAAATCCTTCATAACGTAATAGCTCGACTCGAGTTTTTCGCTCTGTTTTACGACAACCCTTTTCACGGAAACGACCGGGCACAGCGACTGGATTATGGGCAACACGAACTCGTCCTCTGCGCCGTCCGTGACCAATACCGTTTCTTTAGGCTTCAGTTTTCCGACAACCGCTTTCAATTGCTTCAATACTTCTTTGTCAGATTTTATGCCAACGTCTTTGTCGCCGGTTATGACGGCAATTTCGCTGTTTTTGATTTCATTCTTCGTTTTCACGGCGGCGAATATCGAGTTTGCGTCAGTGTCTTCCGGGTCGGCGAGAAGCAGTGCGTTTCCGACCTCCATGCACTTTTTCTCCCCGATGAAATAACCGTTGAACTTCGTCTTCTCTCCGATGTCGTTGTCCCTGTCAACGCAAAGAACGAGTGTTTTTATTTTGGGCATAAATTAATTGTTGCGCCCAATATTAATAAGCTTTTTCCGATTGACGGGAGTTTGCGCTGTCTCAAAACAGATGAAATATGAATTTCGCTGGTGAATGACGATTTATTGGTCAAATTTATCCCTTTGGAACTCGATTATCGCCGACCGCATTTGCACAACGGCCACAAAAAAACTTAAATGTATGAGTTGTTCTAATTTATTTGAGTCTGTTTTGTTTCGCATCTACAAAATCGGCAATTAAAATCTTGCCAATTAATTTTTTTACTTGCGAAGGCGACCATCTGTTGCGGTGATTTCATGGAATTGACGATCGCTCCGATAAAAAAACTCATAAAAAAGGCCGGCGCCAAGCGCGTCAGCGATGACGCGGCAATAGAACTCGCCAAAATCATGGAGCAGAAAGCGGTTGAAATATGCGTAAAAGCGGGCAGGCTTGCGAAATACTCCAACAGAAAAACGGTCATGAAAAAAGACATAAAACTTGCCGCAAAAGAATAATTATCGCTTCTTCGCTCTCTTTTAATATTTGTTTCAAATTCAAATCTTTCAATTAAATCGGCATTATTTCAGAAACTCCCGAACTATA
>JAGGUE010000052.1 GCA_021158665.1 Candidatus Aenigmatarchaeota archaeon
GAACGTCAGAATTACGATCGAAAAACTGAGCGAAATGCCGTCAACGGTCACCACGCCGGTCGGCGTTATTACATCGTCCGGCGGATTGGTGTATGCCTACCTGCAGATAGACTGCACCGTTTCAAACGATGACATCGACTCGGCGACCATAAGGTTCAAGGTTCCAAAATCGTGGGTAACCGAGAATGAGGTAAACCCAGACACCATAGCACTGAGCAGGTATGCGGACAATGCGTGGACAAAGCTGACTACAACGAGAACTGGCGAAGATGACGATTATTATTATTTCAGCGCAACTACAACAGGATTCTCCGTGTTTGCCATAACGGGCGAGCCCGTGTCCGCGGTGCCGACAACAACGACCACCATAGCGCCCGCCACAACAACAACCGTGCCGGGCGTCACGACCACGACGGTTCCGGTGACGACCACGACGCTGCCGTCAGAAGAGGAAACACCTGCATGGATGTGGGCTTTGGTCGTGATAGTAATCGTGGCAATAGGATTTGCCTACTGGAAGCGCGAGAAAATTGAAAGATTTATAAAGAAATTAAAGAAATAAAACCCATTTTTTATTCCTTTCAAATTTTTGCTTTTGTTAAAGCTAACATAACTCTTTGGCTCGGTTATGCGGAAAAGCTGCAAATCAGTATCGTCCAGCACCCAATGTCCTCTCGATGTTCTTCAATTTTTCATTTATGGTTTCGTTCTGCGCTTTTATGGCGGTAAGCTGCTCTTTTATGAACATGAGGGTGTCTTCCAACCTATCTATCTCAGCCCGTCCGGCGCGGGGAAGCCCTATCGGCTCTCTTTCGCTCGGCGAGAACTCGTCGCGCAAGCCTATCGGCTCTGGAGGCGTTCTGAACTCTTCTCTTCGAGGTGGCGGTGTCATGGACGGCCGTTCCGCGAACGGTTCCGGGTTTTCGTATGGCTTGTTTTCTAACGGCCGCGCAAACATGGGCCCGGGCCCGTCGAGCGTCGGCTCGGACAGAATATGCTCTTTGATTTCATCGTATTCTTCATCTCTCCCGTGAAGCCTGTTTCTCAACCAGCCGAACACCATATAAGCACCACGATTCTATATATGTATTTCGCTATATATAAATGTTGTTAAAAATTCATTCTCGGGTTTTTTGGACAAAATTTGCTTCGTTCATCGTGTTATCGCCGGCTGCAAACACATAATACTATAACTCGGTGGCATGGGGAAACTATTTAAATCAGAATACTATATATTAATTATGAAAAAATTGTGCATAGTTTTAGTTCTGATGTTCTTGATGCTCGGCGCGTCTTCTGTGATCGCTCAGACCGCTCAGGAAACGCCAACATCTGTGAAAAGCGCGGGCAGAGCAAGGGTTGTTGCCCCACCCGCGCTCGTCGGCAGCCTCGTCAAAGCGACCGCTGTCGGCTCGCCAACAACATCAATTGCTGGCGCGCAACGAGCGTGCGTTGTAAATACGGAATCGATGAGGGAATTGGATGAGTTAGTGCGCGCGCTTAAAGAGGCAGAAGAAGCCGACGATGAAAAATTGATAGACGAGTTGAATGAGAAAATTCGTTCAATAAAGGAAGAAATAAGAAAAGATACGGAGAAATGCGAATCGGTGGCAGAACCGATGATTAAAACCGCTTCGAAGAGAGTCATCGCGATTAATATTGCCAGCAGCGCTGGCGGTGTTGCCGGTGTCGTACCGGTTTCTGAAGTAGTAGTACCGGAACCGGTTGCTGTATCGTCCGGACGGGAGGTAACGGAATATTATAAATTAAAGATTAGCAAGATAATGGCAAAAGATATCGATGCGAAGGAAAGAATAAGAGAACTCAAGGAATTGAGAAACGAAATAGACAAATTGATAGAAGAATTGATAAAAAGCCACGATGAAATTAAAATAGAGGATGTCGATGAACTCGTCACGAAAATAAAAGTAAAACCGACGAAAATAGAGGCAGACGACGTTATAGTGAGCACGACTGAGAAAGACATAATTGCAAAGGTCAATGACAAAGAATTGAAAATAAGACCTGCGAAAACCCATGTGATCATTCTGGACAAAGCTCTTGAGGTAAATGCGCCAGAAGTGAGCATCGAAAACGACACCATAAAAGTCGGGAACTCGGAAGTCGGTCTAACCCCGGGTGACGTTATAAGAAAAATAAAGGTTGAACCTAAGAAAATTGAACTGAGAGAAGAAAACGACAAAGCTGTTTATAAGATCGCAACAGAAGAAAAGAGGAAACTGTTCGGATTCATACCGGTCAATGTAAGGCTAGATTTAACGGTCGATGCCAACGAAGCGAGCATTATAAGAAAGGAAATGCCGTGGTGGGCTGCGCTAACATCTTAATGGTTTACTTTGGCGATCGCCTAGAAACCGCCCCCAAATATTTTGGGCGTTCGATGACAATAAATAACGCGAACATTTTAAATCGGGAAATAAAATTTGCATGACTTATTGGTCAGTTATATGTTGGGGCGGGAGTTGCATGATCGCCTTACTTTATATTGGGTAACCGTTACCGCAGACAAAACGGAAATGATAATTTCATGTGCCAGCGCGATCACTTTTTCCGAATCGGTAGTTTTCTGCCTTTTTTATAAATGCCGCTGTATCTTCTCTTTTTCTTGCTTTCAAAAAATTCCTGCCTTTCAAACTCATTCATATTCACACACCCTTTTTATGTCTTTTGGTTTTACTATGCCCTTTTCGGTTATTATGGCTGTTATGAACTCGGCCGGCGTGACATCAAACGCTGGATTTTCCGCGCCCGACTTCGGGTCGGCAACCCTTTTCCCATCCACGTACAAAACCTCACTTTCATCCCGCTGCTCTATCGGAATATCCCTTCCCGTTCTGCACTTTGCGTCAAAGCTGTTTGTTGAACTCGCCACATAAAAAGGCACCCCGTACTCTTTTGCTACGATCGCCTTTTCAAGCGTGCCTATTTTATTTGCGATGTCCCCGTTTCTCGCTATTCTGTCGCTACCGACTATGACAAGGTCAACGTCGCTCATGAAATACGCGCTTGCCGAGTCGCATATTATCTCGTGTTTTATTCCGGCATTGCTCAGCTCCCATGCCGTAAGCTTTGCCCCCTGCATTCTCGGTCTGGTCTCGCTCACATAAACGAAAACGTTTTTGCCGTCTTTATCCGCCATGTATATCGGCGACAGCGACGTGCCCCAGTCAACGGAGGCGAGCCAGCCCGCATTGCAATGAGTCAAAACTTTCACCGCGCCGCGCCCATTCTTTTCGCGTTTTCTTATCAATCTTTTTCCGTACTCCCCTATCTTCTTGCAGTTTTCGACCGTGTTATTAACAAATTTCTCTGCCTCGCGAACCGCGTTTTTCGGATCGTTTTTTGCCCTTGAAAATACCGCGTTTGTCGCGCATGTCAGGTCCCTTGCAGTCGGTCTCGATTTTTCCAACGCGAGCTTTGCCCTTTTCACATAATTCCGGTCACCGAGCGCAAATGCCTGCGCGATGCCATAAGCTCCGGCGGCGCCTATCGCGCTAGCTCCCCTGATTTTCATCGACTTTATTGCCGAAACAACCTCTTTATAATTTTTTGCTTCGCGAACCTCAAACTCAAACGGCAATTTGGTTTGGTCGATGAAACAAATCTTATTATCAGAAAACCAGACGCTTCTATACCATTTTTTCCCAACTCGCATAATAATAATTTCAAATCATTTATATAAACCTATCGTTCTCCCATATCAATGGCTATTTTAAATGCGCGCGATAAATGAAAGCCGGGCAACGGCATTCGCGCGTGGCGGTTCCGGAGAATAAAGCGCGGCAAGCGAGAACTTGAACGCGTGGATGCGTCGGTAAATTTTTGATAAAAATTTGGGGAGGTTTGCGATTCGTTCACCATGCCGGGTATTGAACGCGGTCTCTATTTATTTAATAATAAAAACATTACAAATATAAAGGTTAGTAGCGATGCCATAAAAAGCGAGATTAAAGACGCATCTATTAGCTTCCAATCAAATAAAAATGAGCCCGCGATGCCCCCACCCACAAATAATATAACCATTGCGACCAGGAATTTCCACGATGCATAAAATGTTTCTATCGATGTTGTTAAAAGAAAAAATGATATTATGAGCAGGGAAATCGAGAAGGCAACCAAATAACTATTTGACAAAAAAACGAATATAAACGACAAGCACAAAAACGCGAGAATAATCAAAGCGGCTTCCGTGAGTTTTGGCAAAGTGTCCTTTCTCATAATTATTTATAACTGCGATTATTTTAAATAATATATCGTTAAATAAAATATCATGCTTTCGCAGATAGTCGGGTCCGTCCTGATAGCGGTTGGTATTTTTGCCATATATCTGCTGGGCAAATCAAAGAAAAACGACAGAGACGCATTTATTCTCATCGTTATCGGCCTGGTATTCACGGGTGCCGGCGGGTGGCTGCTTATCAGCCATATCACTCTTATGGTCCTGTTGAAAAAATTCTTCGGAATAATTTTCGTGCTAATGGGGGGATTTTTAACATTGAAATTTCCCGCAATTAGTAAATACCAGCCCGGAGAGTTCACGAGCTTGGGCATTTTAATCGGGCTCGTTCTTTTAATATTGGGCGTTTATATGATAATGTTCTAACTCTTAATAGCGGAAAAGCCCTGGCGCGCCGCAAATCAAATTATTTCTCCGTAGCCTATCAGGTGCCATACACCGCTTATCTGCTTTGACAAAACAACTCTTTCGTTCGGATTTGCGCATATCGGTATCTTTAGATTCAGCTTTATTCTTCCGTTTTGAGCCCGAGCGATGGTGCCGATTGTTCTCGTGACGCCATGCGTTATTAATAAGGATTCGCCCTTTTTTAGTTCTGTTTTAACTATCAGGGTGTGCCTCAAATCGACCTCTTTCAAAGTGTCGGGCAAATTAAATCCGGCGACGTTTCCCGCCAATGAATCGGCTTTCGTCAGAGACGGGTCGAGCTCTGTCTCCAGACCGATCAAACCGCCGGGCCTGCACTCCTCCAGTTCTCGATTCGCCTGCCGTATGCACGCGACCCTTGTTTTCAATGTTTTCCAGCCATTGCCAATGAAAGCCCCGGGCTTGATTTCTATCTCATCGCCGATTTTCAGTCTCCCGCGAACGAGCGAGCCGCCGATAACCCCTCCGCGCAGTTTGTCTATTGGCGTCCCGGGCATGTTGACATCAAAACTCCTCGCTATCAAAAATTTCGCGTCTCCGTAATCCTTCTTTTCCGGCGTTGGTATGTGCTCTTCGATTGCACATATCAGGGCGTCTATGTTTATATTTTGTTGCGCGGACACGGGTATGATCGGCGAATTTTCCGCGCACGTCCCTTTGACCAAATCTTTTATTTCTTTATAATTTTTTTCCGCTTCTTCCTCGCCGACAAGATCGATTTTATTCTGGACGATGACGATGTTTCTAATTCCCGCTATATTCAGCGCGAGAAGATGCTCTTTTGTCTGTTCCCTTATCCCTTCCCTGGCATCTATTACGAGCAATGCACCGTCAATAAGAGCGGTTCCGGACAGCACGGTCGCCATTAGCGTTTCATGTCCGGGAGCGTCAACGAACGATACCGTTCTCAGAATGGAGCATTTGGAAAAGCATTTTGGGCATGTTTCGGTGGGCGAATATGGATAGTCCTCGCACTTCGGGCATTTGTAGAATGTCGCGTCCGCATAACCGAGGCGAATCGTTATTCCGCGTTTTTGTTCTTCGCTGTGCATGTCCGTTCGCTTTCCAGTCAATGCCTGAACCAATGTAGTCTTTCCGTGGTCAACGTGACCGAATACGCCTATGTTGATTTCCGGTATTTTTTTGTTTTCCATGACCGTTCACGTTTTTTCAAAAACATTGTGATAACTGCTTGAAAAATCCTCCTCGAAGAAGATTTTATTTAAAATAATGATAAAGTATTTGGAGAAGCAATTTATATAACTTTCGCGAGAAGAGGCGCGCCTCGGGCAGGGGTGATCGGGAAAACCCTTTAAATGTTTGTCATGGTTTTTATCGCATCGGCAATTGCTATACTTGCCGCCTGCTCATGAGAAAATGAAAGATTCACCCGGTTGTTATCGCAATTTTAATTGCAGACGACGGGCAGTTTGTCGCGGTAACCTTTATTTCAACCGGGTTCGCAGACTGGTTGGTAAAGGTAAACGTATAAGTCTCGCCGCTTTCTAATGTAATATTAGAAGGCGTCAGATTGGCGTCATGATTTTTTGACGGGTCATTATAATAAACATATCCAACAAAATCTTTTAGCGCGTGCGTGCCCAGATTCTCACCGATCACGTACCCTTTCCCATCGACTATTCTGGCATCAGATATTCTGAAGTTTACCCCGGTGCACATCGCTTCCGACTGGTTCTTGGTCTCCGTGATCTTTGTCTGGACAAACGATGTTGCCCACGTTGCCATGATCCCGGCTATGGCCATTGTAAACGCGATCAACAGAACGGTGGCGATCAAAGGAGAGATACCTTTCGTTATTGCCATGAATAATCTATTGTATTTTGATATTTAAATATTTTTTTAGAGTTAGCGGTTTTTCTCGGACAATATCTACGATGAGACGTGACGGTCCACGCAGCCAGTCGGAGCGCCGTGAGGCGACGATGAACCGTCCGACGAAAAAGTTGAAAAACTAAAAAAAACAAATGCACTATTCTGTCAGCAACTGGTAAAGCGCCCACAATGCTCCTATCATCACCAGAATCCATCCAACTACCGCGAACAGCGCAAAGCCGTAGTTAAGCGTTCCGGCCGTGACGAATCCCGATATTATCGGCGTCAGTTCAAAAACGCCTGCCAGCAAAAACGACACCGCGCCCGCTGATATCCACTTGAATGCTTTTTCCGCTTTTCTCGCGAGTCCCGTGTAATGGCTGAATGCCAGGCACAAAAACAGCCCGATCGCCACGTCAATTCCCGTTCCTATCATGTTCTCACCTAAAATTTAATTGGTTTCTGAATTTAAAAGTTTTTAGCCTTGCGCGAAGATGCCGCAATTTTTAGAGATTTGGGTTCGGACACAAAGCGTCGTGGTGGAAAAAATTATATCGAAATGCTCAGATATTTTTAACCATATATGCCCCAACTAATCTATAGCAGAATTTCTCATAATATTTTCTGGCCCCAACCCCGCTCGTTACTGCTATTTTTTTCATGCCATACTGCCTCGCAATTTGCTCCGCTTTTTCAAGCAGTTTTTTTCCATAGCCGCGGTGCTGCCATTTTTCTTTTTCCCTGAGACCTATGGAAACCTCTTCTCCGTAGACGTGCAATTCCCTAACCAATGCGGCGTTTTTCAATTCCTTTCTAAACGGCTTGTGCGGTATTCTCAATCGCAGATAACCTATGAGTATATCGTTTTTGACATCCTCATAACTTATGAAGAACTCTTTGCCGCGAGAAGCATCGTACGCCATCTTTTGAAGTGTTATTTTTTCAGGCCTTTTGGTTCGGTGTCCAACCTCTCTGCACCTGATGCAGTTGCATGTTATGTTTTTTCTTCTCATCTCTTCTTGTATCTTTTGCCTCAGGTTCGTCAATACTGGTCCTGCAACAATTTTTTTGGACGAGATGTCTCTCTGCACCCTCTGAATCCTGACATATTTTGGAACGATACTTTTGACATAAAGAATTAACTCGATTGCCTGCTCAACCGTCATCGGTTTGTATCTTCCCCGTTTCCACATGCCGAAAAGCTTTGTGCCTGGGATTACGAGCGTCGGGTATATTTTTAACATGTCGGGCCTAAAGTCCGGGTTCGAAAAAATTTCATCAAAATTTTTCTTTTCCATTTCCATATCTATTTTTCCGTAAAGCCCGGTCAAACCGGGCATCATATGGTAGCAGCATTTCAGGCCACAGTCTTTCAAAAGCCGGGTCGCCTCGGCCGTTTCATTCGCGTCATGACCCCTGTTGACAATTCTCAAAATTTCATTGTCCAGGGTCTGAACGCCTATCTCCACGCGCGTCGCTCCCAACTTCAGCATTTGATTTATATGTTCCCTGCCGCAGTAATCCGGCCTGGTCTCAATTGTCAGCCCAACGCAGCGATGTTTTGCAGACTCGTTCATCTTTTGCGCGCGTTTCAGGGTCTTTCCGTTTTTTCCGTTCATCGCGTCCAAACACCTCATTACGAAGTTTTCCTGCTCATTTTTTTGCAGGGCTGGAAATGTCCCGCCCATTATTATGAGCTCGCATTTGTCGGTCCGATGGCCGGTTATCTCCAATTGGCGAATTCTGTTCGCAACCTGCTTGTACGGGTCATAGTTTGCCATCTTCGCCCTCAGCGTCGCCGGCTCGACGCCCGTATAGCTCTGCGGCGCATTACTTCCTCTCGGGCAGTATACGCATTTTCCGGGGCATCTCCCCTTTTTCATAACCGCGATCACGGAAACGCCAGAACCGGTTCTCACCGGTTTTGTTAGCAGGAACTCCTTCAGCTTTTTTATCTTTTCTCTGGAAAAACCCCGTTTTTCTATGAACCCTATTATGTCGGCATTTTTTGGTATTTTATCGAGCATGTATTTTTTTGCCAGCTTTGACTTCGCCTTTTCAAAATTTTCTTTTTTTACTTCTCCGGAAAGAATTTTTGAAACGATTTCATCATAAAGATTTTTCATCTTAAACACCTCGAGGAGACTCCATCCGAAAGGGTGACGGAATCGATGGAAACATATAAATACGTTCTTTCTAAAAATATAATTATGCGGGTTGCCAAAAGCATTAATGAAGATTCCAGTGCTAAAATGTATCCGCGAACATTGGCATTGGGGCAACGCCCCCCAGTGCTAAGTGGTGCGTAAACCACCATTTAGGTCTCATGACCTATGAAGCTCCATGCGTAAGATGGGAGTAGTTTACATTGAGGATTAGTTGCCGAAAAAATAAAAGGCTTCTTAAAAATGCGTCGCGGCGGCCGGAGATAATGCCCAACTTCGTTCGCCGGGCGGATTGATTCTTTCTAACATTTAAAAGTTTAACCGCATAATTATTTACCATGCGAAACATAGTTGTTGAAGAATTGAAGGCGTTGCCGATAGAAGAACATAAGGTCGAGGTTGTTGAAAGAAAGGGAATCGGCCATCCGGATACGATCTGCGATTCCATGATGAACCAGATTTCTGTTGAATTATGCAAGGAATATCTGAATAAGTTTGGAAGAATATTTCATCATAATATTGATAAAAGCCTGCTCGTTGCCGGCGAGGCTGAGCAGAAGTTTGGCGGCGGCGAGATAAAAAAGCCCATGCTCATGGTGATAGGCGACCGGGCGACGTTTGAGGTAGAGGGTCGGGAGGTAGACGTTAACGGGATTGCCATAAACACGGCAAAAAAATGGCTAAAAGAAAACCTGAGATTTGTTGACCCGGAGAAGGACATGAAATATCAGAATGAACTCAAGAGAGGCTCTGCCGCATTGCGGGACATATTCAAGCGCGGCGATGAAATACTCGGAGCCAATGACACGTCCGCCGCCGTTGGTTTCGCGCCACTTACGCAGACAGAAAAGATAGTGCTTGAAACCGAAAAATTTCTTAACTCAAAGCAGTTTAAAAAAGATTTCCCAGAGTCCGGCGAAGACGTAAAGGTCATGGGATTGAGAACAAACGGCGAGCTGCACTTAACGATTGCAATGCCCTTGGTTGACAGGTTCGTGAAAGACGAGAATGACTATTTCAGAAAGAAAGAGGAGTTATTGGAACAGATTAAGAATTTCGTAAATGATAAGACAGATTACAAACCCTTTATTTATGTTAATACGCTGGATAAAAGGGGCCGCGGCATCGGAGGCATTTACATGACGGTCACGGGAACCTGCGCCGAGGACGCCGACTGCGGCCAGGTGGGGAGGGGAAACAGGGTCAACGGAATAATTCCCCTGAACAGGCCGATCGGAAGCGAGGCCGCCGCCGGGAAAAATCCGGTCAGCCACGTCGGCAAGATATACAATGTGCTCAGCCACAGGATAGCGAACGAGATTTACAACGCCGTTGAAGTAAAGGAGGTTTATGTGTGGCTGCTTTCGCAGATAGGAAAGCCGATCGACCATCCAAAGATTGCCGCCGCGCAGGTTATCCCGAAAAACGGCTCAATAGATGATATAAGGAAAGAAGTAAACGAAGTCGTGGACAGAGAGCTTGCGAACATACAGAAGTTATGCACGGACCTGGCACGCGGAAAGATTGGGGTGTGCTAGTGTTCGCTCGTTTTAGAAAACGGGCCCATATCGATTACGGGAATGGCGAATTATCGTTTCTTTCTTCAAAATCGTATATTTTGTCAAGTTCCTCGCTTTTTTTGGCACCGCCCTCCGGAACGCCGCCTTCTTCTATTTTTTCTGCTCGCCCGGTCTCTCCGGTTTCGTCTTTCTTGCCCCGGGCATCTTTTATAAAAACGTAGATTGAAGGTGAACTACCCTACCCTAAAGGATAGGGCTTCCTGTTTCAACGAC
>JAGGUE010000001.1 GCA_021158665.1 Candidatus Aenigmatarchaeota archaeon
CATTCATGTCCACATCTTTTACATTTCAATTTCATATTATATAGATAGTTAGATAACTATAAATAGTTTACGGTTGCTCTCATCCCCCACCTAAAGGAAGGGGACTTCCCGCAACCAAAAGTTAAAAGCAGGGCAATAAATAACTAAACTTAATATTTTCAGAGATTCCTCAAACCGGATAGCTTTCTTAACTGTTTTTATGTAAAAAAATTTCTGTTTGCAATCGGAAGTATAAATCTAAATTCATGATAAAAATTCAAACCCCGAGAAGCCATTTCCACAGGGGGATGAACTTTATTTTCTTGTTTTTATTTATCTCGATTTCCCGCTCCTTTCCATTATAAATTACAAACCCTTGTTTTATTTTGTATTTTTCCATGAAATATTTCATATTTTTTAATTCATTTTTTGTCAATTCTCTCTTGTTTTTAACCTCAATCGGTATAACCTTTTTTCCTTTAACAAGCAAAAAATCTATTTCTTTTCCATCTTTTCTCCAATAATATTTAGCATCTATAGAACTTGCAACTACATTTTCCATTATTTTATCATAGTTATTGGTATAACAATACGACAATGTCCACCAGGTTGGATATATCCTTTGTAATTTTTTCGAAGAAGTGAGCGTATTTATCCTAAAGTTTTTTATTCTCTTTAATAAATAAGAAAATTCAAGATAAAATATATGACGAATGAGGCTTTTTTTGCTTATTCTTAATTTTTTTGAGATACCGTCATAATCCAAATGCATCCCCGGTTCGGTATAAAATATGTCCAGCAAATTAAAGAGTAAGTCGTTATTAACATTCTCAAATTTTTCCGGGAGATCACTCTTTATAACTTTATCAATTATTGTTGTTCGCAAATAATCTTTAATTAAAAGCTCGTCTTTCCATTCGATTATTTCCGGAAAACTTCTTAGCAAATAAGATTCAAACTCTTTTTTAATTTCTTTTCTCCACAGCTCTGAATTTTCTAAAAACCTGTTTTTTCCTTTTAATTCGAGATATTCGACAAAGCTCAACGGCTTTATGTTCATAAGAAAATATCTTCCGGCAAGATTTTCCATGGCCTCTTGTTCCAGCCCAATGCTGCTGGAAGACGAGACGACGAACTTTATGTTTGGAAACGCGTCATAAATTAACTTAATTTTGCTTGCCCATGCACCGAGTTTTGCTATTTCATCGAAGAAAACAAAAATTTTTTCTTTTTTCCAGTTGACATTTGTTAACCGGGAATATGTATTAAAAATTTCAATCAATTCCTTGACTCGTTTATCAAAGTTGAAATATAAAATATGTTTCGGTTCAATCTTTTTCAATAATTGCTCAATATTTTGGTAAAGCAGCGTCGTTTTCCCAACCCTTCTTAATCCAGATAATATCACTATTTGCCTGTAATCCAGTTCGTCAAGAATTTTGTTAAAGACCCTTCTTTTGTAAGGTTTTGCAAGCTCTTTGCTAACACTTCCGTCTTTCCACCACGGATTCAACAATTTTATTATTTCCTCAAGCTCTTTCATAAGGATATATTAGGAAACCAATATTTAAAACTTTGGTTTCCATTTGGAAACTAATGTTAGATAAGATTTTTACCTCTAAAATTCATCGGCAAAATTGCCGGGCATACCGCCCGGCAGATAACCGAGATTTCAAGACCCCGCGATTTTGTCGCGTTCGATCTATGATTAGCAACTCCATCGTAGTAAACTTTTTAAAGTTTTCGGTTATATTTACTATTACAAAGTGATTGTATTGTGGTTTTATGGTGATGATGACCGTTCAGATAAGGCTGACAGAAGACCATGTCAAGAAAATAGACATGCTCGTGAAGAAGGGCAACTATCCGAGCAGGTCGGAAGCGATAAGGGACTCCGTGAGAAAGATGATAGATGAAAATTTCAGGCACAGGCGTTTGAAATAAGTTTTTGGTTATTCGAAAAGAATTATATTTTTCTTCCGTTTTCCCATATCATTTTAAACATGGGCTCGAAGAATTCAACTGCCGCGTGGTCCGACTGTGTCCAGAATGCCAAATCCTCGTTCGGCTTTGTTTTGGCATCGCTTGTCAAACTCATCAAAAAGTGTTTGCCGTCGACAGAGCACGCGCGCGAGCCGATGTCTCCGATGTACTTAATCCCGTCTATTCTCCTGACTTGCGCGAACTTTGACAGCTCTCTCGCGTGTTTTTCATTTTTTTTGCTCACGGGCGCGGCTATTTTTATTTCCACGCCGTTTTTCGATATCTTCTGCAGCAATTTTCCGTGCCTCTCATACATTTCGATTAATCCGTTCTCCGTTGTCAGGTAGTTAACGGATTTTTTCGCGTTTCCTATTATCGAATCCATCTGCTCGAACAGGGCATCCCTTCCCCTGAGCGCCCCGGAAAGGTCCTCCGGTTTTACGATCTTTATCGAGTCGTTGTAAATCTTTTCCAGATCTTTCACGACTTCGCTCGACTGCATTCTGTTTATTCTTTTGATCAAATCATCCGTTTTCTGCATGATTCTTTTCTTCGCCCTTTCTAGCGCTTCTTTCGGCCTTATCGCCACGTATCGCATCGGCTTGGCCGGCTGAATGATGACGAACCCCTTGTCGGCCAGCGACTCGAGAACATCGTAACAGCGAGAGCGAGGAACATTTGACAGGTCCGCGAGCTCTCCCGCGGTGGAGTTCACCTTTGAAAGCAGTGAAACCCACAATCTCCTTTCGTATAAATTCAGACCTATCGTCTTCAACGCATCCATTACCGATTGCTTTACATTCAACACGTTTGCCATATCGTTTCACTTACTACTCCTAAGTTAATTTATATATATAAAGTTTTTAAACCTTTTTGTGTCTTTGATTTTCCGCTTTGCCGGGCATTACGGGCGTGATTTTTATGTAATGCGCGCCAAATATGATTTTTGGGACGCGCAGATTTAATGTTTGCCGATCACTCGCGACAGATGCGCGTCTTTAACCCATTCGACTGTTCTCGGTTCCGCGCCTTCGTTCTTTGGTTTTTTGGCGGAGATATGTTTATATAAATAAGTAAATTAACATAATTATGAAGTGGTTTTAAATGATCGTGAGAGATATAATGAAAAGGAACGTATTGACGCTTACCAAAAACGCCACGATAAAAGATACGCTCGACCTGATGGTTGAAAATTATGCCGGTTCTGTCGTCATCGTTGACGATGACAAAATAGTCGGGTTGGTCACCGAGCGGGATATCCTGTCAAGAATCGTCGAAAAAGACAGAAAACTCAGCAATCCAATAGAAAGCATCATGACAAAAAATGTTATAACGATTTCACCGAATAGAAGCGTGGAGGAGGCCGCGAGAATTATGACAGAAAATAAAATCAAAAAGTTGCCGGTAGTTGAAAATGATAAACTGGTTGGCATTGTAACCTTGACCGATATAGTCGCGTCTGGCGTCAGACTCGAGGACGAGATAATAGAAAGCATGGCGAGATGGTTCCCGGTATCTAAAAGAACCTATGTCGGAGGTTGAAAATGTTTTGAAAAGATAAAATACTAAACTACCCAGTTAGGCACTATAATCTTTAGAATCCCGGTAATCTCTTTCTGCTGTTTTGTCAGTTCTGGTA
>JAGGUE010000070.1 GCA_021158665.1 Candidatus Aenigmatarchaeota archaeon
AAAAAATAAGAAATAAATTATCCGAACAATGATGACAACCCACTCGCGGCCTCTTCTGCCTTCTTTTCAGCCTCTTCTGGTTTTTCTTCCTCTTTTTTCTTTTCTTCCTTTTCTGCCTGTGAAGGAGGTGCGGCAACTGTTGTTGGCATCGCCGATTTCTGAATTGCCTCGTCTATGTTTACGCCTTCAAGAGCGGTGACCAATGCCTTGATTTGGGCATCGTCTACTTTCTCGCCCGTCGAATCGATAACCTTTTTCAGATTTTCTTCGTTGATTTCTTTCTTTCCCGAGTGAAGCAGTAATGCAGCATATATGAGATTCATTTTAATCACAACACATCTATAATAGAATAGAAAAGTTTAAAAAGTTAAAGTAAATCTTTGAATGCACCACCGTTTTAAGCGACATGTATTTTTTCTAAAAAATAGAAAATAAATAAAAAAATCAAAAAATTTAAACCAGATTTTAATATTCTGGCATTCCTCCGGGTTGCATTCCAGCGCCCGGGCCAGAAGGCATTGATTTCGATTTGCCCGCTGTTACAACGTCATCGATTCTTAGAATCATCTCCGCCGCTTCCGATGCCGATTTAATTGCCTGTGTTTTTATCTTTAATGGTTCCAATACTCCGAGTTCCTTCATATCAGAGATTTTTCCGCGTATCACGTCAATACCGGCATATTGATTTCCTTTTTCGTGTTCTGCCACCAATTCTACTAATACATCAATGGAGTCCATGCCCGCCGATTCTGCCAATGTTCTCGGGATAATTTCAACTGCTTCTGCAAATTTGTTTATCGCCAGCTGTTCTCTCCCTCCTACAGAATCCGCGTATTCTCTCAATTTCTTCGCAAGCTCAATTTCTATCGCACCTCCTCCGACAACCACCTTACCGAGCTCTATGGTAGATATCACTCCAAGTACCGCGTCTTCCATTGCTCTTTTTGCCTCGTCCACAACATGCTCTGTGCCGCCCCTTATCAAAATCGATACGGCCTTTGGATTTTTGCATTCTTTTACAAAAATCATCTCTTCTCCGGCTATCTTCTTTTCCTCAACTATGCCAGCAAATCCCAGGTCGTCTTCTGTAATCTCGTCTATATTTGTTACGATCGTCGCTCCGGTAGCTTTTGCCAATTTACTCATATCACTTTCTTTTACCCTTCTTGCGGCAAGAATCTTACTCTTTGCCAGATAGTGCTGAACGATATCGTCGATACCTTTCTGGCAAAAGACAACGCTGCACCCGGTTTTTATGATCTTGTTTGCCATTTCTTTAAGCATCTTTGATTCTTGGTCGAGAAAGCCCTGCATCTGGTCTGGAGATGTAATTTCTATTTTTGCGTCCGTTTCTGTTGACTTGACCTCTAACGCCATGTCTATTAACAGAATCTTTGCGTCTTTAACCCGTTTTGGCATGCCCGAGTGAACAACTTCCTTGTCTATGACAAGCCCCTTTATCAATTCTGTCTCGTCTATGCTTCCCCCTTGTTTTTTCTCTATTTTAATATCGTCTTTGTTTATTTTTTCTCTTCCGTTTTCTGAAACCATCTTTATTGCCTGAACTGCAATTTTTGCCAAACTCTCTTTCGCGGTTTCGCCGCTCTTTCCTGTCATCGCAGTCATGGCTATTTTTTCCATGCCTTCGTCATCGTTTATATCAATTTTATTACCGATCTCGTCGAGTATTTCCAACGCCTTTGTGCTGGCCATTTTGAATCCCTTCGCGATCAGTATCGGGTGTATATTCTGATCGAGCAATTCCTCCGACTTTTTCAGAAGTTCGCCCGCGAGCACCACCGCCGTTGTCGTTCCATCACCGACCTCTTCTTCCTGCGTTTTTGCTATCTCTACCATCATCTTTGCCGCCGGATGCTCGATTTCCATCTCGTCCAGTATCGTCACTCCATCATTTGTTATCGTAACATCGCCTATGCTCGAAACGAGCATCTTGTCCATACCTCTCGGTCCCAGCGTTGTTCTTATAGAATCCGCTATTACCTTTGCCGCAGCTATATTTTTTTTCTGAGCGTCTTTGCCAGTCTGCCTTAATGTGCCTTCTGGCAAAATTAAAATCGGTTGTCCGGCCAAACTAGCTCCGTTCATTTTTTTCACCCTGACTGTGTATGAAAGTATACTACGCAATAATATTTAAAAGCTTAACGGTCGTCCTGAAAACAGGTTATAAGAAGAAATCTATCAGACCGTATCCTATGATAACTATCATTATTATATAAATGAGACTGATAGTGTCCATTCCAAACAATGATCTGTACACCAAAGCACATAAAATAATTATGACCGCTATTAAAAATACAAAAAATTTCTTCTTTGGGCTCATTTCGTATCACCGCGTTATAAATTCTCTCGCCGCCTTTTCAATATTATCTAAAAATAAATTTAATTGTCCTCTCAACTGCTCTATACCAAACGGTACTGGTTTATATTTTTGATATTTACCATTCTGGCATATAACATATTTTATATTCTTATTATTAACATAAATACCATATTCGTACCCGTCACATTCCGGATTGCTCTTTAAATCTTGCAATGTCAGTGTTCCGTTGCTTTCGATTGACTTGACAAAGTCAAAGGCATCTTTAACCGTTTTTAATTCATAACCCGCCGTTGAATTTTCAATAAGTTCCATTCCACTAAATTGTATATAAGGTGTAAATTCCTTTATAGCTTTTATTGTGAGTGAAAATGTTGCCACGGCAAGCAATAGTAATGCTGACGTCAATAAAATTTTCATCCTCAAAGAAAGTTCATTTATAGGCATCGTATCGCCTCAATGTTTTTTATCAACTCTTTCGGGCTTCTGATATGTTTCAGTTCTCGCTTTTCAATTAAAGGGACTTCGTAATCGGCCTCGTATTTTTTATTCGTTATAATTAAAGACGGCTTTCTTAAAATATCAGAAATTTTTTTTAAATTGTTTACAATTTTTTCAGTTTCTTTTCTATTTTTCTCGATATATCCAAAGATTATGTTATTTTCCTTGGCGATGATATTGAATGGTGTCTTGTAAACGAGTGATGTCTCGAAACCAATTTTCTTAAAATAATATAAAACCTCATTCTCTAACCGCGTTATGGGTGTATTTTGCTCATAAATGAATTTTTTGTTACTAAATTCCAACGGCTCAGACACCTTTGCGCCAAGCACCTGCTCAATTTTTACCGCAACGAAGAAAAGCGCCTTCATTTTATTTTTTTCATGTTCATAAATGCTTTTTTTCGTGATGCCTATCATGTCTGCCAGCTCTTTTTGCGTAATATTTCTTTTTTTTCTCGCCTTCTTTAATTTTTCTGGATTTATTTCAGTGAACAATCCGCCTCTCGTTCTGAATAAAAACGGCAATTTATTTAATAAAATATTTTTTAATGTTTGTGATGTAAAACTCGGCAAGCCAAACCTTTCATAAATAACATTATTTTTTAGTTTTTCGTATCTCGTTTGAACACCGACAATACACGCAAAAGCATTTAACATATTTGATAATATTTTCAGATTTTTTGCTTGCTGAAATTGAATAGAATCTATGTTAAATAATATTTTCAGAAATAATAAGTCCTTTTCATTTCTCTTATTTTTGGCGACTATATCGAAGCATACGCCATTATAGTAATATGACTCAAATCCCGCCGAATTCAAGTTTTCATTGACTTCATAAATTAATTTTTGTCTGGATTCCGTCACCATAAATATTTTAAATTCTTTTACTTTTAAAATAATTTACTGGGCCGGTAGCTTAGCCTGGTTAGAGCGCCATTGGCAAAAACAAATCCGCTTCTCGCGCTTGCGTATGTCTTATAAGGCAGCTAAGCGAACTGGAGGTCGCGAGTTCAAAATACCTTTCTCTCTTAAAAAGAGAGAAACTCGGGCGAAACTTCGTTTCGCATATATTAAAAAGAAAAGAAAAAGACCATCGGAATCGCAGGAGGAGTTCAACAAAAGAAGATAAAATAATTGAACTCCGACGAGAACGGAGCAGGAGGAGTTCACCAATTATAAATAAATCTTTCTTTTTCCGCGAGTCTTTTTCAAAACTGAAAGAAAAAGGTTGCATGAAAATCTCGCCCGGCCCATTGAATATTTACA
>JAGGUE010000019.1 GCA_021158665.1 Candidatus Aenigmatarchaeota archaeon
AATTGATTGAAAACAAAATCCCTTACGTTGATTGGAATAACGAAGATAGAAAGGAAAGTATTGCCATATTTGCCAGGAGTTTTAAGGAGAAAATTGAAGAGTTCGATGGAAGGAAGGTTTACTGCTTCGATTTGAGGGATTTGGAGAGGTTTATGAAACGGGGAATCTGGAAATCGTGATAAGATACAAGCCGCGGGAGTGGTTCGAGCTGGAGTTGGCGATTTCTGTCATGACTTTCGCGGGTTGTGTGGCTCATTTATTCCACGACTGGAGAAGAGAGAAAGGTGATAAATTGGCAGGAAGTGGGGAAAAGCAAAAAATTTATAAATGACCCATCACAACTTTTTTCTTTGTTTCATTGCTTTATTTTTAAGTTTTACCATCTCCAAAATTTTTTCTACATCTAAAATTTCTATATTTCTTGGTTCTCTTTCCAGAGCATTTTTTTCTGGGACGATCAAGTATTTTTTCACGTGTTTGAATTCATTAAGTTTTTCTTCTATTATTTCTATCTCGCGTTTACTTACTCTTTCTTTCCATTTTACTTCTGCAATTACTTTTAATTTTCTAAAATCAGTAAGTGCTATATCTATTTCATATGTTGGTGTAGAAATAATCTCACTCCATAATCCAAAAATTTTCGAAAGTAAATTTCTAAAAAATTGTTCGATGTGAAAAGGGAGTTTCTCTAGGGTAATTTTTTCTATTTGTTGAATGGAAACGTCTCTTTCAGAAAAACCGTACTTGGCATCAAGATAATAAAACAGACCGACGACAGGAGAAGTATTATAATAGTAATGTTTTTTCTTGTTAAACACCTTTATTTTTTTAAGCAAACCTAAATCACATAATGTTCTTAAATATGGATGCACCCAGCTTGGGTTTTGAAACGGAATTAATCGCAAAGAATATAAGTATTTTGCTATTTCCCCAGAAATTCTTTTTCCATCTGCTACCGCTTTTAGAATACCTTCATAAATAGCAGTTAGTTCTCTTTCTTCTTCAGAAAATATTTCTCCTACAAGCGCGGGCACCGATATTCTTGTATTCATTGCCATTGCGCTCAAAAATTCTTCTTTTTTATCTTCCCATAATGAAAATAGCCATGGCTCTCGTAAATATGTACAAAGTTCCACTAACGTTTTATAATTCTTTATTTTATTTGCAAGATTCCTTAATGCGTCTCTTTCGTCAATAAGTCCGAGGTTAAATTCGGAGAATAACCCTAGTAAAGGCGATTTTTTGCTCAATAATCTTTTCGCGATCCATAAAGTAGAAGAAATCGCAATTAAATTACCTTTTATTCCGAACGCATGTAATCTATCGTAGAACTCTTCTGGAAGTCTCTGTATCTCATCTATAACGACCGTTTTATTATTTTTCAGGTTTTCAAATACTTCCCTTAAGAAAATTTCATAAGAAATAGTTTCGTTTCCTTCGAAAATTTTTCCACCTCTTCCTACAAAAAAATATTTATCATGTTTAATAAAGTTCTTTACAAAAAAAGTTTTTCCAGTTTTTCTTCTACCGTAGACTAAAACCCATCTTCCCGTTTTCTTCCATCTTTTCAAATCTTCATATCTGATTATACTAACCATAATTAGTATAATTCTAGTTAGTATTTAAACTTTATGTTAACAAAAGAAAAAGCGAGACGCATGCCAAGAGCTTTTCCGGGCGCGTCGGAGAGTTCGAGGGAAGGAAGGTTTACTGCTTCGATTTGAGGGATTTGGAGAAAATGGTTAAGAAAAAACATTTAAATTCTTAACGGTACAATACTTGTTTAAATATATTCAATTACTGAATTATTCAATAGGTGAATATATGAAATTCATTAATAGAGAAAGCGAAAAGAGTGCGTTGGAAGAGGCGATAATGCTATCATCAAAAAAATTATATTCAATCGTAATTTACGGGTCGAGACGGGTAGGAAAGACGAGACTGATCTTAGAATTTCTTGCAAACAACGGCCTTTATTTTTTTGTTAACAAAGACAAAACGAGTAAAAGCTTGCTTGAGGAATACGAAGAAAATTTAAGAAAGAAAAAGACGATTACCGAGCTCGAAAGCCTTAAAAACTGGGACGATTTTTTTAAAATCATTTTCGAGAGATTTAAAGGAGCGGTAGTTTTCGATGAATTCCAAAATTTCATCCACGTCGATAAGTCTATATTTGGAATATTGCAAAAGTATATTGACTTGAACGAAGAAAGAAAAGAACTGCTTTTTATCTTCTCAGGGTCAACGATAGGTCTTGTAAAAAAGTTATTCCTAAGTTCGAAAGAACCTTTATACGGGAGGGTTAAAAGAAAGTTGCATATAAAGCCGCTGAGCTTCTTCGATAGCATCAAGATGTGCAGAGAAGTTAACATTCAAGATCTTGAGAATATTATAAAGGTTTATTCTGTTTTTGGAGGATTTCCCAGGTATTATGTCGCAATAGAGGATGAGAATCTTCACGGAAAAAAATTTGAAGATGTTATTGAAAAGTTCTTTTTTGTTGAAAATAGCGTATTTGAAGATGAGGTAGAGACCATATTGTCGATGGAGTTTGGAAGAAGATCTGGCATATATTATGATATACTTACTGCAATAGCAAATGGGTGCACAAGAATAAGCGATATAGCATCATTTCTTAGAAAAAAAGAAACGGGAATAACAAGGCAGTTGAACGAGCTTGTTAATTATTTTGAAATAGTAGGTATGGAAAGGCAACTACTCGGAAATAAGAGAATAATGTATATAAAGCATCCCTTGATCAACTTTTGGTTTAGATTCTTTTACAAAAGCTTATCAGAGTATAAAAAAAGAGATCCTTATCTTTTAACCAAGATAAAAAGCGAATTGAATAGTTACATTGGAGGGGGGTTCGAGATTATATGCCGCGAAGAAATACTTCCAAACCTCATGCCAAATAAATTCATTAAAATCGGAAAACAGTGGGGAAAAATCCCTAAAACAAAGGAGGTTTACGAGATAGACATAGTCGGTTTGAACGAAAAAACGAAGGAGATTTTGTTTTGCGAGTGCAAATGGAAAGAAAAGGTTAACGCCAAAAGAATCTGCAAGGAATTGATTGAAAACAAAATCCCTTACGTTGATTGGAATAACGAAGATAG